>JBBRLA010000185.1:0-13130 GCA_038231615.1 Polyangia bacterium | reverse complement strand
AGTTCTTCGCCGGGGGGACGCTTGCCAAATGGGCCGCGGCGGGGCATCGCGTCAACGCCGTCTGCGCCACCGATGGTTCGCTCGGCGCCATGCGCGGTGACTCTGACCCCCAAGAAGATCGCCGCCACGCGCGCCCGCGAGCTGACCGCGGCGCTGGCAACCATCGGCGCTGAACCACCGGTGCTACTGGGCTTCCCCGACGGCTTCTTGCGCGAGCATCAGAAGGAGCTGCGCGAACGGCTGATCTATCACTTCCGCCGCCTGCGCCCCGATCGCGTCGTCACCTTCGACCCGTGGAAGCGCTACGAGATCCACCCGGATCACATCGAGGCGGGCCGCATGGCCTCGGAGGCGGCGGTGTTCAGCGGCTTTCCGCTGCTGCATCCGGAGCACTTGGCATCGGGGATTCAGGCGGTGCAGCCAGCGGAGGTGTGGTACATGGGCCCGCTAGAGCATCGACCCAACCGCATCGTCGAGGTAAAGGGAACACTCGACAAAAAGGTAGCAGCGACGCTGTGCCACGGCTCGCAGATCGCGATGCTGGCGAACTGGTTCGTGCCCGGCGCCGATCCGCGCCGCCTCACCGAGGCGCAGCGCGCCCAGCTTCAGGGCGGGGCGCGCCACTTCCTGGAACAGATGGGACTCAACATCGCCAAACCCTTCGGCGGTCGCGTGCAGTTCGGAGAAGCGTTTTTTGTCCAGCGCACAGGCTCGGGCCACCTGGACAACTATCCACAGCTCTTCGGTGAGATGATGGGCGCGCCGCCGGAAGAGCCGCTTATCGAATAGTCCGGGACGTATCACAAGACTCATGGTACAGGCTCATCCATGGGGTGATTCGTGCGAGACTCCGACGGCGTAACGCCAGAGCCGCGCCACGGAGTTCATCCGGGAGGATCGCGTCCGGGTCCCTCAACCTGAGGCCGAAGATCACCCGCAGGTTCGGAAGGATCATTCGTCCATCAGGAGAGTTTGACCGCCAACCTCCCGAGATTCACTGGGAGAGGATCACTTTGGCCGGTTGAATCTTGACTACGTATCCGCGTACATGTGGAAGTCGAGGTTGGGGAAGATATTGTCCCTTCCCTCCAGGTCGGCCAGCCAGGCGACGTCGCCATCGAGCGTCCCGGTCTCGATCTCGCGGCTGAGGCGGCGGAAGCGGGAAAGGTGGCTCTTCACCCGGTCCACGGCGTACTTCACCGCGGTGCCGGTCTTCATGATGAATGCCCAGTCCGACGACTGCGCCAGAAGGAGTTCCCTGGCGAGCTGGTTCAGCGCCCGCCGGGTCAGTTCGTCCGGCGGCGACTCGCTGAAGCGCATCGCCAACTCGTGCATGCTGGTTTCGGCGCGGTGGACGTGGCGGTAGATCCAATCGTTGGTGCCGTCCACCCACACCGCCGAGTATCCGCCGTCCCCCCACGACGAAGGTGAGGGCTCGCTGACGACATTCACCGGGTAGTCGGTCAGGTACGCGGATCCGGTGTTTAGCTGGATGGTGCTCCCCGGCTGGGCCGCCTCTCGGCACAGGTGTTCCAGAAAGTCGGGCCCCTCGAACCACCAGTGCCCAAAGAGTTCCGCGTCGTAAGGCGACACGATGATCGGCCGCCGGTCCATGTGCTGGGCCAGCCACTCGACCTGGGTTCTTCGGTTGAAGATGAAGTTCTTGGCGTGCTCGCGCAGCTTGATCTGGGCGGCATCGGGATCGTAGGGTGCCTTGTCGGAAAGGTCCACGCCGGGCCCGGTGACTCGGAAATACTTGTACCCGGTGTGCACTCGGATGCCGTCGGGGTGCACGTAGGGGCCGACCTCGGAGAGCGGCCGGTCAAAGCCGATGTCCCGGTAAAAGTCGCGGTACACTCCATCGCCTGGGTAGCCCTCGCTGGCGGACCACACCTGCTTGGACGATTCGATGTCCCTGCCGAAGGCGGCCACGCCGGTGCGGGTGAAGATGGGCGCGTGCAGACCCAGCGGCGGGCGCGGCCGGGCATGGGTCAGGCCGTGGGCGTCCATGAAGAAGTAGCGCAGGTCCAGCTCCAGCAGGAGTTGGTCGACACCCTCGCTGTAACCACACTCGGGCAGCCAGATCCCGCGGGGGAAACGGCCGAAACATTCGCGGTAGTGACGCACCGCCATGGTGATCTGCGCCCGCCGGGCAGAGGCCTCCCGGATCACCGGCAGGTAACCGTGGGTGGCGGCGACGGTGATGATCTCTAGGTAGCCGCGGTCCTGCAGGTCCCGGTAGCCGGCCAGCACGTCGCCGTGAAGCTCGTCGTAAAGGGCCTTCAGGCGGGTGAAGCGCTGCAGATAGAATTCGGCCAGCCGGTGAAACGCCGGCTCCCCGGCGGTGCGTACGCGCTCTTCCTCGCCCAGCTTGAGCAGGCGGTCCAGGTACGCGGCATAGCGCAGCTTCAGCAGGTCGTCACGCAGCATCGAGCACAGCGGCGGCGACATGGACAGGGTGACACGGAAGGGCACGCCCTCGTCCGCCAGGGTGCGGAACACCTGCAAAAGTGGCAAGTAGGTCGCGGTGGTCGCCTCATAGAGCCAGTTTTCTTCCAGGTGATAGCGGTGCTCGGGATGGCGGACAAAAGGCAGGTGCGCGTGCAGCACCATCGCCAAGTCGCCCTTCACCGTGGCGGGCGTCGGGACCGGTGTTGCCAGGGGCCTCATCAGCGCAGCCCTCCCGACCCCGATCCCCGGGACGGATCGTTGGGATCGTAGGGCGTTGCCTTGTCAGGCCACCATGGGCTGCTCGCCTGCTCTTGGCTGGTGTCGTGGGCCTGGCCGGAACCCAGATCTTGGGCGCTGACCGCTGCGACACGCCAGGAAAGGCCGCGCTCGTGGTGTGGCACCGAGTGGGTGAGGATGAGGATGCGGTCGCGCTGCTCCCCCCGGCCCCTGGGCGGCTGTACTTGCATCCACTCGACGGCCTCTGTGGGGCTGGGATTGGGCGGTGGCAGGCGCAGGAGCGAAGAGTGGGCGATGGGCGCGAAGTAACCCTCGGCGCCAAGCAGGCCGATGGCCACGCGCAGGTACGATCCTGGGCGGGGGATGTCCAGGTAACGCCGCCCGAAATTCCCGTTGAGAGGCACGTCGCGGACCTCGCGGGAGGAGGTCCCTTTTGTGGGCTGGCTGGTGAAGAGCCGCAGCACCAGCCGCGCCGCCTGCCCCGCCGACCCGAGCTGCTGCCGCGCCGCCTCGATGCCGGGCTCGGTGACTTCCCAATAGACGAAGGACCACCAGGGATCCTTGTACAGGACCTCGACCTCGTTCACCCCGTAGGTCTCGGGCAGTTCTTCCAGGTCCAGCATGCCCCAGGGCTCGCTCTGCGGGCCCGTCGAGGAAGGCGCCAGCTTTGGCCGGTTGGCGCGGGCTTTCTCATCGCCCAGGTGCTGTTGCAGGTCGGCGAAGCGGGACACGAGGTCGGCGTCGTTCGGGCGCTCTTTCAAAAGCAGTCGATAGATCTCCAGCGCCTCGTCGCGGTGGCCCTCGGCCAGGTAGGTCCGTGCCATCTCCTCGCTGAGGTTGGCCCGATCGACCGACCCCGCCGCCGCTGCCGGCCCGCGCACGGCGCTCGACGAGGAGATGCGGGTGTCCGTGGGGGCGGGATAATAGATGATCTCCCGCTCCGTCGGCGGGGGGGCCGTGCCGCTGGTGGACCGGGGCGGCGTAGATCGCGTGTCGCTGGCCATGCTCGGTCCCTCCTGCTTGGGGCCACTGTCGTGGCCGGCGTCTGGTCGCGAAGCGCGAGGCGCCGCGGTAATAGGTCGCGAAGCGCGAAGCGCCGCGTCGCTTCCCCATCTTTGTTGTGCCCGCCCCCCGGCGCTGCTCTCATAGCCGAGCAGCGACCGCAAGAGGGCCCTGCCCATCGACTGATCCAGGCGGCGCAAGAACCGGCCGACGCGATGGAACAGGGTCGCCGCCAGATGTCGGGGTAGCTGCTCAGGCTGATGCCCAGGGAATCCAGGCTGCCCCGGCTGGAACGCCTCGCCCTGCTCCACGCCCGTGGAAAGCCCCGGCGGTCGGGCTGGCGCCAGCCGCGGATCCACGCCGGTCGATTGCCGCTCCTCACGCTCCATCATCCTTTAGTACCTCACCCTCACCTACCCGCGCTCAGCAGCGCGGCTGCTGCGTCAATATCCAATCTGATCTGGGCCACCAGTTCGGCCACCGAATCATAGCGCAGCTCATCGCGAAGGCGACGGTGCAGGGAGATCCGCAGGACGCGACCGTAGAGCGACGGCACATAAGGGGAGTCGGCTGATTCGATGAGGTGGGCTTCAATGGACAAGGGGTGGCCCTCCAAGTCTCCCGCGAACGTCGGATTATATCCCACGTTGATGGCGGAAGGGTGGCGGGAAACCACTTCGCGTCCGCCTTCGGACAGAAGCTCGGCCCAGCCGGCGTAGATCCCGGTGGCCGGGCAAAGCTCCGTGTCTGGCCTGAGGTTGGCAGTAGGGATGCCGATCTTCGCCCCGCGGCCGGCGCCGTGGACCACCAGGCCTTCGATGTCGGGGTCGCGGGAAAGGACCAGGGCGGCGCGCTCGGGGCGGCCGGCGAGGATCTCCTGCCGGACGAAGCTGGACGAGCAGACGATCCGTGCCCCGGCCACGTCTGGGTCTGGCACGCTGAAGGGCGGCAGGACCGTGACGCGGGCCCCGTGGCGCGCAAGGAGTTCGCCGAGCAGGGCAGTGTTGCCGGCCCGGGCCTTGCCGAAGGTGAAGTCGTAGCCGACGCAGACGTGGGTGGCGCCCAGGCCGGTGATCAGCACGTCGTCGACAAAGGAGGCGGGGGAGCGGGCGGCCAGGGCGGCGTTGAAGGGCTCCTCGACCAGAAGATCGATGCCGCAGGCGGCGATGAGTTCGCGCTTGCGGGCAGGGGTGCTGATGAGGGGCGGGGCGACCCTGGGGGCCAGCACCTTGGCTGGGTGGGGCCAGAAGGTCAGCACCACGGCCTGTGCATCGGCCTCGGTCGCCAGCGAGCGCACCAACGCGAAGAGCGCCTGGTGGCCCCGGTGAACGCCATCGAAATTGCCGATGGCCACCACCCTCTTGCGGGCGGACTGGACCATCTGGACGTGGCCGGGGCAAACGAGCATGGGAGACATCATCGACGCGGGGTCCTATAGCGCGCCGCCTGGCTTTCGTCAATGAGGAGCATCTCGGGATATCCAAGGTGGGGGATCATGGGGTAATTTAGTAGACGCATGTCGTCATCGTCTTCGACAGGGTCAGGGACCCAGCAACTCGGGGACTACCTGCTGGTCGAGCGCATCGGCGAGGGGGGTATGGCCGAGGTGTTCCGCGCCGTGTATGGCGGGCAGATCTCGACCAGCGGGCCGATCGGCACGGTGGTGGTGAAGCGCATCCGGCCCGAGCTGTTCCAGCAGAAGGAGTTTCCGATCTTCCGGGAGATGTTCGTAAATGAGGCCAAGCTGGTGAAGCGGCTCTCGCATCCCAACCTGGCGCGGGTGTTCGAGCTGTGCGAGGCGAAGGACGCGGCCACCGGGGTGACGGTGCCGTTCATCGTCGGCGAATTCATCCGCGGGCGGGACCTGTGGTCGCTGATGCGGCAGGTGACCGACGGCTTCTCGGGCAACGGGCTGCCACCGGGGATCGCCGCCTACATCATCCGCGAGGTGGCCCGCGGCCTGGGGCATGCTCACGCCCACGGCGATGGGGGACGGTCGTTGCCCATCATTCACCGGGACGTATCGCCGGAAAACATCATGATCTCCGACCAGGGGGAGATCAAGGTCATCGACTTCGGGGTGGCCAAGGCGGTGGGGGGCTTCGGGCCGCAGACGCGGACCGGGATCATCAAGGGGAAACTGGCCTACATGGCGCCGGAGCAGGTGGCCCAGCGGGCGGTGCCGGCGACGGACGTGTTCGGGGCGGGCATCGTGCTGCACGAATTACTGACGGGGCGGCGGCTCTTCGGGGGGAAGAACGAGTTCCTGGTGGTGCAGCGGGTGCTGTCATCGGTGATTCCGCCGCCGAGCCTGCGCGCCTCGGTGCCCCCAGAGCTGGACGAGGTGACGATGAGGGCGCTGGATCGGCGGCTCGATCATCGGTTCCGCGACGGCAATGAGCTGGCCGAGGCGCTGACCGATCTGCTGGAGCGGCTGCCGGCCCTGGGCGGGACCGACGCGGGGGCGCTGGTCGAGTGGCTGCGGCAGGTGGATCGGGCATGCCCGCCGAAGCCGGATGAGCCGGAGAATGGCGAAAAGACCGGGGAGAGCGACCTGCATGTGGACCTGGGACAGGCGGCGAAGACGCCGCGGGAGGCGGTCAACCTGGGCGAGCATCTGGTGCTGGGGCCGGTGGCGGGCACCATCGACCCGGGGGTACACGCCGCGGTCACGCAGGCCATGAAGACGCTGACGCCGGAGATGCTGCAGCGGGCGCAGGCCGGTGCGGGGGAGCCGCAGCCGCTGGGGCCGCGAGGGCAGGGGACGGTGCGCATGGCGATCGTCTCGGCGGAGCATCCGGTGGACCGGGAGCGGACGGTGCAGAGCCCGCGGCGGCGGGCGCGGCGGGTGCGGGCGGTGGTGGGGACGCTGCTGGCGGTACTGGTGGCGCTGGCGGTGCTGTGGACCTGGTTGCGGTTGTGAGCGATCACCGCGGCGCTTCGCGAGCAGACACCGCGGCGCTTCGCGCTTCGCGGGCAGAAACCGCGGCGCTTCGCGCTTCGCGGGCAGACACCGCGGCGCTTCGCGCTTCGCGATCAGACACCGCGGCGCTTCGCGATCAGAAATCAGCCCGCACGCCCAGGTCGGGGAAGAACGGAATACCCGTGAAGGGCGCGCTTTGGTTGAGCTGACGTCCACCATATGCCAGGCTCTCCGCGTTGGCCCGGTTGTAGACGTTCTGTACGTCCAGGAAGAGCCCCAGTCGCCAGCGGTTGAAGGTGAAGGTCTTGTCGATGCGCACGTCGAGCTGATGGAAGTCCGGCAGGCGCGTTGAATAGGGCGCGCCGAGCACCGCGGCGTAGGCCTGATCGACGACATCGCGGATGCCGCCCAGGGTGGGCGTGACCGGGTTGCCGGTGACGTAGCGGAAGCGCGCGCCGATGGTGAACCCGCGGGGCAGGTGGTAGCTGGCCAGCACGGTCAGGATGTGGGTCTGGTCGTAGCGAAAAACTTGATAAGTCTGGCCCGGGGCATTGGATCGCTCGGCGTGGGACAGGGTGTAGGCCACCCAGCCAAAGAGGTTGTGCGAAAGCTTCTGCCGCAGGAGCAGCTCCCCGCCATAGGCCCGGCCGGTGCCGCCGTTATCATACACCGCCGCTGCCGAGGGCACCACCAGGGAGCGCAGGTCCTTGTAAAACCCCTGTACCTCCAATCGCAGCGTCTCGGTGAACTGGGCGGTGACCCCGGCGACGTAGGTGGCGGCGAACTGAAGGCCCAGGTCGGGGTTGCCGTAGCCTGGGGCAAGCTGGGCGGCCTCGGGGGGCTGGTGGTAGATCCCGATGCCCGCGTCGAGCCAGAGCCTGCCCGAGATCACCTCGCCCAGCAGGGACAGACGCGGTTCGGCGGCGAAGACCGCGCGCATGCCGCCCTGGCTCGTGGGCAGGGCGTCCACTGTGAGGCGGAGTTGCGGCGAGACCCAGAGCCGCCCCGAGAAGATCCGCAGCCGCCCGATCAGGTAAGGGGCCGCCTGGACCTGATGGACCGCGGCGCTTTTCTGCTCGATGATCGGATCGCCGCTGAAGAAAAGGCTGTCGCCAAGGAAGTCCCCCAGGGGCCCGCGGGCATCGCGGACCACGTCTACCGCCCCATTGGGTGAGCCTTCCGAAAGGCCCATGCCCGCCGGCGCCACCCTGGGCAGAAGCGAGTTTGCGGTGGTATAGAGGCCGGAGGCATCCAGACCCAACGTAGTCTCCAGCAGCGGGTGCCAGCGCTGCCACCAGGCGGCCCGGAGGTTGTAGCCGATCTGCTTGACGAAGAGCTGGAGCGGAATGCCGCCCGCGCCGCTCTCGCCGGCATCGACGCTGAAGCTGTCGGCGCCAAAGGAGGGCGCAACGGTAAGGGTGCCGTCCTTGCCGAAGCGGTGAACGTAGCGCAAGCGCGCGCGGCTGAAGTAGCTGCGCGATCCCAAAGTAAGCGCCGAGGTGGGGTCGGCGTTGGGGGCGTTCACGTTCACGTTGTCGGTGGATCCGAAGACGAAGAGGTCCAGGTCATCGCGGGGTCCGGGCTGGTACCGAAGGTCCAGCTGATAGTCCCAGTAAAAGGGCGAGAGCCGGGCGCCGGCAAGGCTGAAAAGGGGCAGGAAGGTGGAGATCCAGCTCAATCGGGCCCCGGCGGCGAAGTGGAGCTTGGAGGTGATCGGGCCCGAAAGGGTCAACGAGCCGTCGATGAGGTCCAGGGTGACCGAGCCGTGGAGGCGATCCGCCCGGGGCGTGCGCGTGGTCACGTCGATGACGCCGCCCAGGCCCCCGCCATAGTCGGCGGAGTAGGCGCCGGGGCGGAAGCTGATGTCGGAGACAAACTCGGCATTGAGGGTCGAGCGCAGGCCGCCGAAGTGGTAAAGGAGAGGAATCGGCACGCCGTCAGCGTAGATCAGCGTGTCGTTTGGGGCAGAACCCCACACAACGATGGCGCCGGAGCCGAAGACCGGGCGGGCCACGCCGGGGAGGCTCTGGACGGCCTTGAGGGTGTCGTTGGCATTGCCGGCGATCTTCTTCACCTCCTCGGCATCCAGCACCTGCTCGACGACTTCTTTTTTGGCGGCGGCGCCGCGGATCACCGCATGGAAAGGAGTTTTTTGGGCCTCGGGTGTGGGTTCCTGGGCCGCGGCGGGTTGGGCAACGACCCCCAGGGCGGCAATGTATACTGCGGCTCCTCCGGCTGGCCCACACACCCTCATCGCAGACGCGCCCGGGTCACGCCCTGGGCGTGCTTCCGCGTTCTTCCTCCAGGCGAAGGATCTTGCCGGTGACGTCGCCGGTGGCTGCATCGTATTCCGGGTCCAGGAACAGGCGGTTGACCTGAAGTTGGCGCAGGCCGTCAAGGAACGTGGGGGACATGAGGACCCCTCGATCGATCCCGACCAGACTGAGGTCGAACTCGGATCCCATGCGCAAAAGGAACTTCTCCGCCAGTTCTGCCGAGGAAAAGAAGAAGCCGTAGGGGCGCCGACACCAGAGGTCCCTACCATCGTGGCTGTAGTAGTAAACCACCGCGGGCAAGAACGAGACGAAGTCCACCGCCGCGGCGGAGTCGTTGGCCATGGCGCTACTAGACCACGGAGGCTGGACGGGCACAAGGGCGCCCGCCGTCCGAAGCTGCCCAAGTCGACCGAGTCAGACCGCACGACGCGTGGCCCTGAACTCCGGCGCCGCCGAGTCGATCGCCCGCCGCTCGAAGCCGCCCGAGTCAGACCGCACGACTTCTCCGTCCTCCGCGCTTGGCGACGTGGTATGATGATCATTGAACGAGCATGCGCCGGCCGCTGGTTGCCATTTCGGGAGGCTTCCTCTTTGTCATGTGTCTCCTCCTCGCAGGCGGCCTGGAGACGCGCACCTTCGGCAGTTCGAGCCAGGGCCCCCGCCTTCCCCCGCCGCGGGATGCGATCGCCATCGAGGTCCCCGCCGAGGTCCCCGACCAGGAACCGACCCCTGTGGGAGAAGGGGTGTCGGGCGATCGGCCAAGCACCTGGGTCACGCCGCGATCGCACCTGCGCTCGGTGAAAGTCCGGCAGCAGCCCGCGGTCTCCGCCGCCATCCTGGGTGAAGTGCGTGCTGGCGACGAAGCACAGCTTTACCAGGCCCTCGATCAGGCGTGCGTACCCGGTCCGGGGTGCGCCTGCTGGTTGAAGACGTCGCCCGTCGGTTACCTGTGCCGGGACCAGGTGCGGGTGGTCGGCCAGGGGGCCCGGACCTCCGCCCCCGGTTATCAGTATGCGGTGGTCAAAAGCGTCCGTGCGCCCCTGCTTTCCCGCGAGGCGGGACTGCGACCCCAGCCCAAAAAGTGGCTGCGGCGCGGCGATGGGGTGACCGTGGTGGGCGCGCCTCCTTTTGTCGGGCGCTCCACGCTCTTGCGTACCGCGTCGCACGGCTATATGTGGTGGCACGATCTCGCCCTGACGCCGCCGTCCAGCCTGCGTGCCACCGATGTCGCGGCCCTGCCACCCGATGCCCGCTACGCCCTGGCCTGGATCGTCCCGCCGATGGAAAAGGACACCGCGCCGTTCTACTATCGCGGGCCTCACGCGCCGGTCGCCGCCGTCGGTCCAGCTGCGGCGGCGGGCGCCGAACCGAGGGTCCTGCCGCGCTACACCCAGGTCCTGGTCGTCGGTCCCGGCGTGACCCGGGGCAGGGTAGGGGTGCGCCTCCTTGCCGGGGACGGCGATGTCGGCGAGATCGACGCCGACCACCTGCGCCGCCTGCTGCCGCCGCCCCTGCCGCCGGACCTGACCCCGACCGAACGCTGGATCGACGTCTCCCTCTCGCAGCAGGTGGCCGCCGCCTACGATGGACCGCTGCCCCGCTTCGCCACCCTGGTGTCCACCTCCGCCCGAGCGACCCCGCCGGGCACTTTCTACATTTATCGCAAGTACCGCACCCAGACCCTGGCCAACCTGGCAGGATCCTCCTCGGTCTACAACTACCGCGAGGTGCCCTTCGCCCAGTTCTTCTTCGGCCGCTTCGGCTTCCATGCTGCACTGTGGCATGATCATCTCGGCCACCCGGTCAGCCACGGCTGCGTCAACCTGAGCCCGGCCGACGCGGAGCGTTTCTTCTCCTTCACCACTCCCGGCCTGCCCGAGGGCTGGCATTCCATCATCGCGCCGCCCCGGCAAGGAGCGCCGATGGAGCCGTCGGGCACCCGCATCGTGATTCGCCGATGAACGTCTCACCACGGCGCTTGGCGCTTCGCGATCACCGCCAGGCCGCGAAGAAAATACCTGGCCTTTCCGCCCAATTGCCTGTGCTAGAGTGAGCGCCCTATGAAGGCCTTGGAGATCAAAGTCGGCGCGCTGATCCTCGCGTCCCTGGGGTTGCTCGCGGGGTTCATCGCCCTGCTTGGGGGCTTCACCCTGCGCCACGGCTCTCGCTACTACATCGACTACGACTTCTCCGGCAACATTCACAGCGGCGCCGCCGTCAAGATCTCCGGCATCAAGATCGGGAAGGTCGACGACGTGCAGTTCCTGGGCGGGGCATATGACCAGAAGGTCCAGCGCCGGGTGCAGGTACGGATGGTGATCGTCGTCGAGGACCGCGCCAAGGAGGCGATCCGCCAGGACGCCGAGTTTTTCGTCAACACGCAAGGCGTGCTCGGCGACCAATACCTCGAAATCGCCCCCGGCTCCTTCGACAAGGCCGCCCTGCCCGAGGGCAGCATCGTCCGCGGCGTCGATCCCCCGCGCACCGACCTGATCATCGCCCGGCTCTACGAGTTCCTGGACTCGGTGACGTCGCTCCTGCGGGACGACAAGGACGTGATCCGCGACCTGCTCAAGTCGGGGGCGCGGGTGGCGCGGACGCTGGATGCCTTGCTGGTGGACAACCAGCAGGAGATCAAGCGGCTCCTCAAGGACCTCGACGGGCTGACCGGGCAGGCGGCGGACCTCCTCGGCAAGATCGACAAGGGCGTCGGCGACCCCGAGCAGCTTCGGCGGACGCTGGCCAACATCGAGGCCATCAGCGCCTCCCTGAAGGGTCAGATCGACCCGCTCATCAACAAGACCAAGCGGGCCCTTGACGGCGTCAGCGAAGTGACCGCGATGGTCGGCCCCGAGGAGCGCAAGAAGCTCATCAAGGCACTGGACGAGCTGGTGGTGGTGGGCAACAAAGTGCAGCTCCTGTCCACCGACGCGGCGTCCCTGGTCTCGGACATCAAGAAGGGCAAGGGCACCGCGGGGGCGCTCCTGGTCGATGAGCAGATCTACGACGACCTGAAAGAGCTGGTCCGCGACCTGAAGCGCAACCCGTGGAAGTTCTTCTGGAAGGAGTGATCGAGGTACCCCGATGAGCCTCGGTCCCCCTTTTGACGGCAGCCCCAGCGGCGAACGCTGGACGCTCGGGGCCGGCGCCGCCACCCTGGTGTCGCTGGTCGCCGCCGTAGGGTTCGCGCTCCTGGCGTCGGATCGAACGCTGGGTGAGTCGTTCCGATTAAATATCATGGTCCACACCCCCGGTCCCCTGCGCACCGGCGCCGAGGTCCGCATGGCCGGGCGGCAGATCGGCGAAATCGTCGCCATCCGCGGCACGGGCTTCATCCACCCGGCCGGGCCCAAGGGTGCCGATGCCGATCCTCCCACCGTCGAGTTGGAGGCCCGGGTCCTGCGCTCGTGGCAGCCCTACCTGTATAAGAACGCCACCTACTTCGCCTCCACGCCGAACGTGCTGACCGAGGCCGTGCTGGAGGTGGGCCCCCCGGCGCGCGGCGTCGAGCCCGGGCCCCCGGTAAAGGATGGCGACAAGGTGCTGGGCGCGGACCCGCCGGACATCGACCGCTTCCTGCAAACCATCTATTTGAACCTTTCCGCCCTGCGCACCCTGTCCCGGGACCTGGGCCCCGACTGGGATGACTTCCGCGGCGCCGTCGGGCACCTCATGGACAGCGCCGACGGCCTTTCGGACGTTGGACAACTGGCGCGCATCGGGGTGCAGGGCGATCGGGCGGTGGCCTCGGCGCGGGCGCTGGCTGCGGCGCTGGGACAGGTAAACGCCGTGCCACGCACCCGGGCCCTGGCCAACGAACTGTCGGCGGCGCTTGCCCAGATGGACCCCGGCCTGCACCACCTGGCGCTGCAACTGGCAGCCGTGGACCAGCACCTGACCGGGATCACCCGGACGCTCGGGCCCCGGCAGCGGCAGCAGCTTCTCGATGCCGTCGAGCTTTACCGGAAGGCCCTGGGCGCGGGCGACCGGATGAGCCAGGATCTGCGCTGGCTCCTCTCGTATGTCGAGCGCGGCCGTGGCACCATCGGCGGCTTCCGCAACGACGTCCAGATCTTCGATGAGTTGAAAGAGACGCATCGGGAGCTGAAGCACGAAAGCTGGCGCTTGCTTTTCAAGGGCAAAGACCGCGGCCAACGCCACCTCCGCTGAACAGAAGCACCTGGCCGGGCAGCTTTTGGCGTACCTCTCCCCCATGTCCTCGCATTCGCGAGGCCATGGGT
>JBBRLA010000184.1:0-13163 GCA_038231615.1 Polyangia bacterium | reverse complement strand
GCGGGGCAAAGATGTCGGCGCCGAGCAGAATTTTCGCGCGGATCTGGACACCGGCTACCCCGGCGAGGTGGAGACGCTCTTCATCTTCGATGAAGAGGCGGACCCCGGCCTGCCGGTGGCCACTCAGGTGGTCGCGGAGCACGTCGCCTCGGGCAGACCGGGAAAGGCTGAGGTTCTGGTCGCCGGCCCGCCCCCGCCGGGACACACCGGGAAGCTCAACGCGATGATGTTGGGCGAGCAGCGCGCCACCGGGGAACTCATTGCCTTTGGGGACTCCGACACCCGCCCCGACAAGCGCGTGCTTCGGGGGGTGGTCGAGTCGCTTCTTACTACAAAGGACGCGGGCGACTCCTTCGCTCCGGTGCTGGTCAACCGCACGCCGCGGAAGGCCGGTGACGCGCTCTATGCCCTCATGCTCAACGCGCTCTACTCGCCGGTGGCGGCATTCGCCTCGGGGGCGGATCGGGAATTGCCCTTCATCATGGGACAGCTCATGGTGTTTCGTCGCGAGGCGCTTTCGGCCATCGGCGGCGTGGCCTGCGCCAGGGGGCAGTTGGTGGACGACATGTACATCGGCAAGCGGGTATACGAAAGCGGATTCCGCAACATCATGAGCCGCTCGCCACTTTTCATCGAGACCGGCGCCATGACACTGCGGCAGTTCCTGCCGGTGTGTCGCCGCTGGATGAGCTTCTCGCGCAACGGGATGCCGTTCTCGTTCACCTGGCGGCAGTGGCTGGTGGGGGTGCACTTTTATCTATCGCTGCTGCTTTTCGGAGCGGCCCTGGGGTACGGACAGCCCCTATATGGCGTGCCCGCGGCGGTGGCGGTGGGCTTCATCGGGTGGAGCCAGCTTTCTTTGCATCACCACTATGGCGGAGGCCGCATGCCGGGGCGGCTTTTCTGGACTGGCTGGGGCGTGTTGCTGCTGACGCCGGTGGTGGCGGCGATGAACCTGCTCTTCAGGGACGTGAACTGGCGGGGCAGAGTGTACCATGTGGATGGCCGGGCGGCCCTTTCCGATACGGGCCCGATGGGGGCCGCGGCCTGAAAGCAGATCGCCGCGGTTCAACAAAAGGGGTACCCCATGTCATCGCGCAGCCCGCTTCTCGTCCTGCTCTTGCTCTTCCTGGGCCTTCCCACGCCGACACCCGCGCAGGAACGCCAGCGGCATCCGGTGGTGCTGACCGGTCAGGACCCCGGTGGCCACCCCTATCATCTGGAATCGGATCGGGGCCAGGTGGTCGCGGTGGTGACCCTGTCCCGCTATACATCCAAGGAAGCGGGGCCGGTGCAGGATGCTCTTGGGGCGGAGGTGCAGCCGGGTAAGGTGGTGGTGCTCTCGGTCATCGACCTCGTCGGCGTTCCGGGGATCTTCCAGGGGATGGCCCGCAAGAAAGTCATCTCCGGCGCGCAGGGCAGCCGGCTGCGCTTTCTGGTGGACAATCAGGAGGTATGGCGACACGCTTTCAGCGTGCTCCCGGACAAGCGGGTCGACATCTTGGTCCTGGACAGGGGCGGCATCCTGCGGGGGCACTTCGTTGGATTGCAACAGCTTGGCGCGGCGCAGCGGCTGATCCATATGCTCCGGGATGCGCCCGCGGAGGGACCTCCTGCCGCGCCCGCTTCACCGGCCCCTGCGTTGGACCAGCCGATCTAAATACGCTTCGCCGCTGCCTGCCCTCTGGCTTTCCCGCGTTCCTTGTGTGATCACTTTGAAAAAGGGAGAGTCATGGCACTTTCACGGATCACGCTGGTTGGCCACACTCATTGGGACCGGGAATGGTACGAGCCCTTCGAGGTGATGCGGGCGCATCTGGTCACCGTGCTCGACCAGGCCATGGATGTGCTCGAACAAGACGGGCGCCAGGTCTTCACCCTCGATGGGCACGTCGCGTTGATCGACGATTACCTGGAGTTGCGCCCCCAGGCGGAGCCGCGCCTGCGGGCGCTGGTGGGCGCTGGGCGGTTGCGCATCGGTCCGCTCTACACCCAGGCCGACACCCTGCTGGCGGATGGCGAGTCGATCATCCGCAACCTGATCTGGGGCATCCGCCGCAGCGATCAGCTCGGCGGGGCCACGCGCTTCGGGTATATGCCGGACCAGTTCGGTCACGCGGCGCAGGTCCCGCAGATCCTGCGGCTCTTCGGCATCCACGCTGCCGCGGTGTGGCGGGGCATCGGTCCCGAGCGCCCCACCCCCGTGTCCCGCTGGGTCTCCCCGGACGGGAGTATGGTGACGCTGCTCTGGCTGCACGAGGGCTATGGCTCGGGCCGGCGCCTGCCCTCCGATCCCCACGGCTTCGCCGATGCGATCGAGCGTCAGATCGATCGCCTGGGAGACTGGCTCGGGCATACCCTCTTGGTGCCGGTAGGGGACGACCACGTGGCGCTGCCCCAGTGGCTGCCGGCGGCGGCGGCGGAATTGCAGGCCCGGCACCCGGGCACCCAGATCGTCCTGGGGGGGTATGGCGATCATCTGCTGCCGGGCCAGGTTGCCGGGCCCGGGGAGGGGCACGTCCTTCACGGCGAGCTGCGTTCTCCGGCGTTTGCCCCGGTGCTGGCCGGGGTGGCCTCGGCGCGAATGAGCGAAAAACAGGCAGCCCAGCGAACCGCCTCCCTGCTGCAACGCTACGCCGAGCCGCTCTCGTGCTGGGCCGCGCTGGCCGGGACCCCGCCGCGACAGGAGCTGCTGGACCATGCCTGGCGACAACTTCTGCTGAACCATGCCCACGACAGCATTGCCGGCTGCGGTGCCGACGCCGCCCACAAGGACGTGAGCGCGCGCTACCGTCAGGCCATCCAGCTCGGCGAGCTGGTGCGCGACCAGGCCCTTTCGTCCCTGCCGCCGATTCCCGGTGCCCCTCTGGTGGCCTTTCACCCCGGCCCCCGGGCCGCGTCGCTCCTTTGCGAGGTGGACATCCCAAGGGCGCTGCCCGGGCCGGTATGTGCCGTGGGCCCCGACGGCGTATTGCGGCCGGTGCAGCTCCTTTCGGTGGTGCCCGGCGAGGCGCACGATCAGCCTCTTTTCGAGGGCGAGTTCAGCGCGGCGGAGATGACGATGTACCTGGGCGGGCTGGACCCGGCCACGCCGCTTTTTGGCAAGTACCTGGGGGGCATCGCCGCGCACCCCGAAGGGCCCGGACGGGTGCGGCTGGACATCGGCCTCGGCAGCCATCCCGCCCCGGCGGTCCGCCTGGCCGAGGACCAGCGCCGGGTGATGGCCATGCTGCCCTACACCGAGCGCTTCCGCATCGTCCTGCACGGCGGCGACCCGACCCGGCGGGCGCTGGTGCAGGTAGGCCCGGCCCCCGAGGCGGGGTTTGTGCCGATTTCCATCGTGGCGGGAGAGCAAACGCCGGGCCTGTGCCGGGCGCATCGCCGGGATGGGGATGTCCCGGGGATTGCCTGCGGGCCGCTGCGGGTCACCCCGGGACCTTTCGGGTCCGTGTTGATCGTCGACGAGGCCCTGGGCCTGAGCGTGCGGGCCAACGACCTGATCGACGAGGGCGACCGGGGGGACCTGTACCACTTCGATCCCACCGCCGATCCGCCGCAGCAGCCGCGCCATGCCCGCGTCTTGGTGGTCGAGGACGGCCCCCTGCGGGCGTCCCTGCGCATCGAGCAAGAGTTCGAGCTGCCCCCGGGCCTTCTGGAGGACCGCTTGGCCCGCGGCGGCACCCCGCGCCGGGTCCCGGTGGTCACCGAGGTCAGTGTCACCGCCGGGGAGCGCCGGGTGGACTTCGTCACCACCCTGGTCAACGAGACCCGCGATCACCGCCTGCGGGCCTTGTGTCATGTGCCCTTCCGGGTGGATCACTTGGACGTCGAGCACGGTCTGGCCGTGCTGCCTCGACCGCTCGACCCGGCGGTGCTGGGGCAAGGCATCGAGCAGCCTGCCCCCACCGGGCAGCACCATGGATTCGCCGATGTGCGGGGCGGGGGATATGGGGTGGCCCTCTTCAGCCGCGGTCTGCCCGAACATGAGGTGGTTCGTTCGCCGGATGGCACCTTTGTGTTGGCCTTGACGCTGCTGCGGTCGGTGGGTTGGCTGGCGCGAGGCGACCTGCGTTGTGTCAGCCATGCGGTCGGCCCGATGCTGCCCACGCCGGATGCGCAGGAGCAAGGGCCGCACCGCTTCGAATATTCCCTCCTCTTGCATGCCGGGGACTGGGATGAGGCCGGCATTCTCCCCGAGTCGCGGCGCTACGCGGCCCCGGCGATTGCCGGGCGTCCAGACGGAAGTGTCGGAGATGCCTCGATCCGGGCGCTGCCGATGCAACGGGCCCTGGTGGAGATTGAGCCGGCGCAGGTGATGCTTTCGGCGACCTACCCGGCGCGGGACGGTCGCGGCCTGGTGGTGCGGGTGGTCAATGCCTCGTCTCGGGCGGCGCTGGCTTCGATCCGCCCGGCCCTGCCCGCCGCCTTCGCGGTGGAAGTCGATCCCCTGGAGGCGCAGGTCGCCGGCTCGGTGCTTTCCCTGGAAAACGGCGTGGCGCGGCTGCCCCTGCGCCCCTGGCAGATCGCGACCCTCCTGTTCCGCGACTTCAAGCCCGGTTAGTTATAGTTAGGGGTCCCCGGGTCCATCTACTTGGTTTCCACCGCCCCGATGTCCCACTTCGGACCCTGGGGCCGCTTGGTCCCCGCGAAGTCGATGTCCACGCCGCCCGCCATGGCGCGGTCGAGTTGGTCGATGCAGCACGCCTTCGAGTTCGTAGTGGGGCTCAGCTCGTAAAGGGTTTTAGCGACGAAGTCCGGCATGGCCGAGAGACGGTTGCCGCCGGAGTTGTCGGTGAGCACTTCGTCGATGGCAGAGTGCTTGAGCGTGCAGCCGGAGCTGATCTCGCTGCCGCTGAAGCGCCCGTTGTTCACGATGAGGCTGGCCTCGATGAGCCGATCCGCGGCGCCCGCCGCCCCACAATCCGCGGCGCCGAAGGCGATGAAGGCGAGGCCGTTGTCGGCAAAAGTGGAGAAGAGCGCGTGCAGCGAACCGGAGGTAGCGACCAAGCCGGAGACGCGGTTCTGCACCAGCAAGCTGTTGGTGACCGTCACCTGGCTAGCGCCCTCTGCCGTAAGGCCCGCGCCGCCGTTGCGCCCGCTGACGCTGCGATCCAGGGTCAGCTTGCAGTCCTTGGCGTAGATCCCATCGCCGTTGCCGAAGTGGATGCGGCTGTTGTGCAGGGTCAGGCTCGGCGAGGGGCCGCCCGATGACACGCACGAGACCACGTTGGTCACCGAGCCGGAGAATTCGAGGCCGTCGATCAGTACCTCCGCGCTGCCTCCCACCGCCAGCGCCGACAGGCTGCCGGACCCCTCGACGCGGGCCGCCGGGACGGCGTAGCCGCCGGGCCCATAGACCGAGACCCGCAGGTCGCTCAGGTCCATGGCGTGATAGCCCATCGATCTGCCCGCCATGTGGATCAGCTTCTTGCCGGTCATCTTCACCGCCGCTATCCCCTGGGAAGAGCCGCACACCGGGTCGTCCTGGGTGCCGGCATGCGCCCCGGTGCAGTGGCCTTCCTGGTTGTCGACATAGACGATCTGGCCGGCGTCCCCGCAGGTGCCGTCCGGCTGGCAGATGTCGCTGGGACAGTCCCCGGGGTTCATGCAGGCCGGGCGCAGGTCCGCGGGCGGGGGCTGCTTCAGGTCGGGAGGGGCCCCCCGGCTGTCCGGGTCGCCACCCACGGACAGGTCCGGTACCTCCCCGCGCAGATCGGCGACCCCCCCATCCTCGGAGCATCCGGGCTGGCCGGGCAGGCAGTAATCGGGGTTGTTGGCCACGCAGCCCGCTAAGGTCAGGGCGGCGATCAGCGCCGAAGAGGGCAGAAGGCGGGGCGGGCGGAAGTGATTCATGGGAGCAATTATCCTGAAATGTGACGAATTCACAAACCGAAGCATCGAGAGCGATAAAGGCCGAGGCAGCGTCTTCTGGTTCGAATTGCCGGAGTTGCCGCTGCCGTTGTCAGCCGATCGGGGCCGTGGCATGGTGCGGCATGGCGTTGCGCATCCCGCTGGGCATCTCCGACTTCCGCACGCTGCGTGAAGGCGGGCTGACCTATGTCGACAAGTCCTCGTTCATCCGCGAGGTGCTGGACGATACGGCGGCGGTGATCCTCCTGCCCCGTCCCCGCCGCTTCGGCAAGACGCTCAATCTGTCCATGCTGCGCTATTTTCTGGAAAAATCCGCCGAGCCGCGCTGGCCCCTCTTCGAGGGCCTGGACATCGCCGCGGCGGGCGAGCCCTACCGCCGCCACTTCCAGCGCTACCCGGTCGTCCTTCTGACCTTCAAGGACGTCAAGGCCTTGACCTGGGAAGGCTGCCGCGCCGCCATGGCGAGCGTCATTGGCGCGGTCTACCAAGAGCACGGCTACCTGCTGAAGCATGGCTTGCTGGAGCCGACCGAGGCCGGCGACTTTTCCGCCATTTTGGAAAAGCGCGCCAGCGATGTCCTTCTTTGGTCGTCGCTGGCCCGCCTCTCGGCCTATTTGCATCGACACCACAAGGAACCTGTCGTCCTGCTCCTGGACGAGTATGACACGCCCATCCATGCCGGCTACACCAGCGGCTACTACGACCAGGTGATCGAATTCTTCCGCAACTTCCTG
The DNA here is from genome assembly GCA_038231615.1 of Polyangia bacterium. Taxonomy (GTDB): domain Bacteria; phylum Myxococcota_A; class Polyangia; order Palsa-1104; family JAEUJZ01; genus JBBRLA01. The sequence continues at coordinate 6,558 of JBBRLA010000184.1, read as the reverse complement.
TCCGGCGGACTGAAGGACAACTCCCACCTGTTCAAGGGGGTGCTCACCGGTATTCTCCGCGTTGCCCGGGACAGCGTCTTCACGGGACTGAACAACCTGGAAGTCTACTCCATCTTGCGCCCAATGTATCATACTTATTTCGGCTTCACCGAACCCGAGGTGGCGGGGCTTCTGGCCCAGGCCGGGCAGGAGGAGCTGCTGCCCGAGGTACAGCGCTGGTACAACGGGTACCTCTTCGGCGACGAGATCATCTACAACCCGTGGTCGGTACTCTCCTTCATCAAGCGGGGAGACGGTCAGTGCCGGCCCTACTGGGTGGAGACCAGCTCCAATGATCTGGTACGACAGCTGCTCATTGATCGCGGGCTCGGCTTCAGCGGCGAGCTGGAGCAGCTCATAGGCGGCGAGGTAATCGAGCAAGAGGTGACGGAGAACGTGGCCCTGCGCGAGGTCGAAGATCGGCCGGACCTATTGTGGAGCTTTCTTCTCTTCACTGGATATCTGAAAGTGGTCCGACAAAGGCAGGACGTGGAGGGCTCGCTGCGTTGCGAGCTGGCAATCCCCAATCAGGAAGTCAGGACGGTGTATCGGAGCTTGTTCTCCGCCTGGATCAACCGCGGCCTCGGCGGTGAGCAGAAGCGCGAGACGCTGGTGCGGGCCCTCCTTGCGGGAGACGCCGAGACCTGCGAGCGCCTCCTGCGTCACTGGATGTTGAGCAGCGCGTCGTTCTACGATACGGCGTCGCTGGACCCGCCGGAGCGATTCTATCACGGGTTCATACTCGGGCTGCTCATCAGCCTGGGCGAGCGCTACGAAGTGCTGTCCAACCGCGAGTCGGGGTACGGGCGCTGCGACGTGATGGTCACCCCGCGCACGCCGGGGCTGCCGGGGGTGGTGCTGGAATTGAAGGCCCGCGATCAGGAACGGGGCGAATCGATCGAGGTGGCGATGGAGCGGGCGTTGACGCAACTTGCGCAGCGGGACTACGCGGCGGCGCTGCGGGCGCGGGGGGCCGATCCGGTGCGCAGCTACGGCGTGGTCTTCGATGGCAAGCGGGTGTGGGTCAAGCTGGCTGAGGGGTGAAAAGCGAAGCTCTTGCACTGGCAGTATTCGAAGCTTCCGCTGCTACTTGCTGGTGACGATCTCCCAACTGCTGCGGCTGATCAAAAGCAGGGGGCCGTGATCGGGCACGGTGGTTGCCGCGACGCGCTGCACCCGGGTGACGAGGACATAGACCGGCCCGCCGGGAAGCGCGTCGAGCACGGCCTTCTTCACCGTGTAGGTGCCGGGATCGCCGGTCATGGGGCAGTCGATCTGCCGATCGGGGGCCCGCAGGGAGATCTCCATGTTGGTGTCGGAGCGCGGGGCCGCCACCCAGGTCAGGCGCAGGTCGGCGGCGGGCCAGGAGCCGAGGCTCTGCGGGGTCTTCATGTCCAGGGGGGTCACGCCGTAAAGGGCCCCGGCGGCGGACAGTGTGCGGATGTCGGCCCCGCCGGCGGCGGAGAGGTTCAGCGCGCCCTCGGCGGAGAAGAGGGCGCCGTCGGTGGGATCGTCCAGGTTCTCGATGGCGGCGTAGGTCCGCGTGCCGGCGTCGAAGGCCAGGACCAGGGGCCAGTTGGGTCCGCCGGTGATTGTCAGATTGCCCGCGTCCAGGCCGCGCCCAGCGGGTCCCCCGGCGAGGATCTGCTGGCACTCCCCGATAGAGGCTACGGACGGTGGGGGGACGGAGGGATCGGCGAGGCTGACCGCGGAGGTCCAGTTGGTCTGGACGAGCCCCAGAAGGATCAGGCGGGAATGGCTCAGGGTGATGGAGTGGGCCAGGGGGTTCCCCGGCATCGGCGGGCCATGCACCCCGGCATCGACCCTGCGCATGTCGGGGAGGCGAAGGTCGGCGGGCCGCAGATCGGCCACGTGGAGGTCGGCCATGCGCAGGTCGGCCATGCGCAGGTCGGCCATGCGCAGGTCGGCCATGCGCAAGTCGGGAACGGCGGCGTCGGGGACCGCCAGATCGGCCATGCACAGGTCGGGCAGGGACGCCCCATCGAACGAACGCCCATCGGCGGCGGTCGCATCCGGCAGACCCCCGTCGTCTGGTGTAGATGCGGGCGGGCAGCCGGCGAGGAGCAGGGTGCAGAAGAGGAGCATCCGATTCAAGGGGCGTCGCGGCAAGGGCAAGGCAGTGACCTCCTGCAGATGACGCTACCCGCGCAGAATCGTCAATCCCACTCCTCCTTGTTCCAGCGCGGTGAACGGGCAAAAGTTGACATCACCCCCGCTTGGAGCGGTGGGCCCCGACCGGGTCGGATGCGGCGGGGCCACCTGCCAGGATGGGCAGGCCACCTTCACGTTCTGGGTGTGCAACTACCTCCCCGCGGGCAACGTCATCGGCGAGCGGCCCTGACGCTAACCAGAGACGCATTGATTGTTCGATCGCCAGGTTCAGCTTTTCCGGTCGCGCATGCGCTGGGAAAACCACCAGCGGTGGCCCTCGGGGTCCTCGGCCTCATAAGAGCGATCGGCCCAGTACTTCTCGCCGTAATCGGTGGTCTTCGGCTCTTGCAGAATCTTCGCTCCGGCGGCGCGGGCCCGGGTAACGTGGGTCTCGATGTCCTCGACGTGCACCATCAGGGCCTGGGTGTTCGCGCCGCCCAGCGAGCGGGGGCTCTGGCGGCTGGGGTGGGTGGGCCGGGGCGACCCCACCATGATGAGGCCATCGCCCAGCATCAGCTCTGAGTGTTCGATGTAACCATTCGCTCCATCGACTCTCAGGCGGACCTCGAAGCCGAAGGCGCGACACAGAAAGTCGATGGCCGCCGCGGCGTCGTCATAGCACAGGCTCGACGTGATGCGCGGCCAGGGTGGGTTCTTGGGCATGTTCTTTCTCCTTCGTTTCAGCTACCCCAGCAAAAGGGCCCGTCCTCCCCGCGCTAGCAGGCGGTCGGCGAGTTCCATCCCCAGGCGCTCGGCGTCGGCCCGGGGGCCGCGCACCTGCTCGCGCAGGATCTCGCCTCCGTCGGGCCTGCCGACCAACCCGTCCAGCAACACCTCGTCGCCGGAAAGCGTCGCGTACCCGGCCAGGGGCGTCTTGCAGTCCCCTTGCATCCGTCGCAGGAACGCCCGTTCCGCGGTCACCGCCACCCCGGCGGCGTCATCGTGAAGCTGCGCCAAAAGCGCCCGGGTCGCCGCATCGTTCTCCCTGCACTGGAGCGAGAGGGCCCCCTGTCCCACCGCCGGCAAGGAGTCGGTCAGCGAAAGGGCGGCGTCGATCCGCTCGCGGTGTCCCAGGCGCGCTAGCCCGGCCACCGCCAGCACCATCGCGTCCATCTCCCCGGCCTCCAGCTTGCGCAGGCGGGTATCGACATTGCCGCGCAGGGGCACGATGTGCAGGTCCGGGCGCAACCTTCGAAGCTGGCACATGCGCCGCAGGCTGCTGGTCCCCAGCACCGCCCCTTTTGGCAGCGCCGAAAGGGGGCCGTCGGCGCTTTCTTGCGTCCAATGCCCCCGCAACTCCGGCCGCAAGAGCAGCGCGTCCCGGGGGTCCTCCCTGTGCGGCACTGCCCCGATGCACAGGCCCGGCGGCGATTCCGACGGCATGTCCTTCATCGAATGGACCGCCACGCCGGCCCGCCCATCGAGAAGCGCCTCCTCGATCTCCTTGGTGAAGAGTCCCTTGCCCCCGACCTCGGACAGCGGCCGGTCGGTGATGCGGTCGCCGGTGGTCTTGAGCACCAGCAGCTCGACCCAGAGGCCCGGGGCGACCTGCATCAGCCGATCGCGCACGTGATTGGCCTGCCACAGTGCCAGGGGCGACCCGCGGGTCGCGATGCGCAGCTCGCTCATGGGGTTTCCTTCTTGGATGGCTCGTTCAGCGACCACAGGCGATGCACCGCGTCGGCCAAGTCGCGGGGCGGGTCGCCTCCCTGTGCGGCGTCGCGCTTCAGGGCGGTCAGCGGGGCGTGCAGCAGCTTGTTCACGATGGCCTCGGCCATCTGCTCGATGAGCTGCCGGTCCTTCTCGGTGGCTCCGTGCAGCCGGGGCAGCACCCGTTCGACCTCTTTTTTGGCCAGCTCCTGACACGCCTCGCGCAGGAGCTTGATCGTCGGCACCACCCCCTGCGTACGCTCCCCCTCGACGAAGCGCGAGAGTTCCTCGCCGATGATGCGCTCGGCGGACTCGGCCTCCTTTTGCCGCTCCTTCAGGTTGTCGGTGACCACCTGTTGCAGGGCGTCGATGTCGTACAGATAGACGTTGTCCAGCTCCGCCGCCCGGGGGTCCACGTCGCGGGGCATGGCGATGTCGACCAGAAAGAGCCAGCGCCCCCGCCGGACCTTCATCGCCCGGGCCACCATGTCGTGGCGGATCACCGGCTCCTTGGCCCCGGTGGAACAGAGCACCACCGCGGCCTTGGCCAGCAGCGCCTCCAGTTGTTCCCAATCGTAGGCCGTGCCGCCCAGGCGCTGTGCCAGGGCGTCGGCGCGGGCCCGGGTGCGGTTGACCACCCACAGATCCTCGACCTGTGCCTCGCGCAGGTGCCGCGCCGCCAGTTCCGCCATCTTGCCGGCGCCGACGATCAACACCGGGTGCCCTGAAAGCGAGCCGAAGATGTGGCTGGCCAGGCTCACCGCCACCGAGGCCACCGACGCCGAGTTCTTGCCGATGGCGGTCTCGCTGCGCACCCGTTTGGCCACGGCGAAGCTTTTGGCCACCGTGCGCGAAAGCAACGTCCCGGCGGTGCCGGCGGACAGGGCGGCCTGGTAGGCGTCCTTGACCTGCCCCAGGATCTGGGGCTCGCCCAGCACCAAGGAGTCCAGGCTGGCGGCGACGCGGAACAGGTGGCGCACCGCCTGCTCCCCCTCGTAGCGGTACAGGTGCCCACGGGCCTGCGGGCGGTGGGAAAGCACCAGCGCCTCCACCGCGGCCCCGTCGGCAGGATCGTCGGGCACGGCGTAGAGTTCGTAGCGGTTGCAGGTGGAGACCACCATGGCCTCGCGGACCAGCCTCGGGCCGTCCACCTGCCCGGTCACCTGGCGCAGATGCAAAAGCAACGCCTCGCCTTCGACGGTCATGCCCTCGCGGACGGAGATCGGCGCCGTCCGGTGGGAAAGGCCGATGACCAGAAGGCGACTCACAGGGTCACGGCCCCCCGCAGGAAATACACCCCCAGCACCCCCAGGCAAAAGGCGAAGCCGACCAGAGTCAGTTGCGCCGCCCGCCGCCCGCGCATCCCGGCGGTGACCCGCGCCGTGAGCAGGCTGCCGTAGATAAGCCAGGAGAGCACCGAGAGGGTGTACTGGGGGTAGTGCATGAGCACCGTCAGCGGGCCGTCGGCGTCGCCATTGCCCCTTGGCGGGTGGGGCAGGCGGGCGATCCACATGGCGCCGGTGACCAGGGCCAGGGTGAAGACCGGGAAGCCGAGGAGAATGCACCCCCGGTTCAGGGAATCCAGCGTCGAAAGCGCCGGGCCGCGCCTGCCGAGTTGCTTCAGGTGGTGCCGCTTGAGCTGCTTCTCGGTGATAAGGTAGATGACCCCGGCCCCGGTGGCGACGGCGAAGAGGGCCAGGCCCAGGGTGGCCGAAAAGATGTGCAGCGACCCCAGCACCGAGGCCGCCCGGGGGGCCTGCCCCGGGGCCAGGCGGGACACCACGCTCAGCACCAGGGAGATCGGCAGCACCAGGGTGGCGATCATGGCGATGGGGTAGCGCAGGGCGACCAGCAGGTAGACCGCCACGATCAGCCACGACGCGAAATACGTCGCCTCCCGGGTCGAGGCCGCCGGGGACTGCCCGTGCAGGCAGAGCCAGCCGATGTCCAGCGCCTGGGACAAAAAGGCCAAAAGCAGGGCCACCCTGGCGACGCGCTGGATGGTGGAGGTATGGGGCTGGGTCACCGCCACGCAAAAAAGCGTGCAGGACACGGCATAAAGGGCCAGGGTCAGCGGGAAGAGAGGGGGCACTCAGGTTACCTCATTCGTGCTGGCGCAAGGGCCTTTGGTCAGTCCTCCAACTTGTGCAGGCCGGAGGCTTGCTGGGAGGCGCCGATGACCTCGCCGACGAAGCCGGCTTCACACTCGTAGGCCGTGTCTTCGATGATCAGGGAATCGTGGTAGGCCTCGGCGCCCAGGGCGCGGACCTGGTCGCTGGTCTTGACCCGCCCGATCAGGCTGTGGACGTCGCCGCCTTCGGAGACCACTTTGGTGATGTGGAGCGCCTCGGTCAGGCGGAACGACTTCCCGAGGGTCGGCAACGTCATGACGTTGTTCTCAACGGACACTTTTCCGTCCTCGGTCCACTGCTGCATGCGCTGCTGGGAGACGAAGATCCGAGGCACCAGGGTTTCCTCCCAGTGGCACAGGACTATAACATAACCGCGCCATGGTCTCGTTTTCGCTGTGGCCCGTCGGAGTCGGTCCGCGAAAACCAGGACGCGCTCGCTCTGCGAACCATGACCCCCATTGCATGATCCAACGACCTTCCGTGCCGCGGCAATGAAAGTCATTGGATCGGGTGCGGTCAGCCGTGGCTCCAGCGCTTTTCTTGATAGGTGTGCAGGGCGGCGATG
>JBBRLA010000183.1:0-13189 GCA_038231615.1 Polyangia bacterium | reverse complement strand
GAACTCTTCGAGGAGCAGTCCCAGGAGTACCGGGACCGCGTGCTGCCGCAGGATGTGTCGGCGCGGGTGGCGATCGAGCAGGCGTCCATGTTCGGGTGGGAGCGGTACGTCGGGCGTACTGGGGCGCGCATCGGGATGCGGACCTTCGGGGCGTCGGCGCCGCTTGTGGAGCTGCAGAAAAAGTTCGGCTTCAGTTGGGAGCGGGTAGTGGCGATGGCCAGGGAACAGATCGCGAAGACGGTCAAGGCATAAGGGACACGGCCCCTTCTTCGGGGAGCACGAAAGGAAGAATGCAGATGCAGCTTGGCATGATCGGATTGGGGCGCATGGGCGCCAACATGGTACGGCGACTGATGAAGGGCGGGCATTCGTGCGTGGTGTACGATCGCAGTCCCGAGGCGGTGAAGCAGCTGGTCGATGAGGGCGCGGTGGGGGCGACCTCGCTGGCGGACTTCGTGCAGAAGTTGAGTGCGCCGCGGGCGGCGTGGATCATGGTGCCTGCGGGGGGGCCGACGGAGGAGACGGTCAAGGAGCTCTCGGGCCTTATGGGCGGGGGCGACGTCATCCTCGACGGGGGAAATTCGTACTTCAAGGACGACGTGCGGCGGGCGCAGATGCTGGCGCCGCGGGACATCCACTACGTGGACGTCGGCACCAGTGGCGGGGTGTGGGGGCTGGAGCGGGGGTATTGCATGATGATCGGCGGCAATCAGGAGGTGGTGGCCCGTCTGGACCCGATCTTCCTTACGCTGGCCCCGGGGATCGGCGATATTCCCCGGACCCCGGGTCGGCCGCCGGGCAAGGGCACGGCGGAGCTGGGGTACATCCACTGCGGCCCGCCGGGAGCGGGGCACTTCGTGAAGATGGTGCACAACGGCATCGAGTACGGGGTGATGCAGGCCTACGCAGAGGGGTTCGATATCTTCCGCAACGCCGATTCAAAGAGCCTGTCGGCGGAATATCGATATGATCTGAACCTGCCGGAGATCGCCGAAGTGTGGCGCCGGGGCAGCGTGGTCAGCTCGTGGATGCTGGATCTTCTGGCGATGGCCCTGGTGGAGAGCCCCGCGTTGTCGAATTACACCGGGTTCGTGCAGGATTCCGGGGAAGGGCGCTGGACCATCATGGCGGCGATCGAGGAGGCGGTGCCGGCGGACGTGCTTTCGGCGTCGCTGTATGCGCGTTTCCGGTCGCGGCAGGACCATACGTTCGCGGAGAAGGTGCTCTCCGCCATGCGCGAGAAGTTCGGCGGGCACGTGGAGCGTCCGGCGGGGGGGTAATGGACCCGCGGGCCGCCTGGGCGGGGGAGTGCTAGACTTCCCCGCGACAGGCCGGACGGACAAGAGAGGTGCCCCATGTCTTTTTTCTCCGCAAGAAAACCGAAGATACTGACGCAGGAAGAAGCACTCCCCGGAAGGGACGAGCGCATGCCCGTGGCTGGGAAGCATGCCGTCACGGGCGCCTCGATGGAGGGGCCGTTCCCGGGGATGGAGGTGGCGATGTTCGGGATGGGTTGTTTCTGGGGCGCCGAGCGCAAGTTCTGGCAGCACGGCGGCGTTGTCAGCACGGCGGCCGGGTATGCCGGGGGGTTTACGCGGAACCCCACCTACAAGGAGGTGTGCTCTGGAATGACCGGACACAACGAGGTGGTTCGAGTGGTGTATGACCCGAAAGCGACCTCCTATGAGGACTTGCTGCGGGTGTTCTGGGAGAGCCATGATCCAACTCAGGGGATGCGTCAGGGCAACGACCAGGGCACTCAGTACCGATCAGGCATTTACTCCTACGGTGAAGTGCAGCGCGGCCTGGCACAGGCGACCCGGGAGGCCTACCAGCTTCGGCTGACCCAGGCTGGCTGCGGGCCGATCACCACAGAGATCCTGCCGGCGCCGGAGTTTTATTTCGCCGAGGACTATCACCAGCAATACCTGGAGAAGGACCCGGGCGGCTATTGCGGTCTCGGCGGTACCGGCGTGAGCTGCCCGGTGGGCCTGGCCACGGCGAAGTAGGGCCGGGATCAAATGCATGAGCACCTGAAGACGGCCGTCTCCCTCTCTCCCGCCAGGAAGCGAGGGTACGGCCGTCTCAATCTTAAGTATCCGCTGCACGAACCCCCGTACTTTCGCGAGGAGCGGGGAATGGACAAAGCGGAGCCGCTGAGTTGAGCAGGCCCATATTTTATGATATGGTTACCCATATGAAGACCACCATAGACCTGTCTGATGCTCTCTTTACCGAAGCACGCCGTGTGGCCGATGAGAATCACACGACGCTCCGCGCCCTGATCGAAGCCGGATTGCGCACGGTCTTGGCCAGCAAGCAGCAACCGCGGACGTTTCGCTTGCGAAAGGCAAGCTTCGGCGGGCAGGGGCTCCAATCTCAGGTTGCCGGCGAGACCTGGGAGCGTATCCGCGAGTTGGCCTATGAAGGCCACGGCGGATGATTGCCATAGACACCAATCTCCTCGTATACGCACACCGGGAGGACTCCCTCTTTCATGAATCCGCGTGTCTGAAGGTCACCACGCTGGCGGAAGGGCAGGCCCCCTGGGCCATCCCCTGGCCCTGCGTTCACGAGTTTCTGGCCATTGTCACTCATCCCAAGATCTACAGGCCGCCCACGCCCATGGAGCGGGCGCTCGATCAGGTTGCCGCGTGGATGGAGTCTCCCTCGCTTGTGTTGCTCGCGGAGACGGCGAGCTACTGGGCCGAACTGGCGCTGATCGTGCAGGCCGGCAAGGTGATGGGGCCCCAAGTGCATGATGCCCGTATCGCCGCGCTTTGTCTGCACCATCGGGTCAGCGAGTTGTGGAGCGCGGATCGTGACTTCAGCCGCTTTCCGCGACTCTCGACGCGCAATCCGCTCGTCGGCTGAGTGATGACCAGCGAAAACCAGGGCACCGCGAAGAAGTAGTCCCTCGCTGATCACATTCTCCCCCCGGGTGCCACGGCGGACAGCAGAACGGACAGCAACGCCCTTGCGTAAGTGCCTGGTATTCCTGCCGTTCGGGCAGCACGGACGGCACGGACAGCATTTGTCGGGACTTTCTGTCGAACCTCGAAACCACATTCCTCCCAGCCCGGCCAGCCTGCGTCATCAACGCGGATAGGGCGCCAATGAGCTTCCGCACCGATATAGCTCGTCACCATGGCACTCCGGCTGCACTTCTGATAAAGAGAACCTGAACGAAATAGCAAAGCAATCATGGCCCGACTCGACAAGATTCACGCCGCGGTGAAGCGCGCCCTCGTCAAAGAGGGCTGGAACATCAAGCTCATCGTCAGCAAGGCCCAGCTATCGATGGTTACCGTGGATATCGCAGCCGAGGAAGTTGTGATATGGACAAGATGACTCAATATCGCGAGCTGATCAAACGATTGCTCTGCCGCTACATCGAATTCGACAACCGTAGCCCGACTGGCGGTGTACAAGCCATGCTCGTTGCGGACGATGAGCGAGGCCAGTACATGTGGGTGCGGTTCGGCTGGGTCAAGAACAAGCGCATCCGGGCCATTCCAGTGTACGTTCGCCTCGAAGCCAACAAGATCTGGATCGAGGAGGACTGGACAGAAGAGGGAATTGCCACGGATCTCGTGCGCGAGAGCGTCCCCAAGGAGGACATCGTCCTCGCCTTTCAACCCCCGGAGATGCGCCCCTATACCGACTTTGCCGCCGCCTGACCGCGGCCGTGGGGTGGCGCTGCCGGGTCGCCGCGATCGATCTCGCATAAAAGCCTCCCCTTCGACCCCTTCTTCGCGGTCCAGCTCGGCCAAGGCCAGAGAGGAAGTCTGGATTAGAAGTTATCAGAGCCCGATAGCTTCGCAAGAAGCATCTCTCGGCGCCTCTGGGGCGCGGCCCTGCAGAAGGAGCGCGAAAAGACTGGCGTGCCGCCCACCTGATCGAGCAGGCACGGCAAGGGCAGCGCCTCCCTGGGGGATGGGGGTGGAAGCTCGGTCGGGCCGCCGCGGGTGACGAAGAGCGCCGCGGCGGTCCACGAGGGGAAGAGATCCACCAGGGGCAACGCCTCGGCGGCAAAGCTTGGCAGGAAGGCCAGGTGCCAGCCGCAGAGGTAGACCAGAATCAGGCCGACCACCACATCGAGGCCGGCGTCCACGCCCTCGGAGATCCCGCCGACGAAGAGGGGCAGGAGGGCGAGTTGCAGCGCGTCGGCGGTCAACGCCACGCCCCGCGCCAGCCAGATGGTGCGCCGGGTCAGCGGCCTGGGCATGCGCGGCCAAGGGGAAGCCAAGGACCCATCATCGGTTGCTCACCCGCACGGTCCCGCGCAGAAGGTCGCCGTCCACGTCCACCGAGACGTCGATCAGGTCCGTCGAGGGTGCGCCGAAGTCGTGAAAGTCCACGCAGCCGCGGGCGGCGACCAGCTTGACGTTGCCGCCGTAGTCCCATCCGTTGCATGGATGACCGGCGGCGGCCGGCTTCACGACCACGTAGGGGAAGCCTGGGAAGAAGTCGTCGCAGTGCCGGGTCCGGTCCTTGCCGTTGTTGGAATAATCCCAGACCAGGGTGACGCAGAGGCCGGCCTCGCGGTAGAGCCCGCCCACCGCGTGGCGATCGGAGTTGATGGGCAGGGAGAAGAACGTCAGGGTCCCGGGGGCCAGGGTGATGCCGGCGCCCGCCATGGCGGCGTCCGGCCGGACGATGGGCGATGAGGCGTCGGGCGAAGGGACGGCGGGCATGCTGCCGGCATCGCAGCAGGCCAGGGACAGCACCCCGGCAAAAATCGAGGCTAAAAAGAGGAGCTTCATGTGGCCTTCCATGATGGGTGCCGCCGCAGCCACGGCCAGGCCAGCGCCGCGCAGAGCGCCGCGGCCAGCAGCAAGAACCCGGCGAAGAGGGCCCCCACCCCCTGCCGGGACTCCCGCGCCACCAGCAGCGGCCCAACCTTGGCGAAGAGCGGCGCCTGACGGGCCGGCGGCCCGATCTGCACCGTCAGCACCGCCACGTCCGGCGGGTCCAGCCCCGGCACCGCTCGCGCCACCAACTGTTGCACCTCCGCCGTCTGGAAGGCCGGCGCCCCGCGCAGGCGCAGCAGCACCGAGGCCGTCGGACGAAGCTGCCCACCGACGCGCACCGGGTCGTCCTCGGAAAGCGCCAGGTGCACCCGCGCCTCCTCCACCTGGGGCAGTCCCTCCAGGGTGTCTGCCAGGTGCTCTTCCTTGGCCAGTGTCTGCTGTGCCCGATCGTCGGTGGGTATCGAAAGCAGCCCCCCGCCCCGGGGCGGCGGCTCGGCGGCGATGCGCGGCAGCCCCTGCTCGCCCAAAAGGTGCAGCGCGGCCAGCTCGTCGCCCGCCGGCACCACCAGCGCATAGGTCGCCGAACGTCCGCCGCCGTGCCCCTCGGGGCGCTTGTCCGCCGAGAGGCCCGCTTCGCGCAAAAGGACGATGGCCTGGTTGGCCTGGCGTTCCCGCAGGCCGTGGTAGACCTCGCGATCGCACCCTGCGGCCAGCAACACCCACAGGCAGAACCCGCGGCCAAGATCCTGTGCATGAAGCAACACGATTCCATGCTATCCCGGCGGCTTGCGACGTCAAGCTCGGTTTGCGGCGGGACTCAGGCCCTGGCTTGCCTCCCTGTCGCTCCACTGGTTAAATAAAGTCCTGCGAATCCCGTCTACCAAAGGACAAGGAGTCCCCCCTTCATGACGACGCCCCGCAAGTCCCGCACCGCCAGGATCTTGGTCGCCACCGCGCTCCTGTGCGCGGGCCTGGGCCTGGCCCATGCCGAGGGGGTGTTCAAGAACCTGCAAATCCTGCCTAAGGACACCGACAAGCCGACCTTGAAGGGCATCATGAAAAAGCAGGCCCGGGCGCTGGGGGTCGAGTGCGACTTCTGCCACGACCCGCCCGACATGGCCAAGGACACCGGCAAGAAGAAGATCGGCCGCGAGATGATGACGCTGGTCGGCGAGATCAACAAGAGCACCCTGAAGCCCGAGAGCAAGGCGACGGGATCCAAGAGCCTGCGGAAGGCGGTCGCGTACTACACCAAGCACATCGCCGGGAAGACGCCGGACAAGGACGTCACCTGCGAAACCTGCCACAAGGGCCACGAAGAGCCCCCGAAGTAGCCTGGCCCTTGCCAATCACCGCCCGGCAGCGGGCCCATCTGAGCCGCGGCGCCATGGCCCGGCATTGCGGCCTCGAGCGCGGCAAGGAAGTCACCGCTGCTACCCTCCGATCCATCCTTCTGGCCTTCTCTTGGCGATGATGGGGACGAACTTCGTATCGGATGGGCTTCATGGGACAAGGGCCTACATCAGAAGAAATTCGTCAAGTACTGTTACCGAGCGACGGACGGACGGATTGCACGGTCGAGCCCCGAGGTCCCGCTCCGTATCCTCGTGGAGATGGTGAAGTATGCGCTGGAAAAGGACGAGCTGACCGACGAGCACTGTAACCAGCTCCAGGAAGCGTTGGCCCACAGAAGGAGATGACATGAGCGCCGTGGAACTGATCACCGAAAAGGTCAAACACCTACCCGAGGACAAGCTGGGCGAGGTGCTTGATTTTATCGAGTTCCTTGTATTCCGGCAGCGTCGCCCTGAAAGACTTCGAAGCCTGGCAGGGCTCTGGCAAGGGTTCGAAGTGTCTGAGGAGGACATCGCGCAGGCACGACGGGAGATGTGGGGTACATTCCCTCGTGAGGATATCTGATGGCGTCGCTTGTCGCAGATACTCACGCCGTCATCTGGTACCTGTTGCGCTCGCCGCGACTCTCCGCCCTTGCCCGAGCACGGATGTCGTCGGTAGAGACGGAGCGCGACCCAATCCTGGTCCCATCGATTTCGCGGGAGCGCGACGATACCGCTGGGCCGGCCGCCCTGGATTCCCTGGCTCTGTGCCTGCTGCACCAGGCTCGTATTTGCTCATGTCCATGAGGGTCACCAGCTTCTTCAGGTTCTCCGGGGTCAGCGACCGGAAGACCAGGTCAGCATACAGCCTCTCGATCAGCTCTTTCGCCCAGGCCGCCACCGACTCGTCCAGGGCGATGGTCGATGGAGGGCATGGCGCGACGTAACACGAGTCGCCGGGATGGGCAACAAATCAGCGGCATCGGGGATAGGATTGATACAGTCCTGCCCCTATGTGCCGATGACCGATGATGAGAAGATGAGATCTGTCAGCAGAGGGATAATGTCTTGACAGGTCATCTTCATCTGACCATCATGTACATATGAAGACGGCAGGCGTGGCTGATCTGAAGGCAGGACTGAGTCGCTTTCTCGAGCAAGTAAAGGGCGGCCAGGAGATTGTCATCACCGAGCGTGGATTGCCTATCGCCAAGCTGGTTCCCCTGAATCCGGAAGAGCAGCGTGGCCCGCGCCGGGACCGGCTTGCCCGGACCGGTCTTCTGCATCTCGGAAAAGGGCATGTCCGTCCCTCCTTGCTCTCGATGCCCGAACCCATGGCAGGACAGGCGGGTGTGCTGGACGCGCTGCTGTCAGAGCGGAACGAAGGGCGCTGATGTTCTGGGACAGTTCCGCCCTTGTGCCACTCCTGCTGGCCGAGAATTCCTCGACGGTGCTCGTGGCCTTGCTGACGCAAGATCCTGAACCGGCCCTGTGGTGGGCCGGCCCGGTGGAGTGTGCTTCCGCGCTTCAGCGGCGTCATCGGGAGGGCGCACTCAGCGACGTGGCGCTTCAGCGCGCGTTGCGTCGCCTGGAGGCGCTGGTCGAAGATCTGGATTGCGTCGCCCCTACCGACCCTCTGCGACAGCGGGCGCTGCGGACGCTGGCAGTCCATCCGCTACGCGCCGCGGATGGACTGCAACTCGCGGCGGCCCTGGTGTGGGCCGAAGAATCGCCGATAGGACAGGGCTTCGTCTGCCTGGATGATCGGCTGCGACAGGCGGCACAGCGCGAGGGGTTCACCGTACTCCCTGCTCCGTAGACCGATCGTCGATCGCGCGAGTCCGAAGCGCTCCGCCAGAAAGCCCGCGCGTTTCCCGCTACGAGTTGTCCTTGCAGCACACGACCCCACCCAGGCTGCCCGTGTGCTACGCGTCGGTGACGTCCTTCGTGCAGCTCCAGGGCTTGCCCATCGATCCGCAGAGGACCACGGAGGTCATCTTGAAGCAGTCGTTCTTCACCGGGATCGCCTGGGGATCTTTGCCGCAGCCTGACAGGACCCGCATGTCCGAGCCCATGGAGTCCGGGCTTGCCACCGCGTTGTCGTTGTCCATGTTAAGCCAGGCAGCGACGCGGATGGCATAGAAGCCGCTGGTGCAACGCATGCCCAGCACCTTGTGCAGCATCTGGGCGTCCCGGGCGATCAGGAAGCGGTACTTGTGCGGCAGGCTCACCACCCACTGCCGTACCGTCACATCAGGCAGGACCCGGTCCCCGTCGCCCCCGGCGACTTCGTCCAGGTCGAGGGCGAGTACATCCCCGCCTCCACGACCAACGCCCACGACAAGAACGGGCCCGCCGCGGTGATCCACTACACCCACGACCCCT
Source organism: Polyangia bacterium (assembly GCA_038231615.1). GTDB lineage: Bacteria > Myxococcota_A > Polyangia > Palsa-1104 > JAEUJZ01 > JBBRLA01. Next base: position 4,713 of record JBBRLA010000183.1, on the reverse strand, counting down.
GCGGCTTCGTGGTCATCGCCGGCACTACCTACCGCTACCTACCGCTAGCCTCGCCCGGCCGCCCCGCCCTTGTGACAAAGGCCGCCCGGGTCCAGGATAGAGCGATGAGCGGGGATTCATCCCTGGACCGGGACCCGACGCCACGGCCGCTTTCTCTCGGCGCCCATCTGAGCCTCGTTGTGGCGTGGCTGGCCTTCGTCGGCCTCTTCCTGCTGCCCTTGTGCGTGCTCGCCCTCGGGCTCTGGCTCGGCGGCCTGCTCTTTGGCGCCAGCATCTCGCTGCTCCATGCCGGCAGCTTCATCGCATCCACCGAGACCTTCGCCACCGCCCACGCGATCGCCCTCTTCAGCGCCCTGGCCGGCATCCTGCGCCTTCTGTGGACCTATCGACCGGGCGCTCCCGCGCCCGACAAGGACACCTTCGCCCTGCTGGCGCCGCGCTCCTTCTTCACCGCCTACGCCCTCGGGGTGCTTCTTCTGGGACGGCTCGCTGCCGGCTCCCTGCCCGGTGTGTCCACCGGCATCACCCTCGCCTTCCTCTATCTATTGCTCGGGATCGGCGGCCTGTGGGTGCTGCGCGGCGCCTTCCGCCTGGCCCGGGGCACCTATCGCTTCGCGGCGGCCTCTGCCTACCGCGCCGGCATGCTGACCTTGCTTCTTTTCTTGATCAGCCTGCCCGGACTCTTCGGCTTCTTCCTCCAGCGGCCCGGGCTCTCCGCCGCCCCCGCCGACCTGGGGCAAGAGTTCGCCGACGCCACCGCCGCCCCCAATGGTGACGAGCTGCGCTGGCTGCTCTTCGACATGGCCGAGTCGGTCTCTCCCCGCAAGGCGTTGCGCCAGGACGCGCGGCGCTTCCTGCGGCCGCTGCTCAGCCGCGTCTCCGGCCTGGCCCGCGCGCCGGCCCCGCGCCTCTTCGGGGTGGCGTGGGCGGGCGAGGACGAGGACGGGCCCTCGCCGGTGCAGCAGCGCTTCGACGCCTGCTGGAAGGCGCTGTACCCGGACAAGGTCGGCGATGTCGAGCGCCAGCTGCGCCGCATGCGCCGCGTGGCCCGCGACGAGATCCACGACGCCACCATGAGCGCACTCATCGACATCTGCACGGCGCACGTGGCTAGCGCCGAAGGCTATCGCGACCTGAACGGGGTGCTCTTCATCGCGGCCAAGCGCCGGGTCATGACCCTGGCCAAGCGGGGAGGGCGCTTCCAGTCCTGGGACGACCTGTCCGACATCGCAGCTTCCTGTCCGACCTCGTGGGACGCGTTCGACGATCGGGTGATGAAGGAGCTGGACCTGGCGACCCTACAGTGGCGCGGACTGGACGACGAGGAGCGGGCACTGATCGCCGCCCACGTCTTTCTGGACATGGAGTTCAGCGAGATCGCCGCCAGCCACCCGGACCTGTCCACTGGCCGCGCCCGGCAGCGCTATGACTACGCGATCAAGAAGATCAGGACCAAGTTCGGCGGCAACTGCCTGAAAGAAGTCTACCGGGGCAACCGCGGCTTCGACGAGTAGATTCGCGCCTTTACAAAAATCTTCAGAAAAATTTCTGCACTTCGCCTCAGACGGCGTCTTGCCTTGTGAACCCGGACAAGGAGGTCCTCATGGCGAAGCTACCCGGTTATTTCAAGGACTACCTAAGTGCGATTTCTCCCACCGCGGAGCACGAAGGGCGCTTTTCGCAGGCGCACCGCACGCTCAAGGAGCGGCTGGAGGCGGATCGCGATCTGAACCCGATCATCGAGAAGAGCTTTCAGCAGGGGAGCGTGCGTCGCGGCATGGCGCTGGCCCCGACCGCCACTTCGCGGCCGGATGTCGATGTGGTGGTGGTGACCACGCTGGAGAACGAATCGCCCGAGGCGGCCATCGAGCGCTTCGTGCCCTTCGTCAGGCAAAACTCCCCGGGACACTGGGACCGGCAGTGGCGCTCGATCGGGCTGGTCGATCCGGCGTGCGATGTGGATGTGGACCTGGTGGTGATGAAGCGGACGGCGCGGGGCGGCCTGCAAGTGCCCGACCTCTTGCACAACCGCTGGCTCGACGCGGACCCGGAGGCGCAGCACGAGGCCACCAGCTTGAAGAACCGGGTTACCAACGGTCATTATACGGGCGTGGTGCGGGTGCTCAAGCACCTGCGCCGCATCGGCGACTCCTTTCCGCGGCGGCCCAAGAGCTATCCGCTGGAGCACCTAGTGTGGCTGGCCTGTCCCGACGATATCACCTCGCTGGCCGAGGGGGTGGTGAGGACACTGGAGGACCTGTGGGAGCGCTTCGGCGCTCACGCCCAGCAGGGGGTAACGCCGACGGTGTGGAACCACGGGGGCGGGCACGACGTGCTAGATCAGGTGGAAGCCGGCGACTTCGCCGCGTTCATCCAGCGGCTGCACAACGCCGAAGAGCAGGCGCGGCGGGCCTTCGACGAGGCTGATGCGGACGCCAGCGCGCGGCTGTGGGCGGACCTTCTGGGCGAGGGCTTTCCCCGACCGGGCCCGGCAGCGGTCCCAGGGCTGGCCGGCGGGAGGTTCGGCTGATGGAGGCGCTGAAGAGGGCCCTGCGGGCGGCCTGCCGCTCCCTGGATGACCTGCCCGGAGTGACGCTGCTGGAGGATGATTTTCATCTGTGTCCGCATACCGGTCACCATCTGCTGCGCTGCCGACTGCGGGTGGAGGTCCCGGCGCCCGCCGCGGTGCCGGCGGTGACCGATTGGGTGATCCGGGTCTCGCAGAACTACCCCTACGGCGAGATTTCGTTCTGGCCCGCCAAAGAGGGAGGACTGCGGGAGACCTTCGCGCACCAGAATGAGAACCGGGAGGGACCCCAAGAGCTACCCTATCGACTCGGGTGCCTGTGCCTGACGCAGAACTACCACGCGGTGCGGACGCGGCCGGATGACACCGAGCCCTATGAGGAGAGCGGGCGATTGCGCTGGCACTGCCAGCGGGCGCTGCGCTGGTTGCGGGCGGCGGCGCGAGACGAGCTGCTGCAGGAGGGGGACCCCTTCGAGCTGCCCCTGTTTCAGCGTCATCCTGGATGGGCGGTGATCTATCGGGAAGGGGCGGCCGAGCGGGCCGGGTGGGACTGCGCGCCAGCCACTGGGCTTTGTACCCTGTGGGCCAGCCTCTCGTCACCGGGGCAGCAGTACCTGCGTCAGCTCCTGGATCGAGGCGGGCGGCCGATCCGCGAGGTGGTCTGGGGCGACTGGATCGACAACCTGCCGAGCGTCTCGCGGCACGCGGGTTGGTTGAGGTTGCCGGTGGCCCCCGTGCGGAAGCCCTATCGTATGCCCGGTTCGTGGTGCGAGCTGCGGGCGGTGTGTCTAGAGCACAAGGTTCGCCTGGACCCGCTCCTGCTGGATGTCCAGCGCTGGACAGAAACGCTGCCCGCGTCGATCCGGCACGACCCGCTGGCGGGCCTTTTGCCTCGGCTGCTTCCGGCGCTGCTGCTCATCGGGTTCCCGGTGCCGACGTTCATCGGCGGCCCCCCGGTGCGCATGCATTTCGAAGTCGTCCAGCTTCCTCCGGGCGGTCGGCCCGGCAAGGACAAGCCGCTGCACTGGGTGCCCTGCATCAACTGGCACCCGGAGTCGATCGGCGCGCGGGGGCGGCATTCGCAAAAGGTGTGCGAGCAGGAGGTATTGCTTCTGGGCGCGGGCTCGCTGGGATCGGTGCTGGCCGAGATGCTGGTGCGCGCCGGGTTGCAGCGGCTCGTGATCGTGGACCCGGACACGGTGCAGCCCGGCAACCTGGTCCGGCATACCGCGATCTTGCAGGACCTGGGGCGGCCCAAGGCAGAGGTTCTCAGGGAACGGCTGGTCTCGGCGATGCCATCGGCGACCGCCCGTGCGGTGCCGGTGGGGTTTTCGTCAGCGCTTTCCGACCCGGCCGCGCTGCTGCTGGCCCAGGTGGTGCTGGACACCACGGGGGACGATGAGGTCATCGCCCGGATGGAGTCCTTCCCGTGGGACGACAAGGAGCGGACCTTCCTGTCGGTGTCGCTGGGGTTCGGGGCGCGGCGGCTGTTTTGCTTCAGCGCCCGCGGCCGGCGCTTTCCGCAGGCCGCCTTCCGCCAGCAGCTCCAGCCCTGGCTCGCCGGAGAGGCCGCGGAGTCCCGACAGGCGAGCGGGTGCAACCACCCCTTCACCCCGGCGAAGGTGGAAGACGTGTGGCTGATGGCGGCTGCGGCGGCCCGTTATGTGGCCCGCACCATGGCCAATCCCTCGTCGGAGCCGCTGTTGGAGGTCTACGAGCAGCCTGACCCCGCCGACATCGCCCTGGTGCGGCGGGCCTGAGGGGTCGGCGCATGCACTCGCGCCCCCCCCGCGCGGGCGCCTTCAGCCGACAGAATGAAGAATCCTTCATTCGCCCTTCTCCAACGGGAGCGGGCCTGGCGTTACATCTCGACATTCGCCGCGGCGCCAAGCGGTGATCGCAGTCAACGCGTGGGTTTGCAGTCAACGCAGTCCCACGCTGGGCCCCACGAACACCACGCTGGGCCCCACGAACACCACGCCTGGGCCCCACGAACACCACGCTGGGCCCCACGAACACCCCGCTGGGCCCACGCACACCACGAACACCCCGCTGGGCCCCACGAACACCACGCGTGGGCCCCACGAACACGCCCCTGTGGGGGAAATCTCCCCCACGAACCCGCCCCTGTGGGGGAAATCTCCCCCCCTGCACCACGCGTGGGCCCCACGAACACCACGCGTGGG
>JBBRLA010000182.1:0-13244 GCA_038231615.1 Polyangia bacterium | reverse complement strand
CTCCGATCGTGCCTGCCTGAGCTCGCAGCGCAACCGTCACGGCCCCCTTCGCCTCACCCTTGAGACTCCGCGGAGCACAACGCGCATGCTCGCCGCATCCTGGCGCGTCTCCGCTACCGCTTTTCGGCGATGGTCTAGCGAGTGCTGCTGCTGCGGTTGGTCCTCCATGTGGGCAGCAATCTTGTTCGACGCAGGATGAACCGTGGCGGGGTTGACGGCGCTTCCTGGATCCGGTGATAACCAGATCATTCATGGCTGAGCAACTGACCCTGGCCGGCACCTGGGAACCGATCGCTCCCGTCGATTCGATCGCCAATCGGCCCCTGGCACCGCTTTCGCCACCCGACTCCCAGGATCCTCGGCAGGCCTGGCTCTTCGATGGTCCGCATTCCCTTCGGCAGGCGGCGGAGCGCGCCTGTGATCAGCTGGATGCGGCGGCGCTTCGCCTGGCGTGGAAGCAGGCCGACGAACGATACCCCACGTGGCCGGGCGCGCGTTCCTGGCCCCTGTGGGCCCTGGGAATCGATCACTTGCTGGGGCACCTGCCGGGGTCGGGAGCGCAGGCCACAGCACCGATCAGGGCCATCGAGCTGGCGCAGCGGGCCCTCTCCATGGAAGGGGCGGAGGTCGACTGGCGCTTCCCGGGGATGTCGGCGGCGTGCGTGCACCGGGTGCGTTCCGCGGCGCTGTGTCAAGCGGCCACGCGGCTCTTTGCCGAGGAGGGCGCGGCGGCGCGCCTGCAGGATGGGCGGCCCGTGGGGATTCTGCATCTTGTCGCCGGTGTCCCGGAGGCGGCGGTGATCAGCCTCCAACTCCAGGCGCAGACGCTGGCGCAGGCCGGAGACAAGGCGGGGCAGGGCAGGGTCCTCGGCTATCTTGGCGAGGCGCTCTGGCGGTGCGAGCGCGTAGGCGAGGCGCTGGCCATCTATCGGGATGCCTACCTCGCAGACCCCGGTGCCGTGGACGAGAAGGAGATGACCTGTCGGCCGGTGATGGACCTTCTCGATGCCTGCGCCGACCTGGAGCCCCCCGACGATCCCCGGGGGTGGCTGCCGGTGCTTGCGGATCTCCTTCAGCGGGTCCCGCTGCCGGCAAGCGCCACGCCCGCCCCGAAAGGCGCCAGCGCGGCACGGACCGCGGCGGCTCTGCTGGCCGCCTACCGGCAGCGATATGCCCAAGCCAACGAAGCACAGCGCATCGAGCGGAAACGCGAGTTGCTCAAATGCGCTCCCTTTCTCAAGGAGCACGTGCGCCGGCTTTGAGCGTATGACCGGGCGATGGCAGGCTGGGCCTGCTCAGTGCTGAAGCTGGTCGAAGACATGGATGGCCACCAGGATGGTCATGATCAGCGCGAAGGGGACGTGTACCGTCTTCCATTCCTTGAAGATCGGTTCCAGGTGCGGCAAGAGCACCCGCCGCCGCTCCACCAGCGCCAGCTTGGTGGTCAGCCGCGCGACCTCGCGCCGCGCGGCGCGGTCCTTGACGCCGGTCAGCCGCCGCCGCAGACGCAGCGCCCGCAAGGGTCGCGTCAGATCGTCCCGCAAAAGGACCGCAAAGGTCAGCAGCACCGCCGAGAGCCGCGACCGGCCCGGGGCGTTGACCCGGGCATAGCGCTTGCGCAGCATTTCGAAATAGCGATCCGCGATGGAGATGCCGGCGTGCCGGTTGCGCAGCTCGGCCATGCGCCGTTCCAGTTCCAGCACGTGCAGCGCCGCCTGGTTCGCCAGGTCGGGAAGCTCGGTGGACAGATAGCGCCCCACGATGCCCGAAAGGGCGGTGGCGATCATCGACCACACCGCCAGCGACACCCAGTTGTCCAGCTTCGCCGCGGTGTGCAGCAGCACGAAGAGCGGCCCCACGGCCCCGGAAAAGACGTGGTAGTCGAACCAGCTTCGCTGCGACCCCAGCCGGCGCAGCGGCGGCAGCCATTTGCGGGCGGAGTAGAGCGTGGAGGAGAACATCAGCACCGTGCCCACCCAGCCGATCCACACGGCGAAGTTATCGCCGGGGCGGTAGTCGATGTTTTGCAGCGCCACGTCGGGATCAAGGCCCCCGCCATGGGTTTGATAATAGAAGAGCAGGGAGGCCGTGGGCAGGAAGCGCCGCAGGAGGATTTCGCCCAAACAGGCGATGAAGCCGCACAGGCCGATGACCCACAGCCAGCCGGTGCGCAAGGGGCGATCCGCCGATCGCGCCTGGTCGTCACCGACCTTTAGCCCGGAGAAGAACTTCTGCGGGTTGAAGAGCTGCGACGGGTCGAACATGCTAGTGGCGTCGAAGCCGCCCAGGGCCGCGTCGGCCATGCTGGCGGTGCGCTCGGTGAAGATGGACTCGGGGGCGATCTCCAAAAGGGCGTTGGTCGGGCAGGCGGTGATGCACGCCTGGTCCTCGTAGCTGATGCAGTGGTCGCACTTGCTGGCAATGCGCCGGAGCTGGGCCTTGCGGGGTTTGGCGTCGCCGAAGCCGAGCTTGTCCTCCTTGGAAAGGCGCAGTTTAAGCAGGGGCTTCTGATCGAGATCGTGCATCTCTATGGCATCGTATGGGCAGGCCAGGGAGCACATCGAGCAGCCGGTGCAGGCTTCCTCGACGATGATGATTTCCTTTTTCTGGTCGTCGAACTTGATGGCGTCGTAGGCGCAGGGGTCGATGCAGCGCTGGTCGGCGCAGCTTCTGCAACAATCGACGAAGTCCAGGCCCCCCAGGACCTTGCCCTTCAGGGACAGACGCTTGACGCCGTAGCGTTCCTCGCAGGCCTGCTCGCAGGCGTAGCATTCGATGCACTTGTCGACCTCGCGCACCCGCAGGGTCAGGGCGACGGACATGCCGTTCCTGACGTAGAAGTCGGCCACCAGGCTGCGGGCGCCGGAGTTTGCCGCCAGCCTTCCCCGGGCGGCATCGGTGGCCCGGCGGAGGCGGTCGCCGAAGAACTGGTAGGTGCGGCGCCAGGCCTCCAGGCGCGCCCCGGAGATCGACAGCAGCTTCACCGGGGTCACGGCGTAGATCCCCAGGCTTTCCCCCTGGGGGCCCGGGGCGCCGGTCTGGGTGAGCTGCTGCGGGTCGAGGTTCACCAGGTCGCCTTCCAGGAAGACTCCCAGGTTCGACGAGGCCAGGCGGATCACCGGGCCGACCTCCAGGCGCCGGTTGTGTTCCCGCTTCTCGCCTTTCTTGTCGCCGGGGTGGAAGGCCCGCAGCGCCTTACGTTCGCGTTCCAGCACGTCCTTTTTGAAGCTGCCCAGGGCCAACTGCCCCTCCAGCACCAGGATGGCGCGGCTGTCGCTCTCGACCAAGTGGTCCCGCCCGTGATGCAGCAAGCGCAGGTCGCCCGCGGCGATGGCGTCGCGCAGGTACTGTGGGTTCAGGCCGTCGAGGATGGCGGCCTCCTGCGCGGCCTCCCAGGTCTCCTGTGCCGGGTCCTTGCCCACGCCCACCTGCGCCGGGCCACCAGGTCCGGCGGCGGAGATCCCGACCAGCCCCAGGAAGCGGCCGATCATCGTGTGTTCCTGGGCGCCGTCGGGAGCAGAATCTCCCAGTCCGTGAAAATTGACGCCGATGCCGACCAGGCTCTCGGAGGCGCGGCGCTCGGCGGCTTCTTGCTGGACCAGGAGGCGCTGCGGATCGAGGGGGGCGGCCTTGATGCGGCTTTTCGCCTTGACCTGCTTGACGGGGTTCTTCATTTGCGGGCCGCGGCGACTTTGGGCCTCAACCTTGCCGGAGGAATTCTTGCTGCCCCCGGGTTCCTTGTTGGCGATGGGGGGCAGGGTAAGCTCGTCGATGCCGATCTGGGCTTGCGCCTCGGTCTTGCGGGCCCGGGCCTCGTGGCGCTCGCTGAGGTTCAGGGTGCTGATGATGCGGGTCGCCTCCTGTCCCCCTTCCCCGGAATCCAGGGTGGGCAGGGGTCGGCTGGTGCGCACGACGGCGTGCTTGCCGGAGAGCGGCCCGGGGATGAGGTTCTGCGCCGAGTCGAGGATGCGGGTCGACTCGGGGGCGAAGGCCTCGCCGTAGCTGGGCCAGGGTGCGGGCCGCTGCCAGGCCGGGCCGGAGGGAAGGACCGGGCGAGCCGGGCCGGCCGCTGGATGGGGCTGCTGCTGGATGGGCCGTGAGATGGTGGGGGGCGCGTTCTCGTCGTCGAAGAGGGCGCTGGTCATCTCGGCCAAAAGGGCCGCGTCCACGGTGATCGAGGGCTCGGGGAGGTCCATGGGGCGGGGCTTCTGTTGGCGGGGGCCGCCGCCGCCGACATCCATTGCGCCCTTGGCGTGGCTGGTGACGGCGGCGCTGATGGCGCCAGCCTCCGCGAAGTAAGGCATGGCGGCCACCACCGTGGCCTCGTTGGGGATGTCGTCGAAGATCGGCACGGGGTGCGGGGCGGTGGTGCGGTTGCCCGGGGCGCGGGGTTTCGGGCGGACCTCCTTTTCCTCTTCGTCATCATCATCCGCCAGGCCGGAGAGCTTGGGGGGGGGGCTACCTGGACCTCGAAGCTGGGAACCAGCCATGGTCCATTTTCGCATCTTTTTCGTAGCCTGAAGGGCTAAAAATGACGATACGGAAGGAAGAGTTGGAGGAATCCGGTGTCAGCGGCGCGGGCGCAGACGGTCGGCGATGGCGGCGGCGGTCTCGGAAATCCAGAAGCGCGCCAGGTCGTGCAGGTCGGTGTCAGCGGCGTCCGTGTCTGGCTGGCGGGTGTCTTGCTGGCCCAGGACCGCGGCGGCGGCGACGAGGTCCCCACACAGGAGCAGGCCCGCCCGGTTGGCGGTCTGACGGACAGCCCGGCGCCAAGTCGGGGAGGAGAAGGGCGTGTCGGCGTGCTCGCGGAACAGGTCGGAGAGGCGCTTCACTGCACGGTAGGGCAACTCCCGGCGCCAGGCGGTGACCGCCTCGCTGGCGTGGCGCACGTGACGCGGGTGGAAGGCGCGCACCGCCAGGTCCAGGAGGCGGGCGTGTTCCTCGGGGCTGGGGCGGTCCACCGGGGCCACCAGGGCGGCCTCCGCGAGGATGTATTCGGGGCGCAAGAGTTCGACGCCGCGCCCGAGCAGGAAGAGCTGCTCGCGCTGTGGCCGCCCGCCGAACGCCGGGGTCACCACCAGGCCCGTGGGGGGGTGAGCACAGAGCAGCGGCAGTCGGCTTTCGCCCTTGGCATCGCGATAGAGATTGGCGCGGCGGTTTCCCAGCACCCGGCAGCAGAGGGCGAAGAGGCGGGCCACTTCATCGGTGGAAGATTCCGAGGGCGGCAGGCGGTCCGACGAGCTGACGCCGAAGGCCTCCAGACCGAGGGCCCTGGGGCCGGCGACCCCGTCGAAGAGGGTGGCCATGATGTCGGCGAGGCGCCAGGCCTCGGGCAGCGCCCAGGCCTCGTGGTCGGCCTCTTCTAGGGCGACCCCGGTGGGGACCGGCGGCAGCGCCGAGGCAGACGGGGAGGGGGCCCCGGGGGTTGACGTGGAATCCGCCTCGGGATGAAGGACGCGCAGGACCTGGGCCAGCCGCTGTGCGTGACCCAGGCGGCCGGTGCGCTGCTCCAGTCGATGGAGGCGTGAAAGCAGGTCCAAGTCCAGCGGCTGCTGCTCTCGCAGCACGTCCAGGTGCTGACGCACCCGGACATCGTCCTTGCCATCCAGGTGGCCAAGGGCCTCGCGGCGGACCTGCAGCTCGGCGGCGCCGGGACCATCGGCCTGGTCCTTTTCCCGCGCCTCGGCGACGGCGCGATCGTAGGACTGTCCGGCCGCCTCGACCTCGCCAAGGCGGGCCTGTGCGGCACCCAGGGCGGCGAAGGCGAGAGCGCGGCGCAGGTCGAGGGCGGCGGCCGCGGGGGCGGCGGGCAGGTCCGCCAGCGCGGCACAAAGGATGTGGGCCGCTTCCTCGTCAGAGAGCAGCGGAAGCAACTGGAGGTAAGTGGAAAGGTCGGCCGGGTCCCGCACGATCGCCGCCTGCAAATGCGCCCTGGCCTGAACGGCATTGCCCGCCAAGAGGTCAAGGCGCGCGAGCTGCCGTAGGCGTCCGGCCTGTTCGGCCGGCGACGAGGCAGTCTGAAGGAGCCGTTCGGCGTAGCCTCGGGCGCCGGCCAGATCCCCCGTATGCTGCGCCTCCTCCAGCAGTTCCACGGCGATCTCGTCGAGGAGGACCTGAAGTACGACGGGCCCTGGCAGGTCGGTGTCCCGCCTGGTCAATGCCAGATCCAGCGCCTTCTTGAGGAGTTCGCGGGCCCGGGGCCCGTCGTCGCGCAAACGGGCTGTCCGGGCGGCGTCGCGATGGCGTCGCACCGCGCCTGCCAGGTCCAAAGCCGCCGTGAGTTGCCCGGCCCGGCGCAGGAGCAGCGACTCCGCCTGCAAGAAGTCCTCGGGCGTCGGGCTGCCGGTCAGGAGCAGCTCGACGTAGGAATCGGTGGCGGCGGCGTGGTCCGGCGAAAAGCGCAGCGCCTCCTCCCAGAGGGCGCGCGCCTGGGCGTGCGCGCCAATCGCCAGGCTGGCAACGGCGCCGCGATGAAGGGCATCGTCCCGTCCCGCCTCGGCGCCCTTATCGGGGGGCCCCAGCGACAGAAGACCACCCAGGTAGCGCGCGGCGACGTCGTGCGCCAACAGATCGAAGGCCAGCTCGCCCAGGGCAAGCTGCTGGTCGGGGGTGCCGGGGTGGAGCGTCTCGGCCTCCAGCAGAGCACGATAGCCCGCGTCCTGCTCGCCGAGTTTCAGGCTGGCCTCGGCCAGCTCGCGCAGGAGGGCCGCTCGCTCCATTGGGGACAGCGGCTGTGCGGGGTCCTGGGCGGCGGCCACCAAGGTGGCGCGGAGCAGGCCCTGGATGCGGCAGTGGTCCCCCTCGGGCCAGAGCAGTTGCACCAGCTCCCGGGTTGGCGCCAGCAGCCCCGGTGAGGCGGCGAGGGCGGCGGCGAAGTGCTCTCTGGCGTGATCCAGCGCGCCCCGGGCCTGGGAGATGCGGCCGAGCCGGGTGTGCAACTCCGCGGCGCGTTCCGAGGCCGGCTTCGTCAGAAGCTCCCGCCGGGCGTGGTCCGATGCCGCGGCGAGGTCCCCGGCGCAAAGGGTCAGATCGGAGAGCCGCGAAAGAGCCAGACGGCCTGGGCCCTCGGCATCCGAGGTTGAGCGGCGCAGGATCTGTTCCAGCAGCGCACGGGCGGCGAGGGGATCGTTCAGCCTCTCCTGCTGCACGTTCGCCGCCTGAAGCAGCGCCGCGATGGCCCGCGCAGGATCGTCCTCCCGCTCGGCCAGCGCCTGTAACGCCGCGACCTCGCCGTGAAGGTCCCCGGTGCGCTGCCGCAGCTCCGCCAGGGTGCGCAGGCTGGCCACGTCCTCTGGGCGAAGCGCGAGGGCGCGATCCAGGGCGGCAATGGCCCCCTCGATGCTGTCCAGCACCGCGGCGCTTCGCGCTTCGCGATCCAGCTGAAGTTCGCGCTGTGCCAGGGCCACCCAGCGGGCGGCCTGCTCGGTCTCGTCGGCGCCGCGATGGGAAGCTGCCTCCGCCCGCTGCCGCGCCGTGTCCCGCGCCGCCGACAGGTCCAGAAGCTCCGCTTGCAGTTGCTCCTTCTGGGCCAGCGCCTGATCGTCATCAGGCGCGAGTGCTGCCAGCACTTCAGCGGCAGAGAGGGCTCGGGAAAGGGCATAGGGTTCCTTGCGCAGCCGGTCGGAGAGCAGGCGGATGCGCCGCCACAGCAGCGCCATCTGCTCGTCGCGGGTGCGCGGCCGATTGCCTTCGAGGAGGTCCCCGAGCAGGCGATCGAGATCGCCCAGGCGCTGCTGCTTGTCGAGGATGCGCTCGATGCCGGCCAGCGCCAAAAGGTGCCCCTCGGTGAGGTCCGGGGCCGTCGCCAGCGCCTCGCCAGGAGGGTCAGGATCGGTCGACACCCGCAAGGGGAATACGTTCAGCGCCGAGCGGTAGGCCGAGAGCGCCCGCTCCGGCGAGTTGACCTTTTGCTCGAAGAGATCGCCGGTGCGCAAAAATGCCGCGATGGCCCGCTCGGGTGCTATGTGAGACGCTCGCTCGGCCTCTTCCAGGTAGGCGTCGGCGGCGCGGGCAAAAGCCCGTTGCCCCTCGTGCAGGCGGGCGATGCGGTGGTGGGGCTCGGGGTCGGTGGCGTCCTCGGCGGCCATGCTGCCAAGGACGTCCAGGGCCTCGAACCCCTTGCCCTGCTGCTGGTAGATCTCGGCCAGTTCCACCAGCATCGCCTTGCGCGCCGGGCCCTTTTGCAGGCGCTCCAGAAGACCGTTGCGCCGCCGCTCCAAAAGGGCCGCCAGGTCGGCGGCGCGACGCTGCTGCCGGTACAGGTGCAAAAGCTGGGTCAGCGCCGCCTCGCTGCCGGGATCGGCGCGCAGGACCTCCTGGTAGCGGCGCTCGGCGTGGGGCAGCCGGCCGCGGCGTTCGTCCACTCCGGCGGCGTCGAGCAGGAGATCGGCGGCCCCCGGCGCGTCGTCGTTCTCGTTGAGCTGGGCCGCGATGCCGTCGAGCAGGCTGACCACCTTGGCCGGCCCCTCGATGTCGCTGGTGGCCAGCAAGGACAGGCGCGCCAGTTCCGCCCGCAGCTCCGGCCTGGCCTCCCTGGCGTCGAGGTCCTCGATGTGCTGATCGGAATCGCTGGAAGTCGGGCGTTGCCGTCCCTCGCCGCGTTCGATATCGCGCAGCGAAGCGGAGCGCGGTGCGAAGAAGGTCAGGCGGTAGGCCTGGCCGGTGGCCTCGATGGCCCGGGTGATGTCGCGGGCACCGTGCTCCCACAGGGAGGCGATGTAGCGCAGCCGCCGCCGCAGGGTCGCGGCATCCAGGGAGGTCTGCGATGCCGCCGGGCCCTTGGCGGGGTCCCCGGGGATTGCGGAGGTCCTGGGTACACCGGCGCCGCGTTCGGTCCTGGCGATGTCCTCCCAGGCCAGGGCCCCGAGGCGCTTGCCGATGAAGAAGAGGCGCCCGCGTATCTCCGCCTGAGCATCGCCACCCTCATCGCAGAGGGCCAGGGCCTTCAGGCAGGCGCGCAGGGCCCTGGGCGGATCGACGCCCGAATCGTCCAGCCAGGCAGCGGCGTCGCAGGCCACCTGCTGCCGCCGGGATTCGGAGTCGGCCCGCTCCAGGCGGCGGCTGTCGCAGAGCAGGGCCTCTTTGAGCTGTCCTGAGACCAGGGCCAGGCGGCGGACCTCGGCGATGGTGTCGGCGAAGACCGCGTCGGCGCTTTCGGTGTCGCCGTGATCGCGATCGCCGCCCAGGGAGAACGCCCGCAGCCGTTCCTCCAGCGCCCCGCGGGGGTCGCTGAACGCCTCTTCCCGCAGCCGTGCCGCCGCCCCCAAAAGGGCGTGAATGCGCAGGGCAGTGTCCACGCCGGCGGCGCCGCGCTGTCCGCAAAGATCGTCGACCAGGCTGTGAAAGAGGCCGAGGAGATCGCGGGCGCCGGGGATGGATTCGCCCCCGGGGGCGCGGCTCTGGGCAATGGAGAGGCGCGCGAGGCCTGCGAGGATCGCCTCGGCGTCCTTCCCGGGGGTGGTGGCCTGGATCGAGGCGTCGGGTCCGGTGGGCATGGCCCGGCGCAGCACCTCGTAGGCCCGCTGTGGCTGATCCAGGCGCTCTTCATAAAGACGCGAGGCGGCGAGCACTGCGTCCAGCGGGGGCGGCAGCCCCTCGGCGCGGTAGTGCTCGATGCGCGATAGGTGCAGCTCGCAGAGTTCGGCGTAAAGGCCCGAGGCCATGGCCAGCTCGCTCAGTTCCGAGAGGGGAACGGTCTCCGGGGTCAGCTCCCACGCCCGCTGGCGCAGGACGAAACCGCCCCGGGGATCATGAAGCTTTTCCTCGCAGACGGCAGCCAGCTCCAACATGATGCTGGCGGCGCGCATCGGCTCACCGGTGGCCAGGGTCAGGCGCCGGTCCCCCAGGGCCACCACCTCGGGCCAGTCCTGGGCCTCGGCGTAAAGTTCGCTCATGGAGTCCATCGCCTGGGCGATGAAGCGGCGCCCCTCCCGGGCGATCACGCTCTCGGGCGGCGCCTGGGGCAGAAGCTCCAGGACCCGCTCGTAGCTCAAGAGGGCCCTGCCGTGGTCCTTGACGCGGTTGCGCCACAGGGCGGCGATCTGCATCGCCAGTTCCATCCTGCCCAGGGGGTCCTCGGTCAGAAGGAGGGCGCATTCGGCGTGGCGGATGGCCTTTTCGTAGGCCCCCAGCTCTTCATGAAGGGCGCGGAGGCGGTTGTGAAGCTGGCGGTCGCAGATCGGGCTTTCCTGGTGCAGCCGCGAGAGCATCGCCGCTGCTTCCTTCTGGTCGTCCAGACGCTGGCTGAGCACCTCGGCCAGCTCCAGCCCGATGGCCAGGCGCCGGGCGGGCTGCTGGTCGGGGACCTCCAGCCAGCGGTGCAGCACCTGCGTCACCTCGGGCCACTCCCCCCGGGACCGGTGAAGCTGGGCCAGAGACGAAAGGGCCTCCAGATCGTTGGGCAGCCGGGCCTGCACCTCGCGCCACGCCCGCAGGCTGCGTTCTTCCAAAGAATGATCCCGGGGCTCGGCCAGGGTGGCGCGGCCAAGCATGCGGTAGGCCTCGGCGGAGGCGCGGGCGTTTTGCCGCAGGCAGACCTCGATGGTCTGAAGCTGTTCCTGCAGGCGATGTTGAAGGCCGTAGATCCGGGCCAGCTCCATCAGCACCGACTCCTGCTCGGCGCCTGGCGGACAGAGGCGGGCGGCCCGGACCAGGTGGTCGGTGGCCCGGGGTAGATCGTCCAGCTCGACCAGGAGCCGCGCGGCCTGCTGGTGCAGGGGCAGTTTTTCCCTGGGAGTGGGCGCTACCTTGACGTGGCTCTCGAGGGTGTCGAGGAGCCCGCGGGTGTCGCCTGAAAGTTCCTGGGTCTCGGCGAGACGGCGCAGGGCGTCGCGGTCCGAGGGCAGCTCCTTGAGCAGCGCCCGGCAGGCCCAGGCGGTTGCCTCCATCTGGCCCGCGGCCTGGGAGGCCAGGGCCACGATGCGCCGCAGGAGGCCCAGACGCTCCGCCCGGTCGCCGGCGAAACCGACCTGTCGCCGCAGCACGTCGATCTGCCCGGGGACGTCCCCCTCAAGCTCGCGCAGCTCGTAGAGGGACTTCAGCGCCTGGACATCGCTGGGGGTGAACAGGAGCAGCTCTTCATAGAAGATGGCGGCGCGCTGGGGATCGTGGTGCTCCCGATGCAGGTGACCCAGGCGGCGCAGGAGGTCGGAGCGCTTGCCGGCAGCCTCGGGGGAGGTGCGATCCAGCTCCATCTGCAATTCGGCGATCTGGAGCTGGATGCGGGACAGGCGCTGGCCGATGCGCTTGCGCTCCCCCCGGGCACGCTGGGATGGCTGGATCTCGTCGATGCGTCGCCAGACGTCGGCGGCGGCGGCAGCATCCTGCAGCTTCTTCTCATAAAGGTCGGCCAACTCTTCGAGGTGCCGCACGATGGCGTCGGGGTCCAGTTCCTCAGCCTCGACCAGGGCGGACAGGCGGATCTCGTGTACCACGGCCAGGGAGGCGAAGTCGCGCCGGCCCCCATAATGATCAGCCAGGCGGCGGAAGATGTCCTGGGACAGGGGCGCCTCGCGGAGCGCCTGGCGCAGGGCCTCCAGGTAGCGTTCGAGGGCGCCAGCCTTGCGATACAGATCCGCGGCGCTGAAAAGGAGGTCGGCGCGTTCTTCGGGAAGGGCAGCCTCGGTGGCGTCCTCCTCGAAGAGGGCGGCCTGCCCGTGAAGGTCCCCGGCCTGTTCCAGCAGGCGGCGCAGCGCCGTGCGGGCCTCCTGCCACTCGCCCAGGGTCTCGGCCTCCTCTAGGCGTTCGCGGCAGGCGGCGATCGCCTCCTTGAACTGGGCGGGGGATAGCCCCGTCCCCATCGCCTCGTAGACCGCGACCAACTTCATCCCGCGGTGCGGCACCCGGGCGCCGGTGCGATAAAGGAGGGCCAGCTCGGTCTCGCGCTGGGGGGAAGGCAGCTCTTTATATAACCCCTCCAGGGCGGCGGCGGCGGCGGCGCTGTGAGGGTCGGCCCCCAATGCCCGTCGCAGGTAGGACAGGGCCTGGGGTTGGGCGTCGGGCTGCGTCAGGAGCCGGGTGCCCAAGGCTAGGTAGAGTTCCCCGGCCTGCCGCAGGGCCTGTCCCGCATCGGCCTCCTCGGGGGCCTCATGGAAGTCCGGCGAGACGTACGCCTCGGCCAACGTCTCGAGCACCGCCTCGGGCAGCTCGACGTCGTTGGGCTGGAAGTGCAGCACCCCGTTTAACGCCGACGCGGCCCCTGTGGGGTCGTTCTGCTGGCGCAGCTTGAGCTGGGCAAACTCCAGGCCCAGATAAAGCGACGCCAACGGCCGAGATTCCCCCAGGCTGGCCAGTTCCAGCTCGAAGAGACGCGACACCATGGTCAAATCGCCCAGGGCCCGGTAGATTGCCCGCCCCCGGTGAAGCGGCTCGGTGACCTCAGGTTGCAGCTTGAAGGCCCGCTGATAATGGAGCAAGGCGCCGTCGAGGCGACTCAGTTCGTCCTGGAGGACGTTGCCGAGCTGGTTTTCGAGCTGGGCCCGCACCCGGCGGTCGCCGTCGTCTTCCGTGGCTGTGGCGATGGCCTGCTCCAGGGTGTGGACCGCCTGAGCCAGGTCCCGGCGCGTGAGAAAACCTTGGGCGGCCTGTTGGAGCAGGCGAACCGCGGCGGGGCCCTTCTCCCCGGCGGCCTTGCGCAGGAGTTCGACGGGGTCGTCGGGCCCGAGCGCATTCCCATTCGTGTCCGTCGGTTCGAGCTGCGGCAAGGGTTTGGCCATCGGCGAGTATCCGGCAGACGCGTCCGTCCACCGGTCACATCACAATAGCACGATCAGAAGGGCGGCCCTAGTTCCTTCAGGCAACCCTTGCGGCGGCCGGTGAGCCAATATTCCGTGCTAACCCCTTGGGGCCCTGATTGCCCGGCCATTTGACATGACCCTACCCCGTGAGTACGCTCCGCCGACCCAGATGGCAGGTGCCCGCGTCGAGATACAAGATCTGCGAAAGACCTTCGACTTCAGCGGACGGCAGATTGACGTGCTGAGAGGCATCGATCTGACGGTCAACGCCGGAGAGATGGTCGCGGTGGTCGGCGCCTCGGGGGCTGGCAAGTCGACCTTCCTTCCTGTACTGGGCACCCTGGATCGGGTCAGCGGCGGCGCCATCCTCATGGACGGGCACGATGTGACCACCATGAGCCCCGGACAGCTGGCCGAGTTCCGCAACCGGACCATCGGCTTCGTCTTCCAGTTTCATCATTTGCTCCCAGAGTTTACCGCGGTGGAGAATGCTGCCATGCCCGCCATGAT
>JBBRLA010000181.1:0-13245 GCA_038231615.1 Polyangia bacterium | reverse complement strand
GCCTCGGGGTCGAACATCTCGGTGCGCGGGTGGCGCAGCTCGGACCGTCGGGGCAGGTAGGCGGACAGGGCGGACGCCGCCTTGCGGCCGGCGGGGACGATGCGATCCTTGCCGCCCTTGCCGCGCATCACCCGCACCGTCAGCAGCCCGTCGTCCTTTCGCACCCCGTCGCCGTGAGTGATGTGGTGCAGGTCCAGCTTGACAACCTCGCTGACCCGCAGACCGGAGCCGTAGAGCAGCTCCAGGATGGCCGCGTCGCGCAGGTTCTCGATGGACGGCGCTCCGCTTCGCTGCGCGCTATCAGAGAACGGCGCTCCGTTTCGCTGCGCGCTATCAGAGCACAATTCCGGCGAAGGGGAACGCACCGGGGCCTCGACCAGGGCCATGGCCTGCTCCGGCGTCAGGAAGTCGGGCAGCGAGCGCGGCGCCTTCTTGGGGCGGATGAGGGCCGCCAGGTTCTCCTCCACCAGCTTCTCGCGGCGGAGGAAGCGGAAAAAGGCGCGGATCGACGCCAGCTTGCGCACCACCGTCACAGCCAGGTCGCGATCGTGCCGGCTGGCCAAAAACGAGCGCAGGCTGACGAGGTCCAGGTCGGCGAGACCGATGTCCCGGCACCGCTTCTCCGCGGTGAAGCGCAGCCACTCGGTCACGTTGGCCAGGTAGGCGCGCACCGTCTCCGGCGAGGCGCGGAGCACGTCGCGCAGATGCTCGTGGAAGCGGGCGCGCAGGTCACCAAGGGGTGCCAGATCGTCGGACGGAGGAAGGTTTGCCGCGGACATCGCAGAAAGCATGTCCCGGTTGCCCGGCAAAGACGAAAAAAAAGCGGCTTCGTCAAATCGGGACCAGCGGAAAGGGCGGCGACCGTGACCCGGGGCGGATTCCTCGCCTTCCCACGCTTCGCCTTTGCCGAGGGGCCTTGGGCGAGGTAGAAGAAGACATGATTGAACGCATGCACGGCACCACCATACTCGCGGTCCGCCGGGGTCCTTTGGTCACCCTGGGCGGGGACGGGCAGGTCACCCTGGGCAACACCGTCATGAAGGCGTCGGCCAAGAAGGTCCGCCGCATGTCCGACGGCAAGGTCATCGGCGGCTTCGCCGGATCGGCGGCCGACGGCATCGCCCTTTTCGAGCGGCTGGAGGCCAAGCTCAAGGAGATGGGCGGGCAACTGGCCCGCGCCGCCGTCGAGCTGGCCAAGGAGTGGCGCACCGATCGGGTCATGCGCCGCCTGGAGGCCATGCTTCTGGTAGCCGACCGCGAGCGCACCTTCCTGCTCTCGGGTACGGGCGACATCATCGAACCCGACAGCGGCGTGGCAGCCATCGGCTCGGGGGCCGGCTTCGCGCTGGCCGCGGCGCGGGCGCTGCTCGATGCCACCGACTTGCCCCCAAGAGAGATCGCCGAGCGCGCCCTGCGCCTGGCCGGGGAGATCTGCATCTACACCAACACCCAGCTTAGCTTCGAGGATCTGTCATGAGCGCCACCGCGACCCCTCCCGCCCCGGCCCGCGACGCGCGCACCCTGACGCCCAGGGCGATCGTCGAGGAGCTGGATCGCTACATCATCGGCCAGCGCGCCGCCAAGCGAGCGGTGGCCATCGCCCTGCGCAACCGCTGGCGCCGGCAGCAGGTGCCGGAGTCGCTGCGCGACGAGATCACCCCGAAGAACATCATCATGATCGGGCCCACCGGGGTGGGCAAGACGGAGATCGCCCGGCGCCTGGCCAAGCTGGCCAACGCCCCCTTCGTCAAGCTGGAGGCCAGCAAGTTCACCGAGGTGGGCTACGTGGGGCGGGACGTGGACTCGATGGTGCGGGACCTCATCGAGATCAGCGTGAAGCTGGTCAAGGACGAGGAACAGGCCAAGGTGCGGGTGCGGGCCCAGGAGGCCGCGGAGGAACGCCTTCTGGACGTGCTGCTGCCGCCGCCGGTGCGCAATGCCGGCGGGGTGTCGGTGAAGCCGGGGTCGCCGGGGGCCCCGGGTGTGGCGCACGTTATCGAACTGCCGGCCACCGAGGCGGAGCGCCTGGCGGCGGTACCCGGCGGCGAGGGCCACAACTCGACGCGGGAAAAGCTGCGGGACCTTTTGCGGGCGGGCAAGCTGAACGACCGGGAGGTGGAGCTGGACGTGGCGGACCAGCCGCACCCGGTGGTGGAGGTGTTCAGCAACTCGGGGCTGGACCAGATGGGCTTTGACATGTCGCAGCTCCAGGGGCTCTTTGGCGGAGGGCAGCGGCGGAAAAAGCGAAAGATCCGCATCCCGGAGGCGCTGGACCTGCTGGCGCAGGAAGAGGCCGGAAAGCTCATCGACATGGACAAGGTACAGCGGGAGGCGGTGCACCGGGCGGAGCAGTCGGGGATCATCTTCCTCGACGAGATCGACAAGATCGCCGGGCGCGAGGGGCACCACGGGCCGGACGTGTCGCGGGAGGGGGTGCAGCGGGACCTCCTGCCGATCGTGGAAGGGTCGACGGTGACGACGAAGTACGGGCCGGTGCGAACGGACCATGTGCTCTTCATCGCGGCGGGGGCGTTCCATGTAAGCAAGCCGTCGGACCTGATCCCGGAGTTGCAGGGGCGGTTCCCGATCCGGGTCGAGTTGGAGCCGCTGACCGAGGACGATCTGGTGCGCATCCTGACCGAGCCGGAGAACTCGCTGACGCGGCAGTACCAGGCGCTGCTGCTGACGGAGGGGGTGCGGGTGGAATGGCAGCCGGACGCGATCGCGGAGGTGGCACGACTGGCGACGTTGGCGAACCAGCGGATGGAGAACATCGGGGCGCGGCGGCTGCAGACCATCCTGGAGCGGGTGCTGGACGAGCTGTCCTTCGAGGCCCCGGAGGTCGGGGCAGGAGGCGAGCGGGTCATCAAAATCACATCCGATTACGTGCAGAAGCGGGTGCTGAGCGTGCTGGAGGACCAGGATCTGTCGAGGTACATTCTGTGAGAAAAGCGGGACCCGCCCGTCCCGGCGTTCAAAGCGTCAGGGCGCTATGCGATGTCCCGTCGCACCAGGGCCCGCTTCATCTTCAGCAGGGCCTGCTCCTGGAGCTGGCGGATGCGCTCCCGTGACAGATTGTATTTCTCGCCGATCTCCTTCAGGGTCAGCTCCTGGTCGGTGTCCAGACCGAAGCGCTGGCGCAAAATGTCGGCCTCGATGGGCTTCAGACTCAGAAGGAGCTGCCGCAGTTCGTGGGTCATCAGCGCGCTGGCGAGCTGTTCCGCCGGCTGCGACGCCGGGGACTCGTCCGCGATGAAGTCGACGAACTTGCGCCCGTCCTTCTCCGATACCGCTCGGTCCAGCGAGAAGCTCTGGTCCAGAAGATAAGTGCGCATCTTCTCGATCTTCTGCACCGCCAGCCCGGTGGACTCGCCCAGCTCTTCGTTGGTCGGCTGCCGCCCCAGGCGCCCGGACAGCTCGCGCTTGCTGCGCGCCACCCGGTGGTACACGTCGATCATGTGCACCGGCAGCCGCACCGCCCGCCCCTTGTCGGCCAGCCCGCGGGAGATGGCGTGGCGGATCCACCACGAGGCGTAGGTCGAGAACCGGTAGCCCCGGCGGTAGTCGTAGCGTTCCACCGCCTTGATGAGGCCAATATTGCCCTCCTGGATCAGGTCCGGCAGCGGCATGCGCCCGTGGTTGAAGCGCCGGGCGATGGATACCACCAGACGCAGGTTGGCCTTGACGAAGTCGTGCTTGGCACGGTGAACCCGCCGCATGATCAGCCCCAGCTCGCGCAGGTGCTGCCGGAACGCCTTGTCCTTGCAGTTGACGTCCACCCGCTCGTCGATGATGCGCCCGAGTGACTCGTTGGCGATCTTCTTGACCTCGCCCAGCACCACCCCCACGTGGATGCGGTCGATGTCCAGCTTGCGCAGCTTCTCCGCCGCCGTGGTTGCCGCCGCCACCAGGGCCTCGTCGGTGATCTGCCCGCTTTTCAGCGTCTGCTCTGCCGCCTGGCGCAGGGGCTGAAACTCCGGGAGGCTGTTGTCGATGGTGCGCTCGACCACCCGCAGGAGGTACTGGCTGAGCGGCGCGAAGGAGAGCAGCCGCACCCACAGCTCCAGTTCCAGCGCCCCGATGCGCCGCGCCGTCTCATACTCCTCGTCGGGCTTGAGCACCGCGAGCTGCGCCATCTCCCTGAAATACACCGCCAGGAAGTTCGACGAGACCTCGGCCTGGGCCTTGTCCACCTCCTCCTCGACCGGGCGGTGCTCGCCATCGTCGTCCACGCTGATCTCCTCGTTGGAGTCGTCGACGGCCTCCGCCTCGACGAAGGAGGTGTCGGCGAAGTCGAGATCCTGGTGCGGGGACAGCCCGTCCGGGAGATCGTGATCGGTCGCGCGGGCCCCCTTGGGGGCGGCGACCTGCTTCGGGCGTCTGCGCCGGGCTTCGCCGCGGAAAGGGGCCACGGGGACGACATGCCGAACAGTCCTCGCCAAGGCCCGGCTTCGGGTCGGCGTCACGTCGGCCAGCTCGGTCTGGGTCTTTCTAGACATGGGACTCCTTCGCCACCAGAGTCAGTTCTCGGGGGCCCTCTGAGTAATACAGTTGCCGTAGGGCGCAACTTCCTTCAACGATGCCGTCTCTTGCCGCGGGTCGCTTGCTCATGAGGAAAACGTAGGGCCCAAAAGAGCCATAACAACTGTCACTGACAAAAATCGCCAATGACCTTTACCGACACCGCGCCATGCAGCCAATACGAACATCGGCAAAAGCGAAACACGTCCCCTTTGAACCTGACCGGGTCCGTCATGTTAGACGTGCGAAAAGGGAAATTAGTTTCATCCAGGAGCAAAATAGAGGCGTCGGTAAGCGGATTTTTCAGATGGGCCCAAAGAGGACCAGGCGACGGAGATTCCTGGGGCCGAGCGGACCCAGGGACTATGGATCAGTGCGCTTCTCGGCAACGACCAGAAGCTGCCTGGAATCGCTGCCGAAGTAACGCCCGCGCAGGGGGAGCCCGCCGGAGACCTCCAGCACGCGGAAGCCAGCGTGGTGCAGCACCTTACCGATCTCGTGCAGTGAATACGCTCGGATCGAGATCTCGTGCTCGAGCTGTCTGCCGTCCTCAAGGATGATCTGCCGCTGCACCTGCAGGCGGGAGGTGAAGTAGTTGAAGTCCACCTCTTCCAGCACCACGCAGCCGTCTCCCTGCCACCAGATGCGAGTGGGCAAATCGCCGATGAGGTAGTCGCGGTTAATGAGGTCCAGGACGAAGCGCCCGCCGGGCTTCAGCGCCCGGCAGATGCCCGCCGCCACCTTGCGGTTGGTGTCGTCGTCGAAGTAGCCGAAGGTGGTGAAGAAGCAATAGGCGGCATCGAATTCGTTCTCGAAGGTCATCTCGCGCATGTCGCCGTGGACGAAGTCGACGTTGACCCCAACCCGCCGGGCGGCGTCAGCGGCGCGGATGAGCAGCGGCAGCGAGAGGTCGATGCCTACCGGACGGTGGCCCCGGGACGCCATCTCCATGGCGTGGCGCCCGTAGCCGCAGCCCACGTCGAGCACGCGGGAGTTTGGCGGCAGTTCCAGCGCCTCCTGGATGAAGGCCACCTCGCGTTCGGTCTGTCGCGGCGTCAGATGGGGCAGCGTGCGCAGGTAGTCCTCGTCGAAGATCTCCTCGAACCACTGCTTGCCCCGGCGGCGCTTGCGCTGGCGCAGTTCGTCGGCGCCTCCGGGCGGCGGCGGCGGCGGCGGGGCGGCGGCCAGGGAGACCGGGGCCGGCGGGGGACCTGGCTGCAGCGAGGGGTTGCGCACCGGGGCCGGCGGCGCCACCTGGGGGGTTGCGACAGGCGGCGGCGGCGGGACGGCAATCGACGCGCTCGCGGGAATCGGCGGCGGCGGAATGGAAGGCGTCGGCGAGATCCGGGGCACGGCCGGCCCGCTCTGCTGGGTTGAGGACCGGGGCGGGTTGCTGACCCCTGGCGGCGGGGCGGGCGGCATTGCGGCCGCGACGGGGATGTGGGTGCCGCTGCTTCCGGTCGACTTGTCCCCCGGGCCGGCCATCACCGGGGTCGGCCGCCTGACGGGGCCAGCCCCCTCGGACGGGCGCTGGCCTTCCGCGGCGCGCTGGATCGCCCCGGAGATCTCCTCGGGCTGGATGCGCGGCCGGCTCGACTGGGTACCCTCGACGAGGCGGGGCACCGGCACTGAAGAGAGCGCCAGCGCCGCGGGGGACACCGGCACCGAGGGCGGTACCGGCGCCGAGGGAGACACCGGCACCCCAGGGGACGCCGCCGCCGATGGATGCGCAGGCGCCTGGGTGCCCCTGGGCGGGGTCTCCATCTCGTGCAGGGCGAACTCGCCCTCGGAGCCGATCGCCAAAAGCGGCGGCGTGTCGCGCGACGAGGGCTCATGTGGGGTGACCGCCGACGGCGACACGGGCGAGGGCGTGTGGCGCGGGGGAATCGGCGGGGGCGTGGACTCGCGGCCCATCGGGCCTGAGGGAACCAGCGGAACCGGGACCGGCGCCCCTGGCTCCAGCGGACGTCTGCTGCGCATCAACCCGCCGGTGCGGATCGGCTCGGTGGTCTCCGGCCGCAGGATGCGTTGCGGCTCACCCGGAGGCGGAGGCGGCGGCGCCGGGTCGGTCAGCTCGCCAGAGCCCCGGGTGGCGGCGGGCGGCCGGGGCTTGCGGAACATCGGGTCGGTGCCCTCCAGACGCGGTGGCCGGGGCTCGGGCTCCACCACCACGCTCGGCTCGCGCGGCGGGGTGGCCTCTCTGGAGATCGCCTCGGGCGTTGCCGTGGCCAGCCAGGAGGACAGTGGCACCCCCAGGGGCGGGGTGCGACGCCGCACCGGCGGCAGGCCCTTGGGCGGCGAGGCCGGCGCGCGGCCCTCCTCGGAAACCAGCGGCAGCGGCCGGGTGACCGCGGTGATCGGCGTCTGCGGGATGCCCTCCCCCGGGCGAGAAGCGGCGGCGGCGGCCAGAGGAAACGACGGGCGGGGCGCGATCGGGGTGGCCGACGACCCAAGGACTTCCTCGGTGCCATCGGGTTCAGGTCCGGGCTTCGTCTCGGGTTTCTCGGTGAGCCTGGCCTGTCTTGGCGGAGGCGGCGGAATCGATTGCCGCGGGGACGGGGGCGCCTCATCCTCGCCGACCAGATCGACCTCGACCTCGTCGAGCGTGGTCACCGGCGTGCGGGCCGAGGCGAGAAGCTCGTCCTTTGCCGGGGCTGCGCCGGTCAGCTCATCGGTGTCTTCTTCGAGGGTGGCGGGAACCGGGCCGGCGTCTGCCGCGGCCATCGGTTCGGCCCGCTCCGTCGAACGGTCTGCCTGTGCCGGGTCCGCCTCGCCCTGGGCACGCGCCTCGTTCTCGTCGCCCTCTGCCTCTGCCTCGTCTTCGTCCGCCACGTCCCCATCGATCTCCAAGTCTTCGTCGCGGTCCTCCTCGGCGATCGGTTCCTCGGCGGCGAGGGCCTCCTGGCGCTGCTCTTGAACCTTTTGGGCCTCCGGGGCCGGCGCAGTGCGGGAGGGGGCCATCGACTCCTGCACGGCTCGGGTCAGCGCCTCGATGGCCGAGGCCTGGGTGTTGCGGACGCTGCCGCCGACCTCGGTGGACACCGCCACTTTCAGGCTACTCGCGCCCGGCGACGGGGATGAGCTGAGCACGTCGTCCGCCGAGGCGCCGCGTTCGTCGCCCCCTTCGCCCTCGATGGCCAGTGCGACGGCGGCGGCCAGGGCGGCGATCTCGGGGGCGTGGCGCACCGGCTCGTCGTAGCTGACCTCCACCGTGGCGAAGGGCGACTCGTCCAGGTTCATCGCCGGGAGCTGCGGCTGCGTCGCCCGCAGGTCCACCGGCACGTCGATCTCGCCGGAAATCGACACGCTGCGTCTGGGCGGACGCGATCGCAGCATGGAGGGCGTCATTGGCGGCGGCGGCGATGAAGCGACCAACTCCCCGCTCTCGCAGACCCGGACCCCGGCATCGCGGCTGGCAGTGGGACCGCTCTCGCTCCCCGAACCCGGGGCGTTCGGCGTGCCCCCGGGACCGGCGGCCCCGGCGACCCGCACCGGCCGCTGCTCCTCGGCGGCGAAGGCCATGTCCACCAGCAGATCGAAGGGCGTCGGCCGCAGCCGCGAGACCACCGACTCGGCGTACCCCTTCAGGGGCGTCGAACCGGCCGCCAGCTCCGCGTTCAGTTCTTCCAGCTCGCCCTGGCTGAACCAGATCTCCGCCATCAGGCTCTGATCTGTCCCGCTCAATCTACCGGCCCTTCAATGGGTAGAGGGGGTTTTTCCTGCCCAGCGGCTGGCCGAAGCGTACCGCCGAGCCCGGCGCGGTGTCGATCAACACCCGCCCCGACTCAAAGAGGAGGATCACGGTCGAGCCCAGATGAAACATGCCCAGCTCCGCTCCTTTCGCAAGGTCCTTGGGAACATCATAGACTGCCGCGCCCCGGTCGGGGCCCCCCGCAGGCGTGCTGAGGGAGGGCTCGTAGCTGACCGTGATGTGTCCCACCCCGGTGGCGGCCACCATCACCAGCGCCACCTCGCCCAGGGCGGTGGAAAGGTAGGTCACCAGCCGCTCGTTGCGGCAGAAAAGTCCCGGCACGCTACGCACCGAGAGGGAATTCACCGGGTAGCGCGCCCCAGGGACGTGGCGGTAGCCGGTGACCTGTCCCGAGAGCGGCGCGTGGACCCGGTGGTAGTTCTTCGGCGCCAGGTACAGGGTCGCGAAGTTCCCCCCGGTGAAGCGCCGAGCCACCGCGTCGTCCATGAGGAGCCCCGAGAGGGTGTAGTCGATGCCCTTGGCCTGGATGCACTTGCCCTCATCGATGAGGCCGTGTTCCGAGAGCACCCCGTCGCAGGGCGAGGCCAGCACATCATCCCCCGGGGCCACCGTCCGCGTGCCGTCCATGAGGGGCCGACAGAAAAAGTCGTCGAAGCGCTCGAAGTCGGCCAGGGGCCGGTCCAGCTCGTGCAGGTCGATGCCGTAGCGCCAGGCGAACCCCCCGTAGACCGGCCGGCGCAGCGGCGCTGGCACCCTCAGGCGAGAGGCCCAGCCCAGGCCCTGGCTGAACGCCTGTTTCGGGAACCAGTGGAGAATCTCGGCGGCGATCCGGTCGGTGATGGGGAGCTTACTAGACATCCGTCCTATCCTAGGAGACGGGGGGACTTCGATCAATTGACTTATCGATTCGCCAAATCCCCGATCCCGATCTACATAGTCCACAGTTGCGGAGTTGGAGCGTGACGCGTGCCCGTACTGAAACCTACAGAAAAAAAGACCAAAAAGCCAGGCGAGAACGCCGGGGCACCCGAAAGCGGGCCCTTCAGCTCGAAGTTGTGGCTGCCGCTCGTGATCCTGGCCCTCTTCGTGCTGCCGCGGCTCTTCGCCCCCAGCGAGCAGCGGGTGAGCTTCGACCAGTTCGAGAAGCTCATCGACGACGGCAAGATCAACAAGCGGGTGACCTTCGAGGTGGACACCATCAAGGGCGAGGTGAAGGACAGCAAGGAGTTGTACCGCACCGGGCGGCTGGAGTCGGTGGAGAAGGACCTCATCGGCAAGCTGAACGGCAAGAAGGTACCCTATGATTCGGTGTCCACCCAGTCGTCGCTGATGGGGTGGATCACCTGGCTCCTGCCGCTCTTCTTCATCTACTTTGCTGGAAGCTGGCTGATGCGCAAGGCCGGGGGCCTGGGGCTGGGCGGACTTGGAGGGCCCGGCGGCCCGGTCATGAATTTTGGTAAAAACCGCGCCCAGGTTTATGGCGAGAAGGGCACCGGGGTCAGCTTCGCCGACGTGGCTGGGCAGCACGAGGCCAAGGACGAACTGGTCGAGATCATCGAGTTCCTGCGCACCCCCGACCGCTACACCCGCCTGGGCGGGCGCATCCCCCGAGGGGTGTTGCTGGTGGGACCGCCGGGGACCGGCAAGACGCTGCTGGCCCGTGCCGTCGCCGGGGAAGCCAAGGTGCCGTTCTTCTCCATCAGCGGCGCCGAGTTTGTCGAGATGTTCGTCGGCGTGGGGGCGGCGCGGGTGCGCGACCTTTTCGCCCAGGCCAAGGAGAAGGCGCCCTGCATCATTTTTATCGACGAGCTGGACGCCCTGGGGCGGGCGCGGGGCGTGGCCGGGCCGATGGCCACCCACGAGGAGCGGGAGCAGACCCTGAACCAGCTTCTGACCGAGATGGACGGCTTTGACACCTCGGCGGGGGTGATCATCATGGCCGCGACCAACCGGCCCGAGATCCTCGATCCGGCGCTCTTGCGGGCGGGGCGTTTCGATCGCCGGGTGGTGGTGGACCGGCCGACGCTGGACGATCGCGTCGAGGTGCTGAAGGTACACGCCAAGAAAGTCGTGCTGGGCAAGGACGTGGACCTGCAACAGGTGGCGGCGATGACCGCGGGGCTGGTGGGGGCCGACCTGGCGAACCTGGTCAACGAGGCGGCGCTCCTGGCGGCGCGGCGCAAGGGTGACGAGGTCACCGGGGCGGACTTCATGGAGGCGCTGGAGCGGGTGGTGGCCGGGCTCGAGCGCAAGTCCCGGCGCCTGTCTCCCCGGGAGAAGCGGCAGGTGGCGCACCACGAATGCGGCCACGCGCTGGTGGCGACCCTTCTGCCGGGCGCCATGGACGAAGTGAAGAAAATCAGCATCGTGCCCCGCGGGGTGGCGGCGCTGGGCTATACCATGCACACGCCGGTCGCCGGGCCGCCTGGCGCCAGTGGCGAGGTCGCCGGCCCGGTAGACGCTACGGATCGCTACCTGATGACCAAGGGCGAGCTGCGAGATCGCATCACCATGCTTCTGGGCGGGCGGGCCGCCGAGGAAGAATTGCTGGAGGACATCTCCACCGGCGCCCAGGACGACCTGCAGCGGGCGACGGAGATCGGCCGGCGCATGGCCACCGAGTTCGGCATGTCCACGTCGCTGGGCCTCCAGTCGTTCGACGCGGGGCGCGGGGCCTTCCTGGAGCTGAACGGCATGGGGCGGAGCCTGGACGTCAGCGACGAGACCGCGTTGCGGATCGACCAGGAGGTAAGGGCCCTCTTAGACGAGCTTTACCTGAAGGCGCGGCAGCTCATCCGGGACCACCGGCCGGCGATCTTACAGGCGGTCGCGGAGCTTTTGAAGAACGAGGTCCTCGACGGGCGGCGGTTCAGAGAGATCGTGCTGCATCCGTATCAGACCGCCCAAGGCCCCATGTAAGCGAAAGACTCCGTTTTCTGTTTCATGGGGCCGCGTCCTGTGCGATACTAGGTGGCCAAGGCCAGGCCGGGCGCATGCACAGTGGTGAGGGACGAGTTGTGACACACGCTTCCTCGGCGGGGCCTTCGTGACCCCGCAGTCCCGACCCGTGCGGGCACGGTATTGCCCCGATTGCCAGACGGTCTACCCCGTCGAAATCCAGTTTTGTCCCAAGCATGGCAGCCGCCTCGAGGACGTGGAACGGTTCCTGGCCGGCAAGTTTGTCCTGCGCAGCCTGCTGGGGACCGGCAGCATGGGGGCGGTCTACGAGGCGATACAACTCCCCATGGGGCGCAAGGTGGCGGTCAAGCTTTTGCGCGCCGAGCTGTGCTCCAGCGAGGAGATGGTCAGCCGCTTCGAGCGCGAAGCACAGGCCGCCTCCAGCTTCGAGCATCGCAACGCCATCACCATCTACGACAGCGGCCACGCCGAGGACGGCCAAGTCTACATCGCCATGGAGTACCTGGAAGGCGAAAGCCTGTCGCAGGTGCTGCGCAGGGAGGGCCCTCTGCCCCCCGGCAGGGCCCTGGACCTGTGGCTTCCCGCCGTCGAGGCCATGGCCGCAGCCCATGAGAAGGGCGTCATCCACCGGGACCTGAAGCCCGACAACATCTTCATCGCCCGCAGGAAGAGCCGGCGCGGCGATTACGATCAGGTGAAGGTCCTGGACTTCGGCATCGCCAAGATCCGCGAGGGCATGCAGAAGAGCCTCACCTACACCGGCCTCACCCGCGTCCACGCCCGCATCGGCACCCCCCTGTACATGGCCCCCGAGCAGGTCGAGGGGCGCCCCGCCGACACCCGATCCGACGTCTACGCCCTGGGTCTGATCCTGGTCGAGCTTCTGGCCGGCCGCCTGCCCTGGGGCAACCCCGGCGACGAGAACCTGGAGATGCTCTCGATGCAGCGCCTGGTCCGCGCGCCGACGCCGCTTTCCGAACTGTGCCCCGGGATGCCGCTGTCCGAGGAGTTTCTGTCCCTGGTGAACGACGTTCTCTCCCTGGACGCCGGCAGGCGCCCGGCGGACGCAGGCGATCTGCTGCATCGGGTGGGGCCCCTGCCCGAGACCGCGCTGCTCAGTGCGGGGGGGCGCAACGACTCCAGCCTGATGGTGCTCGGGGCCAAGGCCTCGGGCTCGGGATCGGGATCGATCAGCGCGCTCCCGAGCAGCGTCTTTCCCAGCTACATCATCCCCTCCAGCATGCTGCCGGCGGGCCTCTTTCCGTCCGCGGTGTCGCCGCCGCCGCGGCCGGCACTGCCCGTGCTGCCGGCGCTGGACAACCCGTTCCTTCATGACGAGGAGACCGAAATCCAGCTGGCGGCCTTGCCCCTGGGGATGCTCGGCCCGGGACGGACGCCCACGGATCCGCTGAAGCCCTCGTCGGAATCGGTCCCCACGAGGCCGATCTCGGCACCCTCTTCCGGGCCCACCCCCAGGCGCCCGCAGTCGCCAGCGGGCGCAGGCGCGGGCGCCACCGCCACCCAGCCGGTCCTGGCCGGGCGCCCTACCCTTTACCCCGATCCCATCGACAACAGCGTCACCAGGACCGCCGATGATCCCCGCGCGGCCACCGCCACCGACCTGCATCCGGCGCCCGACCTTTCCGGCCCCGGCCTGACCAACAAGGAGGTGAGCCTGCCGCCGGACGCGAACTCGGTGCCCCTGGGCATGCGCGCCACCGGACCCGCGCAAGCCGGAGGGTCCGAGCCGCTGACCGGCGCGCTGCTCCTGCCCGGAGGCGCCGCGCCCACCGGGCTTTTGCCCATGTGGGAGGGGACGCTGGCGGTGCCGACTCCCCTGCCCCCGCCGGGCCCCGTCATCTTTGCGCCGGGCCCCTTCTCCGGGCCGCGGCGCTGGGTGCTCTTCGCCTGCCTGGGAATCGGGTTTGCCATCGCGGTGCTGATCCCGGTGATGTTCAAATGGAGCGCCAAGACCCAGGGCGAGTTCCCGGAGACCTCGCTCATCGGGGTGCGCCCGGCGAAACCACCCACGCCGGGCCGGGCAACCGCCCCGCCCGGAAGCGAATCGCAGGTCCCGCGGGATGGCAAGCCGG
>JBBRLA010000180.1:0-13255 GCA_038231615.1 Polyangia bacterium | reverse complement strand
GATTCAGCGGCGCTGGCGACCAGCGTGCATCTCGTCTGCCGTCCCAGACCATCAGACGCGGAGGTTGGTGACTGGAGCCAGGTCTATCGCGAACTCCCACAGCGCGTTGCTGATTGGATGGTTCGTTTACAGGCAGAAGGTATACGCGGTGCGGATCTGGTATTCGCCTGCATCGGTCCGGCCCTGGAAATCTACAGCCGCTTCGAGAAGGTCGTGGATGCCCAGGATCGAGAGATTCCGCTGGGTGGCGATCCCGAGGCAGTGGAGCCCCACCGGCGCGGTTACCTGGCATACGTTTGGGAAACCGTAGCCCGGGCCGCCTTGGAGCAGGTGCTTGGTACTGCTGAAGCCAACACAAAAGGAAACGCCGCTGGCACCCTGGAGGAGGATGCTCGGCTCACAGCCCTCTTCTTGTGGACTCTGCAAAGCACGAGTGTCGGTGTCGAGGGGGAATTGCGCGACGAAGATGATGAGCAAGGATCTTCCGTATCAAACCAGGAGGAAGGCGGCGAGACACCGTCCAAGGCGTCCAAGGGCTTTCCTCTGGTTTATGACGTGGCACGGCGCTTCGCGCAGCCGCTCGGCATTCATCTGGACCAATGGGAAGACCGCATCATCCAGATCGACAAGGGCGTCGTGGTCCTGTTGGCTGTCACAGAACGGGCAAAGCAACTCTTCGGGGAAGAAGGGGCTGCGGCTATAGACATAACGGAGGAGAATCTTCGAGAAAGTACATCTCAACTAAAACTATTCCCTATCGCAGTGCAGGATGCACTACCCAAGCTGCGCGGCCGGAAAAAGGCCCAGCAGAAGGGGGGTGCTCCCGTGTCCGATGATCTGCTCCGGGGGCGGCACGAAGCGACAACCCTGGATCGCGTTCACGCGGCCATGCTCCTCCAGAAGAGTGGCCGCACCAACGCCCTGCGGGCGCTTCTCAAGTCTGAAAAGGAGCGTGGGCCCAACTTCGAGCGACTCACCAACGCGCTCTCCGCTCTTTACCCCCGCGACAGCGAGGAGAAGCGACTGATAGACGCCATGGTACAGGCCATACCCCGGTGAGCATGACACCCATGGGTATCGAGGGAGCGCTCAGACAGGCCAGGGACTATATGAAAACCCTCGGGGTAGTGCAAGATATCGTGGTGACGGATGGCTTCCGCTATCGGCTGTATCAATCCAACGAAGATGGAGAATTCCTCCCCGTCGCCTATGCTAATCTGGCTCGGCTCAAGCGCCCGGCCCTTGACCTGTTCGCCCGGATGAGAAGACCCTGAGCGAGGAGAACACCGGTATGGAACTGAAACCTTGGTATCGA
Organism: Polyangia bacterium; assembly: GCA_038231615.1. Taxonomy (GTDB): domain Bacteria; phylum Myxococcota_A; class Polyangia; order Palsa-1104; family JAEUJZ01; genus JBBRLA01. The sequence continues at coordinate 11,940 of JBBRLA010000180.1, read as the reverse complement.
GTCGTCACTCCTCGAAAGGAGGTCCGCCAGGGACGCTCGTTCGATCCAAGCGAGTTCGCCATCGCTCTGGAGCAGGTCGTCTCTGGAGTCGCACCGGAGGATTATCGCGACCCGGCGCAGTTCTTCTCCCGTACTTGCTTCACTCGCGCACTGCGCGACCACACCGGCAAGGTGCTCCGACGCCTGGCGGGAGAAACCAGCAACACCGCGTCCGTGCTGACCCTCATTACACAGTTTGGCGGCGGCAAGACGCACACGCTCACGACGCTCTACCACCTGGCCAATAGCGGTGAGAAGGCAGTCAACTATCAGGGCATCGCAGCTCTGCTCCGTGACAATGACCTCGCGGCCGTACCTCAGGCCAAGGTCGCCGTGTTCGTGGGCAACTCGTGGGACCCGCAGCCTGGTCGCGAGACCCCCTGGATCGATATCGCCTGGCAACTCGCACGTGAAGAAGGCGTGGCGGCCCTCGGGCCCTCTGCCCGGACCAAGCCGCCTGGAACCGACGCCATTGCACGTCTTTTCGCCGTAGCGGGGGGATCGGTCCTGCTGCTCTTTGATGAGCTGCTGAATTTTCTGAACCGCCATCGTGACATGGCAGATTCGTTCCACGCTTTCATTCAGAACTTCACCGTCGCGATGACTGGTACCCCAAGGAGCGCGGCGGTGATCAGCCTGCCCAGAAGCCAGGTCGAGATGACCACCTGGGACATGGAGTGGCAGGAGAAGATCACCAAGGTGGTCCGCCGCGTGGCCAAGGACTTGATCGTCAATGACGAGGCCGAGATTGCCGAGGTGATCCGGCGGCGACTTTTCGAGGACATCGGCACTGAGAAAGATCGCAAGCCGGTGGTCAAGGCATTCGCGGATTGGTGGTACGAACGACGTGCCCAGCTTCCGCCGGAATGGACGGCAGTGGATACCTCGGCCACTGAGGCGAGGTCGCGAGAACTCCTCCATCGGCGGCTGGAGTCTTGCTACCCCTTCCATCCAGCGACGCTATCCGTGTTTCAGCGCAAGTGGCAGGCACTGCCACAGTACCAGCAGACGCGCGGCACCCTGGCCATGTTGGCTCAATGGATCTCATTGGTCTACAAGAATGACTTCATTGATGCGCGCCCCGAGCCGCTGATCACGCTGGGTTCAGCCCCGCTGGACATTCCCGAGTTCCGCAGCGTGGTCCTCGGGCAGCTCGGCGAATCCAAGCTCCTATCGGCCATAGAGACTGACATTGCCGGTGTCACGGCCCATGCACGGGCGCTGGATGCTGATACCAAGGGCCCACTCACGGATATCCACCGCCGCGTGGGCACGGTAATCCTCTTCGAGTGCTCCGGCGGTCAGACGGACAAAGTGGCCCACTTGCCGGAGCTGCGTCTCGCTCTGGGCGAGCCGAGGCTGGATACCACATCAATCGACAACGCGGCAGCCGCCCTGGCTTCGCGGGCCTACTATATTCGTCGGGTCGGGTCGGACGGATTCAAGATTCATCACCAGCCCACGCTGAAGAAAGTCGTCAACGACCGGCGCGCTTCGTTGGATGAGGAAGCCGAGATTCGCCCCGCGATAAAACAGCAGGTGCAAAATGAGTTCGAGCGGGGCCGGAGCATACCGGTGTGCTACTTTCCCTCGGATAGCTCCGCCGTGCCCGACCTGCCCAAGCTTACGCTGGTGGTCATGGAGCCGGGCCAGGAGTGGGGCAAGGACGATGGGCTGCGCAAGCGGATTGCCGATTGGACGCGACGGAAAAATGGCACGTCCCGTCTTTACCCCGGCGCGCTGGTCTGGTGCCTGAAGAAGCCGGGCAAGGAGATGCACGACAAGGTCGAGTCCTGGCTGGCCTGGAGGCGAGTCAAGCGGGAACTCGACGCCGGTACGCTCGGCGGTGAATTCGATCGCTCGGAGCTTAGCGACATCACAGTGGAGGTCAAGCAAGCGGAGGCGGAGGCCAAGGAAGAGGTCTGGGCCAGCTACAGCTTTCTGGCCCTGCTCGACAACGACGAGCCGGACGGGATCAAGACGATCGACTTCGTCTCTGGACACGGCGGAAGCGAGACGCTCAGCGGCCGGGTGATCGCGACGCTGAAATCGAACGCGATATTGAACGAGTCCCCGGGCGCCGGCTATCTGGACAGGCGCTGGCCGCCTGCCCTGAAGGAGTCGGGGGCCTGGCCGCTGATGAGTCTGCGCCAGGCATTCCTGAGTGGGGCCATGGAGCGGCTCCTGGACGTGGATGCTTACTTGCAGACAAAGATTCCGGAGTTTGTGGAGCGGGGTGACTTTGGTCTGGCTTCGGGGCTTCGACCGGATGGCGGGTACGAAAGGGTCTGGTACAAGGAGAAGCTAAGCGCTGACGAAGTAGCTTTCGATGCCGATGTCTATCTTCTCAACAAGAACCGAGCAGAGGAGCATAAGAAAGGAAAGGGTCTGCGCCCGGACGAGTCTCTTAATCTGAAACTTTTGCAGGATCTAATATCTGAACGAAATCAGAGGCCGAATATCAATCTCGATCTTCTGAATCCGCTCAAACCAGACGAACCATCACGCACTGCGCAAATCTCCACGGTCCGCGTCCAAGGAAGTGTGCCACCTGAAGTGTGGAATCGGCTGGGGACCAAGCTTATCCCTAAACTGCGCTCAGGGACCAATTTGAAAGTCGGGATCGATTTTTCCGTCGATGTGGGCTCTAGCGCAGTTCAAGCGCTGACACAGGATTTGCGCCAAGTCGTGGATGAACTGGGCCTGTCCGCTGGCGTGAAGATCACGACGACTACCCAGACACCTGGCCCGAGACGCACGGCGCCGAGCGACGCGACCCAGGATGTAACTTGCCTGGTGATGTTGAGGCGTCAGGAACACAAGCAGATTTCAACGGCCTCCGTTTCAGTTCGTGCTCCAAGCCGTACCCAGCTCTTAGAGGAGAGGAGCGAGAGTCTAGGCAATTCGGTCGTTGAGGGTTTGAGAATCAAGTACCGGATCGAAGATAAAGGCTACCGATTAGACGGGCCTGCCATCCAGGCACGAGGAGAATCCGAAAATGCAGATGTCCATGTGGAAAGGTTGAGCGGCATCAGTGCCCTGCTTATTTCCGGTCCTGCCGACCTCGAATCCCTGCTGAAGAATAATCCCGATGTGCTTTCGGTTATCCGATCTGACGTCGAGGTGCTACACATCCCAACCCCGGACAAAGAGCCGCCAGATCTTGGGGACATGCCCTGGCACTTGGATGCGGTCGATGCCCGGAGCGCGCACGGGCGGGGAATCACCGGAAAAGGAGTCTGGATCGGGATCGCCGATAGCGGCATCGACGCCAGCCATAGTGAATTCGCTGGTCGAGAGGTATCTTTCGCAGAATTTGACAAGAAAGGGACGCTGCTAGACACGGCTCCGCATGACTCTCATCCGCAGGGACACGGTACTCATGTGGCGGGAATTGCGTGTGGGCACAAGGTCGGCATTGCTCCAGGTGCGGCCCTGGCCGTGGCACTTGTCCTGCCGAAGGGTGACGGGACAATTTCGCAGGTAGCCAAGGGCATCAACTGGCTCGCCACCTTGCAACGACCCGACGGGCAGAGTGGCGTGGATATACTCAATCTTTCGTTCTGCTCGACCGACGCGAAAGGTATCGACATATATGCGGACTTTTTCAAGCCCGCCATCGACAGTGCCGTAGACCTGGGAATCGAGGTCGTGGCCGCCATCGGCAACACCGGTGATGGACATCACGGCAGTCCCGGGAACTATGCAAACGTTCTTGGAATTGGCGCGATCGACCACAAGGATGCCGTTTGGGCGCAGTCATGTGGTGGTTCCGTCCCTCAGGAGGGAGGCGTGACTAAGCCGGACTATTTCGCACCAGGCGTGAAGGTCTACTCTGCTGTCAGCGGAGGAGGCTATGCATGCTTGAACGGAACATCCATGGCAGCGCCAGTCGCCGCAGGCGTCGCTGCTCTGATCCTTCAAGAGAAGGGCCCTGATGTGAAGCTGCGCGACGAGATCCGTTCGAGGGCTCGGAAGATTTCGTCAGGTAAGAAAAAGGGGCCCCGGCATAAGATCTCGTTCTAATTTGCCCCCGGAGCCAGGAGCCCTATAATAGTGATGATGCCCAGTCGTTTGAGTGTTGTGCTCGAACTGGCTGCGGACGTGAAGTTTGCAGCCGGTACCTCCCGCGCCAAGCGGATAGAGGAGATGGCTCGTTCATCTGAACTAGTGAAAAATCGTGTACTTGGCAAGATTGCGGCCCTCCGCAGCAGGGGAGCAGACATCGAAGTCACTGCCGCGGACACGATCTTCCCCATGCTCGTCGTCGATACCACCCAGGACGTGATCGACCAATTGCTACAAGATCCCGATATCAAACGCATCTCGTCCACCACGGACATCCGGGCATGCGCAACCTGAACAATCCCTGGGATTCAAGGACATGGACGCCCTCCATCTCGCCTGCGCAGAGAGGGGATTCCGCCGGAGCAACTGCTCAAGGGGATTCCGCCCGAGCAGCTACTCAAGGGGATTCCGCTGGAGCAGCGGGCCGAACTGCTCAAGCTCCTGCTTCAGGAGATGTCTCCCAAGTAAGAACGGCGCCGGGCTGAGGGCTCGCCTGAATCGAGAATCGAGAAGGCCAGCCGCCCGGCTGACCAGGAAGCCATGGAACTCATCCCTTGCAATTGCGGAGATAGTACTAGAAATCCGTTGTGCCTGCTCAAATGTTGCGCCATGTTACCGCCATGGCGAGCGCTCCTCCCTCTGGTCCTGACTCCCCTGACCCGCCCTACACCGGCTGGCATGTCTTTTTCACCACGCTGCTGAAGACCTGCGCCAACCCCGACAGGCTCGAAGTCAAGGCCTTCGACAAGCTCGGCGACCTCCTGCTGGAGGCCGACGCCATCGTGGTGCGCAAGGTGGACCCGCACCTGGCCCCTTTCCGCTACCCCGACCTGGACTTCCTGGTGCCGCTTTTGCGTCTGTACACGGTGCTGGAGTACAAGTCGCCCCAAGACCGCCTGACCTGGGACGACTTTGACCAGGGGCGAGTCTACGGCCTGCTGTGCAAGCGCAAGTATCGCCGCACCTGGGACGGGGAGATCGCGGTCATCTTCCTGGCCTCGGCGGTGGCCGGCGACTTCTACGAGGTGTCGGCGAAGAACGGCTTCCCTTTCGAGCCGGTGAAACAGGGCATTCGTCGCTGCTTGGTGCAGGGCCCTGGCCCGGCGGAAGGAATCGTCTACTACGTGATCAACCTGATGGAGTTGGGCCGGGAGTACCCGGAGAGTCTGCTGAACCTGCTCTCGGCGCGGCGGCGACTCTACAAGCTGCCGCAAGCTGGCGACGAGCGGGGCGCGATGGCCCAGGACCTGTTTTATGCTACTTTGTCCAGGGAGATGAAAAAGATGCTGGAGCCATACAAGGGCATGCCCGGGCTGAGCGAGATCACCGAAGACCTGAGCGAGTTGCGCCGTCAGGTGATGGCAATGCACACGATAGAAGAGCGGCTGGAGGGGATTCCGCCGGAGCAGCTACTCAAGGGCATTCCGCCGAAGCAGCGGCTGGAGGGTCTGGACGCCGAGCAGCGGCTGGAGGGTATCCCGCCCGAGCAGCTGCTCAAGGGCATTCCGCCGGAGCAGCGGGCCGAACTGCTCAAGCTCCTGCTCAAGGAGTTGTCTCCCAAGTAAGAACGAGTTTTTGTCGCCCCACCCGAAACGCACGAACTGGACAAGCCGTGCCGTCCCCGTGCTATCATCCTGCCATCTCGCCCCCGTCGGCGAGCCGATCCAACTAGAAGCCAACAGAGCCTTGTACCGATGATCATTCTTGGACTGAACGCCTATCACGGGGACGCCAGCGCCGCCCTGCTCATCGACGGCAAGCTGGCCTACGCCATCGAGGAGGAGCGCCTGAACCGGCAGAAGCACTGCGCCGGCTTTCCCTCCCTGGCCGCCAGCGCCTGCCTCTCCCTGGCCGGCGTCTCCCCGGGCGACCTGGACCATGTGGCCCTCTCCCGCGACCCCAAGGCGCACCTCCTGCAAAAGGCGATGCACCTGGCCAACCGCGTGGTAAAGCGCGCCCAGCCCTCCGAAGCTCCCGACTCCGGCAGCCCGAACTTCGGCGACACCGCAGTCAGCGGCACCGGCGGCGGCCTCCTCGCCACCCTCAAGGACCGCCTGGGCAACGTGGCCCGCCTGCGCAAGGCAGACGAGGCCCTGGCTGCCGCCCTCCGCGTCGCCCCCAAGGACCTGCGCGCCACCCAGCACGCCGTCGAGCACCACCGCGCCCACCTGGCCAGCGCCTTCTTCGCCTCCCCCTTCGACGACGCCGCCGTCCTTTCCCTGGACGGTTTTGGCGACTTCGTCTCCACCATGTGGGCCCGGGGCAGCGGCACCCGCCTCGACGTCCTTTCCGAAGTGCTCTACCCCCACTCCCTGGGCATCGTCTACACCGCCGTCACCCAGTGGCTGGGCTTTCCCAAGTACGGCGACGAGGGCAAGATCATGGGGCTGGCCCCCTACGGCCGCCCCCGCTACCTGGATCAGTTCCGCCAGCTCATCCACTTGCTGCCCGACGGCGGCTTCGAACTCGACGTGCGCTTCTTCCGCCACGTCCGCGAGGGCGTCGAGATGAGCTGGGATGAAGGCAGCCCGAAGATCGGCGGCCTTTACACCGACAAGCTGGTGCAGCTCCTGGGCCCCCCGCGCGCGCCCGGCGGCCCCTACGACGATCGCATTTACGACGTCGCCGCCAGCCTCCAGGCGATGCTGGAAGAGGCGGTCCTGCACATCTGCCGCGGCTTGCACCAGCGCACCGGCCTCTCGCGCCTGTGCCTGGCCGGCGGCGTGGCGCTGAACTCGGTGGCCAACGGCAAGATCCTCGACCACACCCCTTTTCGCGAGATCTTTATCCAGCCCGCAGCCGGCGACAACGGCACCTCCTTGGGCGCTGCTCTGTGGATCGAGCACCAGATTCTCCAGCGCCCCCGCCGTCTGGTCATGGAGGACGCCTACACCGGCCCGGCCTATGGCGAGGCCGCCTGCGCCGCCGCCCTGGATGACGTCCTGGGCGTCGAGGCAAACGGCCGGCGTCTCGATGGCATCTGCGTCGAACGCCTGGATGAGGAGCAGATGATCCGCCGCACGGTCGACGCCATCCAGGCGGGCGGCGTGGTCGGCTGGTTCCAGGGACGCATGGAGTTCGGCCCGCGGGCCCTGGGCAACCGTAGCATCCTGGCCGATCCCCGCCGCGGCGACATGAAGGACATCCTGAACAGCCGCATCAAGCATCGGGAAGCCTTCCGCCCCTTCGCCCCGGCCATTTTGGAAGAGGAGACCGCCGCCTGGTTCGTCCGCGCCGTGCCCTCGCCCACGATGCTGCTGGTGGACAGCGTGCGCCCCGAGCGGCGCGCCCAGATCCCCGCGGTCACCCATGTCGACGGAACCGGCCGCCTTCAGACGGTGTCGAAAAAAACCAATCCCCTCTTCCACCGCCTGATCGCCGAGTTCGCCCGACGCACCTCCGTGCCGGTGCTGCTGAACACCTCGTTCAACGAGAACGAGCCCATCGTCTGCACCCCGGAAGAGGCCCTCTCGTGCTTCCTGAAGACCCGCATGGACGTGCTGGCCCTGGGTCCGTTCTTCCTCACCCGCCTCGCCCCCGGCGCGGCGGTCTGACCCGCTGGATCGGGAATCGAAGGACCCGGAATGTGTGGCATCGGCGGCTATGTCGGAGAGAGGGGCGGGATCGATGAGCAGGCCCTGCTTCATTCCCTGCGCCACCGCGGCCCGGATGCCGAGGGGCAGATCACCCTGCCCATCCACCCCGGCGCGCAGGTCCACCTGGCCTTCGCCCGCCTGGCCATCCTCGACCTGTCCCCCGCCGGCAACCAGCCCATGTCCACTGAGGACGGCGCCGCCACCCTGGTGTACAACGGCGAAAGCTACAACTTCGCCGCCCTGCGCGCCGAACTCATCGCCCGCGGCCACCGCTTCCGCTCGACCTCCGACACCGAGGTCGTCCTGCGCGGTTATCGCGAATGGGGCGAACACGTCGTCGAGCGCCTCCGCGGCATGTTCGCCTTCGCCCTGTGGGACGCCGGGCACCGCCGCCTCCAGCTCTTTCGCGACCGGTTGGGCAAGAAACCGCTTTATTACTGCCACGATAGGCGCCGCCTGGCATTCGCCTCCGAACTCAAGGCCCTTTTGGCCTGCGGGGCGGCCAAAAGGCGCCTCGACCCCCGCGCCGTCCACGGGTACCTGGCCCTGGGCAGCGTCCCGCAGCCGCGCACCCTGCTGGAGGGCGTCTCGCTGCTTTTGCCGGGGCACGTCCTGACCGTCTCGGTGGGCCGGGTAGGACAACCCCTGTCCATCGCCGATCGCCCGTACTTCCACCTGCCCACGCCGCGCGGCGCCGTGCCCCGCCCGCGCCTCGATCGTGCACGAGCCGCCGCCGAGATCGCCCCGGTCCTGGCCCAGGCCGTGGCCCTGCGCCTCGTCGCCGACGTCCCGGTGGGGGTGCTGCTCTCCGGGGGCATCGACTCCACCGCCGTGGCACAGCTTGCCCGCAGGGCAGGGGAGGGCGAGCTACATACCTTCACCCTGACCTACGGCGCCGCAGAAAAAGAGAGCGAGGGGGACGAGGCCCGGCGCATCGCCGCGGCCCTGCACACCCGCCACCACGAGCACGTCGAGACCCCGGCGGCCATCCTCGCTCGCCTGCCGGCCTACTTCGCCGCACTGGACCAGCCCAGCGTGGACGGCCTTAACACGTACCTGGTGGCACAGGTCGTCCGCGATGCCGGCCTGAAGGTGGCCCTGTCCGGCCTGGGCGGCGACGAGGTCTTCCTGGGCTACGACCTGCGTCGCCCCTTCGCCGCCGGCCTGCGTCTGGGCCGCGCCGCCGCATGCCTGGGTCGGGCCGCGCACCTGGGTAACGCCGCGCCCCTGGCCCACGCCGGGCACGTTGGCGATACCTCACACCCCGGCAGCACCGGCTTCTTCTCCGGCCTGCTCCAGCGCGCCCCCCTTGCCGTGGGCAAGGGTGCCGCCGTGCTTTCCGCGGCAGCATCCGCCGATGCCTTGCGTCTCTACGCCGCCCTTCGCGGCCTTTTCCCCGCAGCACAGCTTGGCGCCCTGCTCGACCCCGATCTGGGTCTCTCCCACCTCGACCCCGCCGAGCACCTGCGCTGCGACATCGACCCCGATCGGCTCCTGTCCCTCCCCCCGGATGAGCTGCTCTCCTACCTGGAGATCGCCAACTACCTGGCCAATACCCTGCTGCGGGACGCCGACGTCATGTCCATGGCCCATGGCGTCGAGTTGCGCGTGCCCCTGTGCGACCACATCTTGGTCACGCGGGTCATGGGCCTGCCCCCGGGTTCGCGAACAGAATCGGGACGGAAGAAGCCGCTTTTCGTTGACGCATGTCAGAGTCATCTGGTCACGGCCGCCTCAAAGCGGCGCAAGCGCGGATTTGTGCTACCCCTCGATTCATGGTTACGCGGCGCTCTCCGTCATCGGGTCGGCACGCTGCTTGGCGATCCAGCCCCTGCGCGGGCCGCCGGGCTGTGTCCCGACGTGGTCTCGCGCATGTGGGATGACTACGTCTCAGGCCGCTCGAAAGGGGTCACTTGGCGCATCTGGGCCCTCTATACCCTGCTATCCTGGGTAAAACTGCACGGCCTTGCGCAGTGAGTTTGCCATGCGCGTGCTGCTGATCAACCAGTACTACTACCCCGACATCGCTGCCACGGCGCAGATGTGCGCGGATCTGGCCGAGGACCTGGTCGCCCTCGGGCATCAGGTCACCGTGGTGGCCGGCACCGCCTGTTACCGCACCCCTCACGATGGCAATCGCGCCCTTTCCCCTGCGCCCCTGGCCCTTTCCGCAGAGCATCGCGGGGTGCGCATCCTGCGGGTGCCGATCCCCGCGCCCTTCCTTTCTTCCGCGCTGTCCCGCGCGGGTTTCTCCTTTGCCGGCGCTCGCAAGCTCGGCGATCTGGCGGAAAAAGCCATGGGTTACGCCAGCTTCTTTTTCGGCGCCTGGCTGCGCATTCTGCTTGCGGAGCGCCCCGACGTGGTGCTGGCCCTGTCCACCCCGCCCCTGGTGGCCGCCCTGGGGCTGTGGCAAAAATCGCTCTCGGACACGCGCTTCGTCTACTGGGTGCAGGACGTCTACCCGGATCTGGCCGTGGCCCTCGGCGTGATGGACCCCACCGGCGCCGCGGCGCGGTTTTTCGACGCGCTGTCTCTGAAACTCTACCGAAGTGCCGATGCCGTGGTAGTACTTGACGAGGCCATGGCAGCACGGCTCATCGAAAAAGGCGCGTCACCCGGGCGGGTCCACGTCATAGACAACTGGTGCGACGGCGCCGAGGTGACGCCGCAGCCCCCGGGCGACAACGGCTTGCGCCGACACCTGGGCCTTTCCGGCGCGAACGGCGGCGATGGGCAGTTTGCCATCGGCTACGCCGGCAACCTGGGCCGCGGCCACGACTTCGATACCCTGCTTGCCGCCCTGCCGGCCCTGGCTAACGATCCGGTCTCGTGGATCTTCATCGGCGGCGGTCCCCTGCGCGCGGCGGTGGAAGAGGGTACCAAAGGACTGCCCCGCGTCCACTTCCTGCCCCCGCAGTCCCGTGCCGGCGTGCGCGACGCCCTGACCGCGGGCGACGTGGGCCTGGTGACCCTTTCCGCGGGCCTTTCTGGATTGCTCGTGCCAAGCAAGGTCTACGGCATGCTCGCCGCCGGGCGGCCGATCCTCTACGTCGGTCCCCCGGGCGGACGCGTGGCCGAACTCTTGCGCCGCGAGGACATCGGCGAATCGGTGCGCAACGACGACGTGCCGGGTTTGATTGCCGCGGTGCGCCGGCTGGCTGCGGACCCCTCCCGCCGGGCGCGCATGGGGGCGCGGGCGCGGCAGGTCTTCGAGCGGAGCTACACCCGCGGGCTGGCGACGGCCCGTCACGAGGCGGTGCTAAAGCTTGTGGCAGGTTCTGACAAGGCGGCGCGAGATCCATTCGTCCGCGGGAGAGACATGCAGAAGCAAGACAAGGGAGGGTGGTCATGAGGGCGTTGTGGGCCGGGTTCTTCTGTGCCTTCGTCATCGCGATCTGTCTGACGCCGTGGGTCCGCCGCCTGGCATTGCGACTGGGGGCGCTCGATCAGTTCTCCGCCCGCAAGGTGAAAAGCCACGACGGCATCGTCCCGCGCATGGGCGGCCTGGCCATCGCCGTCGGCTTCTACCTCACTTTGCTTTTTCTCTGGCTCAGCCAGAGCACCCTGGGGGTGGCCGCGGTCTCCGAGGGGCCCAAGGTCACCGCCCTGCTTTTGGGCGGCATCCCGATCCTGGTGCTGGGCAGCATCGACGACCTGCGCGGCATGCGGGCGCTGACCAAGCTCTTGGTGCAGACCTCCGTGGCCGCCGCCCTGTGGTACGTCGGCCTGCGCGTCGGCGGCAGGACCTCCCTGTGGGAGCACTGGGAGCTGCCAGTATGGGCATCCTTCTTCGCCACCGTTCTGTGGATCACCGGCATCATCAATGCCGTCAACCTGATCGACGGCCTGGACGGCCTGGCCTCCGGCGTGGCCTTCTTCGCCCTGGGCTCCACCGCTATCATCGCTGTGTTGCGCGGGGACCTGCTCCTCGGGCTCTTCGCCATCACCCTTTCGGGGGCGATCCTGGGCTTCCTGATCTTCAACTGGAACCCGGCGTCGATCTTCATGGGCGACACCGGAAGCATGTTTTTGGGTTACCTTCTGGCCACGACCTCCATCTGGACCGTGCAGAAGGCGGCCACCGCAGTGCTGGTGATCTTCCCCGCAGTGGCATTGGGGCTGCCCCTTCTCGACACCTCGCTGACCATCGGCAGGAGGCTGCTCAGCGGGCGGCCGGTGATGCAGGCCGATCGGGACCATGTCCATCACCGCCTGCTGGGCCGGGGCTTCACCCATG
>JBBRLA010000179.1:0-13266 GCA_038231615.1 Polyangia bacterium | reverse complement strand
GCCCTTGGCCACCGCCACCGCGTGGGCCAGCGCCTGGGCGAAGTGGTGCTGCGGCCCTTCAGGCTCGGTCAGCGGGGTGCGGTTCCTGATCTGCCAGGCCCAGGCCTTGACGAAGCCCCGCAGCCCGCTCCAGGACAGCAGCTCGTCGTGGGCCTGTCCCGCCAGCGGGTCCACCGGGTGAGCGGTGAGCACCCACGCCACCCCGTCCTCCGCCGTGAGGCGCCTGCCGGTGAGTCCTGGGGCCAGCTCTTCCCCATAAAACACCTGCCCCTGCGGCATCCCGAGCAGCTTCTCCAGCTTCCGCCGCTCCTCATCCTTGGCCAGCGCCTCCTCGCCGGCACCGGCCAGGATCGTCAGCCGCCCTCCGGCCACCGCCTGCGCGAGGACCCCAAGGTCGTCCTTGGCCTTCTGTCCAAGATCGTCCAGACCCTTTCCCGTAAGGTCGAAGCTCTTTCCGGCGAGGATCAGCTCCACTTTCGGCCCGCCTCCCAGCGCGGCAAGCATCCCTCGCAGCTCGGCGTCGAGCGAAAGCGGTCCCAGGTTCAAATTCGACAAGATGATCGCGCGTTCCGGCGTTGCCATCGAAGACTCCCATTAGGCGCTTGGTGGTGGTGGGTCTGGCGCCCTTCCAATCAGCAGCCGCGGGAGTGTAGCATGCCAGGAGCGCGCTGTCTTCCCCGAAGCTCAATGAATCCCGCAGCGTGATGCGGCGCACAACAAGCCGTCCAGGTCCGATCTTAACTTATGGGCTTATGGGCTACGTCACGACTGCCGGCCGCCTGTGGAACGCCGCTCGCCCGGCGAAGCGGGCCGTGCTCCCCAGCTCCTCGTGGATGCGCAGGAGCTGGTTGTACTTGGCCACTCGCTCGGATCGAGACGCCGAGCCAGTCTTGATCTGCCCCGCGCAGGTGGCGACGGCCAGGTCCGCGATGAAGGGGTCCTCGGTCTCCCCCGATCGGTGGGAGATGATCGCCGTGTAACCCGCCTTCTGCGCCAAACTCACCGCGTCCAGCGTCTCGGTCAGCGTGCCGATCTGGTTCACCTTGATGAGGATCGAATTGGCCACCCCCTCGGTCAGTCCCCGGGCCAGCCGGCGCACATCGGTGACGAAAAGGTCATCCCCGACCAGTTGCACCTGCTGCCCCAGCGCCTCGGTCAGCCGCTTCCAGCCAGCCCAGTCGTCCTCGGCCATGCCGTCCTCGATGGACACGATCGGGTAGTTCTTGCACAGCCCCGCGTACCACCCCACCATTTCATCCGACGAAAGCTGGTTGCCGCCCAGCCGGTACCCCTTGTGACGGTCTATGGACCGCGGCGCCTGCGGCGCTTCGCGATCATAAAACTCACTGGCCGCGACATCCATCGCGATGGCGATGTCCTCGCCGGGGCGGTAGCCGGCCTTGCCGATGGCTTCCAGCAGCGCGTCCAGCGCCGCCTCGTTGGCCGGCAGGTTTGGCGCAAAGCCGCCCTCATCGCCCACCCCGGTGAAAAGCCCCTTGGCCTTCAGCACCTGCTTCAGGTGGTGGAACACCTCGACCCCCATGCGCAGCGCCTCGGGGAACGAGGTCGCGCCCCACGGCACCACCATGAACTCCTGCACGTCGAGGTTGTTGTCCGCGTGGGCCCCGCCGTTGATCAAGTTCATCAGCGGTACCGGCATGAGCCGCGCCGAAGTCCCGCCCAGATAACGATAGAGCGGCACGCCAAGCTGCTCCGCCGCCCCTCGGGCCGACGCCAGCGAGATGCCCAAAAGGGCGTTCGCGCCCAGCTTGCTTTTGTTCGGCGTCCCATCCAGCAAGAGCAGCGCCTCGTCGATCCGCGGCTGCTCGGCGGCGTCCAGGCCGATCATCGCCGGCCCCAGCACCTCGTTCACGTGCTGCACCGCGCGCAGCACCCCCTTGCCCAGGTAGCGCCGATCGTCGCCGTCCCGCAGCTCCAGCGCTTCATGCGAGCCGGTGGACGCCCCCGAGGGCACCGCGGCACGACCGACGGCGCCGCCCGCGGTGACCACGTCCACCTCCAGGGTCGGGTTGCCCCGCGAGTCCAGGATCTCTCGTCCCCGTACCGCCACGATCTCCGTCATGGGCGTCTCCTTTAGCGACCCCGAACCATCGCAGAGGTTCCGCCCCCGGTCAAGGGCCGGCGCCATGCGATTTGACGCCAGGGTTTGACGCTTCCTTCCCGCCGGTCTACCCTGGTTCATTACCATGCTGTCCTTACTTGCCACCGCGGGCCCGGCACAAGGGGCCGCGGGCCAACAACTCGACCTCTTCCAGCTTGTCCTCAGCTCCGGCGGCGTGATCCTCGGGGTGCTCTTCTGTCTGATCACCTTCTTCGTGGTGACCACCTTCATCATCGGGTACAAGATCTTCCAGCTGTTCCGGGCCGCCAACGAGACCGAGGCCTTCCTGGATGTCTTTTGGCAGCAGAAGCGCCTGGACGCCGTGTATGAGCAGGCCAAGCGCTTCCGCCGGTCTCCCGTGGCCTCGATGTTCAAGGCGGGCTACGTCGAGCTGATGCGCCTGTCCCGGGACTCCGGCGCCGGTGGGGCGACCGCGGGCAAGGCCGGCAGGCCCGGCGAAAACACCGAGACCCACGGCATGGGCGACATCGAGAACGTCGAGCGCTCCCTGCGCCGCTCGTTCATCGCCGAGATGACCCACCTGGAAAGCCTGACTCCCTTTTTGGCCACCGTCGGCTCCTCCGCCCCCTTCGTGGGTCTCTTCGGCACCGTGTGGGGCATCATGGACGCCTTCCGCAACATCGGCGCCAAGGGCTCGGCCAACCTGGCCACCGTGGCCCCCGGCATCGCCGAGGCCCTCATCACCACCGCCATCGGCCTGGTGGCCGCTATCCCCGCCGTCATGGCCTTCAACTTCTTCGCCCGCAAGATCAAGGTCATCTCCAACGAGATGGACAGCTTCGGCAACGACTACCTGAACATCATCAAGCGTTCCTTCCTCCGCTAGGCCGGTCGCGAAGCGCGAAGCGCCGCGGTGATCGACAGGCCCTTTCTTGGCCGTGCGCAGACTTTGCGCTACAATGTCCGTGGTATGGACAATCGCCTACGCGATCTGCGCCGCGAGGCCGAAGCCCTCCTCGAACGCATCGCCGCGGCAGAGGTGGCGACCCCCGGCCTCCTGCGCCCGGTGGCGGACGTTCAGGAACTGGCCGGGCACTACATCCTGGAAATCGAACTTCCTGGCGTGCGCCCTGGCGAGGTCCAGATCTACAGCCAGCGCGACTGCGTCGTCGTCGAGGGCATCAAGCCATCGCCGGAGCTGCCCAAGATGCCCCCGCGCATCCCCTTCGGCCTTCAAGGCTCCACCCCCTCGTCAATGACCCCGGTCAGCTATCAGTGTCTCGAACGGCAGTACGGCCCTTTCCGCCGCATCTTCTCCCTGCCAGGGCCCTGCGACCTGTCCCAGACCCGGGCCGAACTTTCCGGCGGCATCCTCACCGTCATCATCCCCACCCTCACCGAGGACCGCCGCAGCCGCCGCTTCACCATCCAGATCTCCACCCGGCCGCCTGCCGCCCGCCCCGCAGGCGGCGACCTGTAACCGGCAGCAAAAGAGCCGGCCCCGCCAGGAAATGGTAAAAGTTTGTACTGTCGATGCCTCGTGGAGTATGCTGCGTCCGCACGTGACCAGGGGACCCCGTAGCTGATGTCAGAGCTGCTCGTCGACACCCCAGAGATCCCTCAGGTAGAGCTGCCAGATACCCTGGCGCTGCTCCCTGTCCGCGATCTCGTCCTTTTCCCGTACATGATCGTACCCTTGCTGGTGGCCCGGCAGGTCTCCGCCGCCGCGGTGGACATCGCCCTGGGCAGCACCAAGGACCGCCTGATCTTCGTCACCGTCCAGCGTTCCGAGACCGACGACTCCCCCGAACCGGATGCCCTCAACGAAATCGGCACCGTCGGGACCATCCTGCGCATGCGCAAGCTTTCCGACGGGCGCATGAAGATCCTCATCCAGGGGCTCTTCCGCGCCCGCGTCTCCGAATGGCAGGGACGCGATCCGTGCCACACTGTGCGCGTCGAGCAGGTCCACGACCGCCCGGTCTCGTCTCCGATACACTCGTCGTCGCCCGGCAGCCCCGGGGCCCAAAACGGCGGCCCCGCCGGGGACCCCCACGGCCCCCTGGCCACCGCCGAGATCGAGGCGCTTTCTCGGCAGATCCGCGACGACCTGGACCCCTACAACCAGGCCGGCAAGGTCAGCTCCCCCGAGCTTCTGGCCATCCTCCCCGGCGTCGAAGAGCCGGGCCGCCTGTCGGATCTGGTCTGTGCCAATCTCCAACTCAAGGTGGACGAAGCCCAGGTCATCCTGGAAGAACTGGACCCCCTGCGCCGCCTGCGGGTGATTGCCGCCTTCCTGCGCAAGGAGGTCGAGATCATCCAGATGCAGGAGAACATCCAGAGCCGCGCCAAGGAGGTCCTTTCGCGCAACCAGCGCGAGCACTTCCTGCGCGAACAGCTTCGGCAGATCCACAGCGAGCTGGGTGGCGGCGAGGAAGGCGGCGAGGCCGTCGAACTGCGCCGTCGCGTCGGCGAGGCCGGCCTGTCCGGCGAGGCCCTGATCGAAGCCGAGCGCCAGCTTCGCCGCCTGGAGACCATGCAAAGCACCGCCGCCGAATACCAGGTGGTGCGCACCTACCTCGACTGGATGGTCGAACTGCCCTGGCAGAAGACCACCGAGGACCAGCTCGACCTGACCGTGGCCCGCAAGATCCTCGACGAGGACCACTACGACCTCATCCGCGTCAAGGACCGCATCCTCGAATTCCTCAGCGTGGTGCGTCTCCGCGGCGCACAGCGCGGCCACTCCGGCGAGCCCCGGGGCGTGGCCCAACTGGGCACCATCCTGTGTTTTGTCGGCCCCCCCGGCGTGGGCAAGACCTCCCTGGGGCGCTCCATCGCCCGCGCCCTGGGCCGGCGCTTCGTGCGCGTGGTCCTGGGCGGCGTGCGCGACGACGCGGAGATCCGCGGCCACCGGCGCACCTACGTCGGCGCCATGCCCGGCCGCATCATCCAGGGCATGCGCCAGGCCGGACACAAGAACCCCGTGGTCCTCCTCGACGAGATCGACAAGCTCGGCACCGAGGGGCAGGGCGACCCCGCCGCGGCGCTTTTGGAAGTCCTCGACCCCGAGCAGAACAGCACCTTCCGCGACAACTACCTGGGCGTCCCCTTCGATTTGTCGCAGATCCTCTTCATCGCCACCGCCAACGCCAGCGACCGCATCCCCCAGGCCCTGCGCGACCGCCTGGAACTCATCCAGCTTTCGGGCTACTCCGAGGCCGAGAAGCTGGCCATTGCCAGGCGCCACGTGGTCCCCCGGGCCATCGCCCAGGCGGGCCTTTTGCCTTCTTGTGAGGTCCGCTTCACCACCCCCGCCCTGCGCAGCCTTATCTCCGACTACACCCGCGAGGCCGGGCTGCGCGACCTGGAACGTCAGGTGGCCGCGGTCTGTCGCAAGGTCGCCCGCCAGGTAGTCGAGCGGGAGGACCAGAAGAACCAGGCGCTGAAGCACAACCTGGCCCACAAGGGGCCCGTCCCCGGGCAGCCCCTTCACCCCGGCCGGAGCAAGGCGCCCCCGATGACGCTGCTCCCGGTCATGCCCCAGCGCCAGAAGGTCGTGGTCATCAGCCCCAAGACCGTCGGGCGGCTCCTGGGTGCGCCGCTCTATCTGCGCCACACCATCCACGCCCTTTCTTCCGATCACGGCACCTCCGGCCGCGGCGTCATCCAGCACCCCGTCGGCACCGCCCTGGGCCTGGCGTGGACCCCGGTGGGCGGCGAGGTGCTCGAAGTCGAGTCCCAGCTCATGCCCGGCAAGGGCGCCCTGACCCTGACCGGGCAGCTTGGCGACGTGATGAAGGAATCCGCCCAGGCGGCCCTGTCCTTCGCCCGCGCCCGCGCCGCGCAGCTGGGCCTGCCCGAGACCTTCTACGGCGAGCGCGAGATCCACATCCATGTCCCCGCCGGGGCCGTGCCCAAGGACGGGCCCTCCGCCGGGGTGACCGTGGCCTGCGCCCTGGTGTCGCTTTTGACCGGCATCCCGGTGCGCGGCACCGTGGCCATGACCGGCGAGATCACCCTTCGCGGCAGGGTACTCCCGGTGGGCGGTTTGAAGGAGAAGCTTCTGGCGGCCCTGCGCGCCGGCATCCAGACGGTCCTTGTGCCCAAGGCCAACCACCGCGATCTCGACGAGATACCCCGGTCCATGCTTCGCGGCCTCAACATCGTGCTGGTGAAGGACATGGACGATGTCCTGCGGGAGGCCCTTGCCGCCCCGCTGGCGAACGTCAACGCCAGTCCCAAGACCAGCGCCAGGGAAAGAGCGAGCCGGAATGGCCCAGGTCGATTTCTCAAGGCGTGAAATCACCATCAAGCTCGTCTATTACGGCCCGGCTCTGTCGGGCAAGACGACGAACTTGCAAAAGCTCCACGCCCGCCTGGTGGATGCCCACCGCAGCCGTCTGCTGACGCTGGACACGGCCAACGACCGCACCCTCTTCTTCGATCTTCTGCCCATTTCCTTTGTCGCCCAGGGCGGGCCCAAGGTGGTGATCAAGCTGTTCACCGTGCCCGGCCAGGTGATGCACAACAACACCCGCCGCCTGGTGCTGCGTTCCGCCGACGGCGTGGCCTTCATCGCCGACAGCCAGCTCAGCGAGACCCGGGCCAACAACGAGGCGTACGCCCACCTGCGCGAAAACCTCCGGGACAATGGCCTGGACCCCGACGCCATGCCGGTGGTCATCCAGTTCAACAAGCGTGACCTGCAAAAGGAGTTGATCCGGGACGAGGCCGAACTGGCCGAAATTGCCCAGCGCGGGCGCGAGTCCATCGTCACCGCCTCGGCCATCGAGGGGGTCGGGGTGCTGGAGACCTTCTTCACCCTGGCGGCGCTGACCTGGGACTCTTTGGAGAAGAGCACGGGCATCGGCTCGCGGCACCAGATCAGCAAGGCCGACTTCCTTTCCGAGCTGGGCCGGCGGCTCCAGGCCCCTGAACTGGCCCGGCAGGCCAGCCAGGGACGGTCGGGCCTGATGGCGCTGCCGCCGGAAGGGCGGAATTCCATGGGCATCCCGGGCGTGGCGGATGGGGCGGTGACGGTGCCGGGCCGGGTCGGCGAAAAAGCAGCGGGCATGGCGGATGGGGCCGGCGGGGCGGTGCCGGGCCGGGTTGACGAAAAAGCAACGGGCATGGCGGGCGGGGCCGGCGAAAAAGCAGCGGGCATGGCGGACGGGGCGGCGACGGGCGTGGCGGTGGCGGTGCCGACCGGCGATCCGGTCTCCGGCGCGGCGGGCGAGGGGCCGTGTGAGACATGACCGGGGCCGGGCAGGGGCCGCCGATGCTGGCAGTCACTGAGACCCAGCTTCCGTCGCCGGACGCGCCGGTGGAACTGCGGACGCTCTTGCTCCCCGATGAAGAGGCTCAGCTTCTCGCCTCGTCGCGGGATCTGTGCTGTCCGGTGTGCATCCTCGATCCCCGTGGGCCCCGCACGCCGGCCGGGCCCTGGTCCACGGATGGGCACGGGGTCGTCGTCATTCTGGGCGATACTCCGCCCGAATCGGTGCTGCGCGCCGAGCCCGAGGCCGAGCCGCTGCTCCTTTCGACCGAGCGCGGGGCCTACCTGTGCGCCGCCCTGTTCCACGACGGCGACCGCCTGGCCCACATCGTCGCCGGGCCGATACCGGGCCACGCCGCCGCTCCCGACGCCGCGCTGGCCCTGCCGCGCCACCTGTGCTGGGTCGCCGAGATGATGCTCCTTTCCGGCCTGCGCCGGGTCCTGTCCTCCCGGGTCCACGTCGCCAGCGTCGAGGATGCCTACTGCGAGTTGCAGGTCAAGAACCAGCGTCTGGAACAGGCCGTCTCGCGCATGCAGGAACTCGACCGCATCAAGTCCAATTTTCTGGCCACCGTGTCTCACGAGCTGCGCACTCCGTTGACCTCCGTCATCGGCTATTCCGAGATGCTGATGGAGGGCCTGGCCGGTCCCCTGAACGATGAGCAGCGCGAGTACCTGCGCACCATCATGGACAAGGGCGAGCAGCTTCTGGGCCTCATCACCGGCATCCTCGACATCTCGCGCATCGAGTCGGCCGGCGTGCAGCTTTTTCCCGCGCCCCTGTGCCTGCGCGACGTCCTTACCGAGGTCGTCACCACCGTCACCCCACAGGCCCGGCGCAAGCACGTCGCCCTCTCGACCAGCGTCCCCGGCGACATGCCCCTCATCCAGGGCGACCGCGACAAGCTGCGTCAGGTCCTGCTCAATCTGGTGGGCAATGCCATCAAGTTCACCCCCGATGGCGGGCAGGTCTCCATCACCGCCGTCCTTCTTGGCAGCGGCGATCATCCTTTGCCCTCGGCCCTGGCCGGCCCCGCGGCCCTTTACCTGGGCCCCGCCGATCCCGGCGATCAGGTCCGCATCTCCGTTGCCGACAGCGGCATCGGCATTCCGCCCCACCTGCACCAGAAAGTCTTCGACCCCTTTTTCCAGGTGGACAACTCGTCCACCCGGGAATACGAGGGCACCGGCCTCGGGCTCTCCATCGTCCGCAAGTTCGTCGAGGCCCACGGCGGCCGAGTGTGGATCGAAAGCGCGCAGCGAAGCAAAGCGCCGTCCATGGATGAAAGCGCGCAGCGCAGCGAAGCGGCGCGCATGGAAGATGTCACCCCCCGGGGCGTCATCTTCCACTTCACCCTCCCCGTCGTCGCCGCCGTCGCCGTTTGACGAGCGCGGCCGAAATGCCCCCATGCCGAAACGCCCCCCATGCCCAGCCACGCACCGGTGCTGATTCTACCCCCTGGCTTCCCTTCCTCTCTGTCGGTGCTATGCTGACTTCATGTCGATGATGATCGACCTCCTCTCGGCGCCGGTGCGGCCGGTCGGAGAAGAGCACCTTTCCGAGCCGGTCATGCTCCTTTTGCGGGCACTGTTCCTCTTGCCGCTCATCCTTTTGGGCGGTTTTTTCGCCGGCACCGAGACCGCCCTGCTCTCCCTGTCCATGGCCGAGCGCGAGTCCCTGTCGCAGCAGTCGCTCGGCAACTCGGACGCCGCCGCCTCCCGCATCCTCTGGCTGCTGGGAAACCCCCGGCGCCTCATCACCACCCTGATCCTCGGCAACGAGGTCATCAACATCTCCATCTCGTCCCTGGTGACCGAGCTGTGCACCCGCCTCATGGGGCACCTGCCCGCGTCGGTCTCCCGTGCCGCCCACGACGACGCCGTCATCGCCGTGGTGGCCACCCTGTGTGCCGTGCCCCTGCTCATTCTCTTCGGGGAGCTTATCCCCAAGACCATCGGCATCAAGCTCTCCCTGCGCTGGGCGCGCCTGTGCTCCGCCCCCACGGTCTTCGTCACCTGGCTCCTGTGGCTGCCCCGCACGGTCATCAGCGCCCTGTCCAACGCCGTCCTTTTCCTCTTTCTGGGCAAGGCGCGGAACAAGGAACCCTCGTCGGTGCTGCGCGAGCTGGAGTTCCGTACCCTGGTGGACCTGGGCAGCGCCGAGGGCGAGATCGAGGGCACCGAGCGGCGCCTGATCCACAACGTCTTCGAGTTCGGCGACCTGACCGTCGGCAAGGTCATGACCCCCGCGGACAAGGTCTTCGCCCTGTCGGTGGACATGCCCTTGCAGCGGCTGGTGGACGCCGTCTCCAAGGAACGCTACTCCCGCGTGCCGCTGTACCGCGTGCGCCGGGACAACATCGTCGGCATCCTCTTCGCAAAAGACCTGGTGGGCCATGCCCGCGGGGACCTTCTGCGCCGGCCGCTGGTCGAGATGCTGCACCCGCCGCTCTTCGTCCCCCGACGGGCCAAGGCCGACCGCCTGTTCCGCGAGTTCCAGCGGCGCAAGACCCACATGGCCCTGGTGGTCGATGAGTACGGCCGCCTCTCGGGCCTGGTGACCATGGAGGACCTGCTGCTCTCCCTTTTCGGCGGCCTTTCGGAGTCTCACCCGCGCCCCGCGCTCTCGCCTGCCGAGTCGCCGCTCCCGGGAAACCAGGACGGCCAGTGATGGCGGCGCCGCTTTTCATCGCGCTGGTGTGCCTGCTTCTGGAGGCCTTCTTTTCGAGCACCGAAATCGCCATCGTCAGCGCCGAGAAGGCCCACATCCGCCGCCTGGCGCAGAACGGGAACCGCGGCGCGCGATACGTCGAGGAGTTCCTGGTGGCGCCGCACCGCCTGCTGGCGATGACCCTGCTCGGGACTCAGCTTTCGGTGGTGACTTCGACGGTGGTGATCACGCTGTGGCTGTACCGGGTGGCCGGGGCGCGGGCCGAGCTTTATTTGCTTCTGGGGCTGACGCCGATCATCGTGATTTTCGGCGAAATCGTGCCCAAGGCCATCGTGCGGCAGCACGCCAACGTGCTGGCGCCGATCATGGCGCTGATCTTGCGTTGGGCGATGAGGGTGCTGTCTCCCGTGGTCTCCGTGCTGGCGAGCGTGTCGACGCTGGTGCAGCGGCGCCTGGGGATCGAGCAGCCGCGCAAGCTGGTGACCCGCGAAGACCTGGAGATGATGATCGCCGCGCGGCCATCAGAGTTCCAGGCCGCCGGGGAGCCCTACGCCGCCCCGTCCGACGTGACCGAGGGTGAACGCTCGATGATCACGCGGATCTTCGAGTTCTCCGGGGTCGAGGTATATAGCCTGATGGTGCCGCTGTCCGACGTGACTGCCCTGC
Organism: Polyangia bacterium; assembly: GCA_038231615.1. Taxonomy (GTDB): domain Bacteria; phylum Myxococcota_A; class Polyangia; order Palsa-1104; family JAEUJZ01; genus JBBRLA01. The sequence goes on along the minus strand of JBBRLA010000179.1, from coordinate 2,568 downwards.
CGGAGGACGCCACCGTCGACGAGCTGGCCCGGGAGATCGCCGACCACAAGTACAGTCGCATCCCGATCTACCGGGAGCGCATCGACCAGATCGTGGGGGTGGTGCACGCCTTCGATGTGCTGAAGGCGGGACGTTCGCAGCTGTGTGCGGCGGACCTGCAGCGCCCGCCGATCTTCGTGCCGGAATCGCAAAAGGCGGTGGAACTTTTGGCCCGGCTGCAACGCGGGCGGCAGGGCATGGCGGTGGTGGTGGATGAATACGGGGGCGCCGTCGGGGTGGTGACGGTGGAGGACATTTTGGAGGAGATCGTCGGCGAGATCGAGGACGAGTACGACGTGGCGCCGCCGCAGGTCCGGCGCGAACCGGACGGGAGCTTCCGGGTGCCGGCGCGGATCAGCATCGGGCAGCTCAACCGCGAGCTGGGCACGGAGCTGCCCGAATCGGATGACTATGAATCGCTGGCGGGGCTTTTGCTTGACAAGCTGAAGCACATTCCCCGGCAGGGCGAATCGGTCAGCATCGCCAACGTGGTGGTCACCGTCAGCGTGGCCAACGACCGCCGCATCGAAGAAGCCGTCCTGCGGGTCGGCCGCAAGCGGGGCTGAGCCCTAAATGGGGAAGATAGATTTGACTGGCAGTATTGACGCCTGCCGGGCCTACCTGGGGCAGGGACGCCGCATCTGAAGGATCCCCTCATTTCGATGCTCACCGTCAAAGAATGCCGCAGATTCCACGAAAGTTTTTATGATTGAGAATCAATCTCCCGAATGCTTTCATCAGAGGGCGTAGCCACTCCTCGCGCATCGTGGGGATGCACTGGTACCAGTAAGAGCCCTGCCGAAAGAGGGAGTGCGTGCGCCGCTTCACGGTGTTGGCTTTCAGCTTTCGATCCAGCCCCGTCTCCTCGCAGGCGGCCCCGAGCAGCGTGAGCAGTCCTTGAGCAATCGCCACCAACAGGAGCAGCCGATCCCGTCGCTGGCAGTCACCAATGTGGGTGGCCGATAGCCCGAGGCCGAACTTCAGGTCTTTGGTGTCGCGAAAGTTTTCCTCGATGGTGAACCGTCGCCCGTAGAGCTTCACGACCTGCTGAGCTACAAGGTCCGTGCGGCTGGTCGCCAGACACCACGCCTCCTTCATTTTCTTGTCGTGGACCAGGACCACTGCGCCGACCTCCGCCTTGTCCGCGGTGACCGTGGCACCACGAATCATCTTGGCCCGGCCTGTAGGCGAGAGCCACTTGCGTGCCGGCATACAGGTCCCCTCCTTGTTGGTCACCAGAATGTCCTCTCGGAATCGAATCACGTAGTCCCACCCCATCGACTCCAGATGGTCGTAGCGTTTTTGATCACCGAAGCCCCGGTCAGCAAGGAGCGTCAAGTGCACGTGGAGAGGAACGACCGCCTGTATTCGTTCGATGACCTCGTCTTCAATCCGATGCTGGTGGCCTTTCAACTCGCTCTTTTTGATGGTCTTCCACACAAGCGGAGTTGCGCGTCCGTGGGTGGTGACCAGATGCAGAGCACAGGTCACCTGGTCATCGTCATCGAAGTCAGTCCAGTCGATGACCACCACCGCCTCGGTACGCTCTGCCAGCACGAAGGAGACCCATGCGCCGCAAAGGTCCAAGGGAAGCAGTGCGGGGTTACTCAGCAGGCGGTCGACCTGTTTGATGGCGTGTTTTGGGGCAAGCCCTCGAGCCAGTGCCAGCCCCTGGCCAATGGCGTGGACCCCGGCGGAGGCAGCGTGCAGAACGCCGATGACGCCGTTGGCGAGAGAAAACACGCGTTTGGCGTGAAGATCCTGTTGGAAGAGCTGCTGAGTGAACTGCTCTACCTGCTCCAGGGGCAGAATCGGAGAAGGTGGGCTGATCTTTTGTTGAGTATTTGAATTCTCTATTCGTTTCGACATGGAAAGCTTTTACCAAATCGGATCACGGGTTGCTACAACAAAGTTGCGAATTTGAACGACGAATCCAGCCGACATCCCGGTAGCGAAGACTCCGGTCACCATGGCGGGCCCTTTGCCACAGCGGTGACTGCTACCTGCCAGCCCGAGCGTGGGGGCCGAGCGGGTGGGCACCCAGCGCCGGAGGTGGAGCGGGTGGGCGCCCAGCGCCGGAGGTGGAGCGGGTGGGCGCCCAGCGCCGGAGGTGGAGCGGGTGGGCGCCCAGCGCCGGAGGCGGAGCGGGTGGGCGCCCAGCGCCGGAGGCGGAGCGGGTGGGCGCCCAGCGCCGGAGGCGGAGCGGCTACCCCGGAGCAGAGTTTCCCGCCGCAGGCGATGGGCCCCGAGGGCACTCACCCCGTCGCTGACTTCAAATGAGGGGATGCTTCAGATCAAACTCAGGAGCAAATTCTGGAAGATATTCATCCAGAAAGGTAAGACTCCTTGCTGCATCGCGTATGTCCACTCCGGCAGCCTTGGCGATCTCGGCAAGTTGGGGAGGCTTGGGGCTTGTGCTGGGCTTCGTCTGACGCAGGAACTTTAGCAGCACGTCGCAGGCGGCAACCTCTTGCTGGGCGGCCTCGGCGTCTGCGGCCCAAAGTCCCTTCCAGGTAAGCAGGTAGTGTT
>JBBRLA010000178.1:0-13321 GCA_038231615.1 Polyangia bacterium | reverse complement strand
TTGCGATAGGCGGAAAGGCGCAGAAGGCCCTCGACGACCCCGGGGAACGGGCGGGTGGTGTCAAGGAGGTGCGTGTAGTAGTGCTCGCGATAGGCCAGGATGAAGGCGTCGAGAGCCTGCTTCGGGGCCAAAGGACGGGCGCGCTCGAAGAAGGCCTCCAGGGGCAGGCCATGGTAGCCTTTGTGCAGGGTTTCTTCCTCGCACTCCTCGCTGAGCTGTCCCCTGGGGACGCGCAGCAGGGCGAAGCGCAAGGCGTCGCGAATGTCCTGGCTGGAGTCGACCAGAGTGCCATCCAGATCGAAGACCACCACCGCGACGTTCATCCTGTCCAGGGACACTATCAGAGTGCCGGCAAAAGACCACCATGCCGGAGCCCCTCTACTAATGATAGGTAATGATAGGCGGGTGGCAGATTTACCCTTGACATGAATGGATGTGGCCGTAAAACTGATGGTCGTCAGGAAGTTGCATTTGTCGCCTTCCACCCCCGAATACCGCGACGTGAGCGCAGTGGTGATCTTGACCTCCGGCGGTGTTCGCCCCGGAGGAGGCCCGTGGACCCTCGCTGTCCGGGCGGCGCTCTGGCGTATGCCCAGGTAGCGCTTCCAGTCCTTTCAGGACCCTTAACGAAGGGAATTTCGTATGTCTGTACCGAACTATCGGGTCGTGCTCTCGTTCGATGGCGAGCGCAAGGTCTTCTCCGCCCGGGCCCCCGAGCTGGAGCATTGCGCAGGCGAGGGCGCCACCCGCGGCGAGGCCATCGCCAAGCTGGAGAAAGAGATCGAGGCGCAACTGCAGAACATGCAGGAGCGCGGCCACCGCCCCCCGGGTGCCATCGATGAGATCGTCTACAGCGGGGAGATCACCGCCAAGGTGTCGCGGAGCTTGCATCGGGACCTGGCCTGGCTGGCACGGCAGGAGGGAATCGAGCTGGAGCAGCTCCTTTCAGAGCTGCTGGCCACCGGCCTGGACAGCCGGCGCCCCGCCTCTCGCGGGTCCCGTGGCCCCCGTTCGTTCTCGGGTTCGCAGGGCCAAGGGGAATCCCACGAAAACGCCGGCAACCAGCGGGACCACCGAGATGGCCCCCGCGGCGGTGGCTACGGCTCGCGCTACCATGGCATCCTGGACGACCGGGCCAACTTCATCGAATATGTCCGCGGCCTGGAGAAGGACACCGAGAGCCCCGGGCGCGGCGGCCCAGGCCGTCCCGGCGGCGGGCCCCGACCTGACCGGAATGACCGGGGCGTCGGCGGTGGTGACAATCGCGGCCCTTCAGGCAGGCGTCGGCGCGGTGGGCGCCCCGGTGGTCCGAATGGTCCCGGTGTTCCAGGCGCGCAGCAGCAGCAGCGAGGCGGTCCGGGCGGCGGGGCCCAGACCCAGCCCCAATCTCATGACGACCGGCGTGCCGAGGGGGGTACGGCCTCAGCCGCGGCCCCGGTGGGTGCTGGGGCCGGTAGCCCCGGTGGAAGCGCTGGAGGCACTGGCGATTTCGGCAACAACGACACCTAGCCCCTGACCATGGCGCAGAGCGTGCTATCATCCAAACCGAGATGCTAGCAGAAGGACCCCTTCTGCCCACCAGCCTTGGGCGTTTCCAGATCCTCTCGCGACTCGCCACGGGTGGCATGGCCGAGATCTTCAAAGCCAAGGCCACGGGCGAACACGGCTTCGAAAAGATCGTCGTGGTCAAGCGCATCCTCCCCCATCTGGCGGCGGATCGGGAGTTCGTCGACATGATGATCGACGAGGCGCGCATCTCCGCGCTGCTGGTGCACCCCAAGATCGTCCAGGTCTTCGAGTTCGGGCAAGACAATGGCCAGTACTTTATGGCCATGGAGTACGTCGATGGCATGGACTGCCTCGGGCTGCTCCGCGCCTGTGCCCAGCGGCGCGGCCGACTGCCCATGCCCCTGTCGTGCTTCATCGCCTCCGATCTGCTGGATGCCCTGGACTTCGCCCATGCAGCCACCGATGAGGCCGGCCGCCCATTTGGGCTGGTGCACCGGGACATCTCCCCCTCGAACGTGTTCATCTCCCGGCGGGGCGACGTCAAGCTCGGCGACTTCGGCATAGCCCGGGCGATGGACAAGCACCGGCAGGCGGAGACCCAGGCGGGGACCCTGAAGGGCAAGTACGGCTACATGGCGCCTGAGCAGGTCCTGGGCGCTGCCATCGACCACCGGGCAGACATTTTCGCCGCCGGGATCGTCCTGTCCGAGATGCTCATGGGGCGGAGGCTGTTCACCGCGCCAGCCGACCTGGACGTGCTTCTGATGGTGCGCGACGCGCGCCTGGATCGTCTGGAGCGCTACGGTCGCGACATTCCGGCCCCCTTGCGGGCCATCGTCGAGAAGGCCCTGAGCCGCGACCCCGACGAGCGCTTCAGCACCGCCGCCGAGTTCCGCGATCGCATCCTCGACTTTCTGTACGACCAGCGGCTGCGGGTGGGCCCCAAGGACCTGGGCAGCTTCATGTCCAGCTTGCGTGGCGCCAGCGACCCCCAGGTAGCCATCCCCGGTGCCCCGGCGGGGTCGGCTGCACTCGGGGCCCCGGGCAACGGCGCTGTCGGTGCCAGCCTGGCCGCCGGGATCGACGGCCCGCTGACCCAGGCGCAGCGCGCGGCGGCGGAGGCGCGTAAGCAGGCGCTGGTCCAGGCGTCGAAGGAACCGGCGGTGGTGCGTGAGGCTGAGATCATCGCCGCGCTGGTGTTGCCCGCCCCGCCGGACCCACCCGAACCGGGGTCGGCGCCCTCCCTGCCCCAGGCGAAGAAGGGGCCGATCACCCTGCCGATGGCCCAGGTGGGTGGGCGCGGCAACGACGTGCCGACGCTGGTGGGCGATTTTAGTGAGATCAGCCCGGCGCGAATCCTGTCGCGGCTGGCCTCGGGGCGGGAGACCGGTCTTCTGGTGGTCCAGTCGGGGGAGGTGATCAAGGACGTGTTCCTGGTCAACGGCTCTCCCGAGTTTGTCAGCAGCAACGTGGCCAGCGAACGCTTCGGCGAGTACCTGGTCGCCTGCGGGGTGATCACCCCCGGCGAACTGGCCATGGCGCTGGCGGTGCTGCCGCGCTTCGAGGGACGCCTGGGCGATACCCTGGTGGGGCTGAACCTGATGCGGCCTCTGGAGGTCTTCCGACACCTGCTTCGTCAAGTGCGCGAGAAGCTCATCCAGATCTTCTGCTGGACCGAGGGCAGCTACCGCTACTACCGCGGCCGGCAAAACCGGCGCGACGCCTTCCCGCTGGGGCTCGACGCCTTCTCGATCATCGGAGCGGCGGTGGCGGCGCTGCCGCTGGAGCAGGTGGTGGCCCACCTGTCGCGCTACACCGACAAGATGGTACGGCGGGGCGACCAGGAGCGCCCCCGTCCCGAGCAGTTCCGCGTCGGCAATGGACCGGCGGAACTGTGGCAACGCCTGGATGGCCAGCGCACGGTGGGCCAGTGGATGCGCCGCTACGACGCCCCGGGGCAGTTCGAGACGCTATGCCATACCCTCTATCTGCTCGTCGAGACCGACTTGGCAGTATTAAGCTAAGGGCCGCTCAGGGTAGATTCGCCCCCAAGCGGCCTTACCTTGCCCTTCGTAAGGGCATTGATGCTAGTAAAAGTCGCGACCGCGATTGGTGCTTGTCTCTGGGCGCTCTGCCTGCTCAAATGCATAGCATCCAGTACAAGACCAGGATTCCCACCGATCCGCGCAGGCCCGATCCAGGCACTCCCGGTAGGACCTGCAGTCGTGACGACGGAAAGGTGGGTTGGTCTCATCCTCTACCGAGCGCTTGAGGCGCATCGGGTTGCGGACAGGCGGGACAGAGCCCGCGGTGGTGACAGACGTGGGGGGCATGATGTGAACTAGCATGGAAGCTGCTGCCTCTTCGAGGCTCGGACGCTCTGCGTCTCTTTTCGAGCTGGAGATCTGGGTGGATCTTGTGGCACAAGACAGCCCCTTCTGACGGGCGAGCATGGTCATGGATGTCTAACCATGTCACAGGCAGCCGTGCTGCGCACCAGAAACTTCCTCATCTTTATCAGTGCTCCACCCGCTTGCTCTCCCGCGCGGGTTGCAAGCCAACCGGGCCGAGTAGTCGATAGGAATGCGTCGCCGCCTTCGCTATCGAGGACTGCGGCTGCCATACCCACCGCCGCCGCCCCGGCCACCACCGCCGCCGCCATACCCACCGCCGCCGCCGCCCCCGCCGCCACGACCACGATCCTGCGCCTCATTGACGCGCATGGCCCGACCACCCAATTGATGGCCATCCAGGGCCGAGATCGCGGCCTGGGCATCAGCCGGCGACTTCATCTCGACGAAGGCAAATCCTCGGGGCTGGCCGGTCTCGCGGTCTGTGATGATGTTGACCTTGGCCACTTGACGGCCGTCCTCGGCGAAGAGTCTTTCCAACTCAACACCATCCACATCGTAGGGTAGATTGCCAACGTAGAGCTTCGTTCCAGTCATTTTCTCGTCCTCTTCGCATTCGCTTGCTGGGCATCTGCCCATCGATCCTTTCCCTGGACCACAAGGTCGTCGGGCGTCTGAGCCGAGAAAGTATCGGAACAAACCAGATCGAGGCTCAAACCATAGTTCTTGCGGCCCTGCTCGTCCACATAATTAATAGCCTGTGAGGCTTTTCTTTTTTACAGGCAGAAGAGTTTGCTCTTCAAATGGTCAGCGGACGATGTGAATCCTGGCTCCAAGCGAGTAGAGCGTGCCCACGAAGCCGGGGAAACTGGTATTCACGTTGGCCGTATCCTCTATGCGGCTCTGCGATGGCGCGGCCAGCGCTAGCACCGCCCCGGCCATGGCGATTCGGTGATCGCCGAAGCTATCGACCCGCGCCGCACGCAGCGGGCCCCTCCCCCGGCCCTGCACCACCAAGCCGTCGGGCCGTTCCTCGCACTCGACCCCGAAGGCGCGCAAGAGCGCGCACGTCGCCACGATGCGGTCTGACTCCTTGACTCGCAGTTCTTTCGCCCCGGCGATCACCGTCTCGCCCAACGCCAGCCCGGAGAGTGCCGCCAGGAGGGGTAGCTCATCGAGCGCCCTGACCGAGAGGGTCCCATCAATCCGCATCGGGCGCAGCCCCTGGTCCGGGGGGGCAATCATGTGGAGGTCGCCGATCTCCTCCCCTTGCACCTCGCGGCGTTCGTGCACCGTCACCGCACCTGGACATAGCTGCTCAAACGCATCTAGCACGCCGGTGCGGCTGCGGTTGAGCCCGACCCCCGAGAGAACCACCCGGCTCCCCGGGACCAGCAGGGCGGCCCCCAGTAGGAAGGCGGCGGAAGAGAGATCGCCAGGCACCTCCAGCGCGACGGCCGGCAACTCCCGCTTCCACCCCGAGGGGGAAAGCCGGCTCAGCGCGGGCATTGATGGCGGCGGCGTATCGTCGGAGGTGAAGATCGGCGCCCCGAGCGCCCGCAGCATCCGCTCGGTGTGATCGCGGGAGCGCGTCGGTTCCACCACTTCGGTGACGCCCTCCGCCCACAAGCTGCAGAGCAGCACCGCCGACTTGACCTGTGCGCTGGCGATGTGACTCTCGTGGCGAATGCCGTGCAGCGACTGCGCCGGATCAATGGATAGGGGAGGGTAGAGGTCGCCTTCCTTGGCCCCGGGGACCCCATAAAGGACCCCTCCCATACGCGACAGGGGATTCACCACCCGGCGCATGGGGCGTGCGTTGAGGTACCGGTCCCCGCAAAGCCGGCTGGAGAATCGCTGGGCGGAAAGGACCCCGGACAGGAGCCGGATCGAAGTACCCGAGTTGCCGCAGTCCAGGTCACGTTCTGGCGCGCGCAGGCCGAAAAGGCCACGCCCCTCGATTTTCAATCGACCCGGCCCGGCGGGGTGGACCTCGATGCCCAGGGCCGTCAGGGCCTCGACCGTCCGCTGGTTGTCCTGCCCTCCAGACAGCCCGCTGATCACGGATTGGCCGTTGCCCAGGCCGGCGAAAAGCACGGCCCGGTGGCCAATGGACTTGTCGCCCGGGACCCGCGCTTCCCCCGCCAGAGGGGCCTTTGCGGGGTCGATCAAGAAGCTCTCCATGGTTTCGCTCATTCGAGGCCCCATTGTCGCCGATCTTCGGTCTGGACCGCAAAAGTTGCGTCTGGCTGTCCCCGGCCCATCCAGGTCGGTCGTCAGAACTGCCGCGGGAGGTGGGACAGGCACGGTCCTAGAGCCAGGTTGGCCCTGAAGCCAGCGGCGGATGTCCAGAATGGCCCAAGGCCAAAGGAGGCAGGTGGGCAAGAAAATGACCGTGGGGCAGCGGGAGGCGCTGAAAGTATTGACAGGACAAAAGGGGCTAACAGAGTGACTTATGGCAGGTGCAGTTCTCTGAGCTGATCAGAGAAGTCGAGCATTTCGGTGGCGATGTCTGGCAGGAGCGCGATGTCTGGCGCTGGCGCCTCGGAGAGTTCCCGTCTCGCAGAATTTGTTGACTTCCTCAGCCGCCCTGCGAAATGCGGGCCAGAGGGGTTGCGGCCGGCTTTCCGGTGCCGATATCCCGTCCATGCGCTTCGTCATGAGTGTCTCTGCCTTCCTGCCGATATTCTTGCTCGCAAGCTGCCCGGGATCATCCCCGAGTCGGGCGGACGATCTGGGGTCTTTTCCGGAGGAGACCAGCAGCATGGGCCTGTGCTGCAGGCAGCCGGGCATGGACCCCCGCACCCCGATCCTGCGCAGCATCCCCCCGCTCACGCAGACGGACATGAGCCCCGCCGGATGCAACGTGCCAGAGCATCGGGTCCGCTTGGACCTGTGCCAGACGGTCTGCTGCCACACGCCCGGCGGCAGCCGCTTTCTCACCTTGTGGGGATCATGCGAGGCTCGCGGGGGATGGAAAGGCGAGTGCCCCGCGGGAGACTACGTATGCTGCCGCAGTGGGGATGTCTATGATCTGGTGCCCGCGGACGCCTGCAGAGCTCCGGGGGAGCCGAGAAAGGGGCTGGAATGCGACCGGATCTGCTGCCGGATGGTGGATGAGACGATGACCACCATTTTTGCTTGGTCCCCTGCGGGGCGCTGCGCTCAGGTCGGGACGTGGGTCGAACTCCGGGAGTGCACCACCGATGGATCTATCGGCAACTGATGTTCGGCGAAATCAAGGAGCCGGTCACCGTGCACGAGAGATTTTGGCCCAAAACGGCGCCGTTGATGTTTTCCCGCGAGCCGCTGACGGTCACCTCGACCTCGATCAGGGGGCCCGAGTCGCCCTGATAGGTCATATGCAGATCGAGGTCCAGCGTGCCCTTGCTGGTGTCAATGATGCCGCTGCGGACCTCATAGCCTGTCGTGGCATGAAGCGCCCCCAGGAGCGGCAGGACTGCGCCGAGGGTGATGTGGCCATGGCCGTCGATCTTGATCTGGCTTGGTGGTTGCTGCAGGGCCGACATGGAGAGGTCTTTCAGGGTCATCTCCAAGCTGTAGTCCTTGCCCTCTGGTGGCGTGTCGATGGCGCACCCCAGGGTCTGGAGTTCCAGGGTCTGCTCCTGGGGTGTGGACGTGTAGCACACCGTGCACTGTGTCATCTGGATCTTTTGACAGATCGCGGGAGGCGTCGTGCCAGGCTCGGCTGCCGCCTGGGCCATGACGCCGCTCACGATCAGGTCGACATGCTGAAGCATCTGCTTGCACGCCTGGGTCTGGAGATTCGTATCTTCGGCGCTGATCTGGCTGTTGACCTTGTCGCTCAGGCCGCAGCCCGAAAGAAAGGCAAACACGGGCAGGATCAGGCAAGAGTTGCCGAGAAGCTGAGAGTGACTTCGGATTGTCAGGGACATGGATACCTCCACGTTCCAGAGCATCGGCATGGCCAGAATATTTCTGAAGGGCTTCTGGAATGCTTCTCCAAGAACCCGCTATGTCCGGCCTGATCACTAAATTCCCCGGCAAAAAATCGAGCTTCCCCGCAAATCGACCCCCCTGCCTCCCCGATCGAGGGGTGTGCCCTGGTCTGACGTCATCTACCCCTATACATAAGGGGTGGATGACGTTCGCGAAGGGGCCTTTGCCCTGTCATCAGGTCAGCTTGACCTCACCCACGGGGCAACCTGCCCTTGCACAAGGGCACGTCCTTCGAAAGGATACCCAGGCCGGTCGATTTGCCATTGACCTTCGCTTTTCGCGGCCGATGTCCCTTCTCATGAACCTGATCGTAGCTTCCAACAGCACCCCGAATGAACTGGATGCGGCCTGGTGCCATCGGCCGCGCCACCTCTTCCCTTTGTTTTGCCGACATGGGCCCCGGCGAGCCCCAGATTGTCGGCGGCCTGATGTTCGTCAGCGGCCCGGCCTTCGTCGACAAGGTGGCGCGGGCCCTGTCCGACGACGGACACCTGTACCCCGACATCGTCATCAGCGGCGAAGAGCTGATGGAGGAACAGAAGGTCGCCGACTCGTGGTTATGCAGGGCCGAAACTTCAGCGCGTGGGTCTGAGGTTAGAAGCAAAATCGTCAAGGGCCCTTCGAGACACGGGTCCGTCCGAAGCGCCGACGCAGCAGCCCGAAAGCCGAGGCGATGCCGAAGCCGGCGAAGGGCAGGAGCATCACATCCATGATCGGCAGCCGGAAGCGGATGTCGGAGGTCAGGATCGCCGCCATCATCGTGCCCGAGATGACCTGCAAGAGGGTCAAGGTGGCCAGAACGTGGGTCGCGCGCCACCAGGCCATGAGCACCCCCGCCATGCCGAAGAGCAGGACGGGCACCGCGGCCAGCGACACCAGTACCATTTTTGCCGAGAAAAAAGTCGGGCTGACAAAGGGGCGCCAGTAGTGGAGCAGCTTGTAGCGGATCAGGCAGGGCATCCGGTCCAGGTGGGCCAGGTCCCAGGAAAGGGTCGCGCGCATGAGGGCCCGGGTCTGATCGGGCGGCGGCAGGGCGGCGGCAGCGATGAATTCGGGCCTTCTGGTCAGCTCCTTGATGCCGGGGAAGCGGTTGAGGACTTCCAGCTCCTTCTGGGTGTGAGGATCGCAGGCCATGCTGGCCGCCTCCTCGCAGTTGGCCAGCAGGAAGATGGTGCCGGCGCCGTCGGTGACCCACATCAACCCCAGACCCTGGCGCCACACCGCGTAGTTCCATGGCAGGGTCACCAAAAGCAGCGGTAGGACGATAGAGAGCCCAATTCCCACCAGCGCCCGCGGCCGCGCCCGGAAGCGAAAGAGCAGCCAGCAGCCGATCAAGGGCAGGACCACCGATAGGTTGACGCGCACCAGATTGCCGAGGGCCAAAAGGAACGCCCCCGCCGTCACCTGGCGCAGGTCCGGCCGATCTCCGTTCAGCCCGCGGGCGAAGTGGTAGATGCCCGCCGCGACGAAGAAGTGGAACACCGCCTCGCTGCCGGGCACTGCGGCGAAGTGGATGTAATACGGGTAAAGGGCGCACAGGACCATCGCCAAAAGCGCCCCAGTGCGCCGGGGGCTGATCAGGGTGGCCATGAGGTACACGTAGAGGCAGGTGCCGGCCCCAAGCAGGCTCTGGGCCACCTTCAGGGCCACCATCGACTGGCTGCCGTACAGGGCCCACACCCCGGCGATGAAGAGGGAGTAGCCCGGCGGCCGGACGAAGAGTTCCCAGTTCTTGACCGGCAGCGGCTGGCCCGAAAGGAGTCGCTGTGCCCCGCCAAAGTACTCGTCCTGATCTTGGAACACCAGGTCCGGCGCGACGACCAGGCCAAAGAGCGCCCGCACCCCGAAGGCCAGAAGGAGGATGGCGAGCAGGGTCAGCGTGCGGCGATTTATGTAGATGTCTTGGTATAACTTTATGGGCTGCATCAATGGCCGCACTTCCATCTTGTATCGTGATTATTTATTACGTGGGTACTTTTTTTACATTGTCTGTCAGGAAAGCCGCAGTGCAAAATCTGCACGGAATGGCCTTCTAGGACGAAATGGCGTTCTGCGGCAGGGCCGAGAGCAGGATCGGCTGGGCGATGGCGCTGCGGCCTGAACCAACCAGGAGGCCGAGCAGGGCGACCTGGAAGCCGATGGCCAGAAAGAGGAGGCCCGCCAGCGAGAGGCGGGTATACGACAGGGTCAGCGCGCCCCGGTGGACGGCCAGCCAGTGCAAAAGGACGCTGCCGTCGCAAAGGAAGCCCAGCAAGAGCATCCCGCCGGCCACGATCATGGCCCGATCGAAGGTAAACCACACCTTGACCGAGCCCAGCGCGGCGACGGTGCGCAGGCGCCGTTCTGGCAAGATGGCGTGGACCGCGATGCCCATGGCCAGCGACGACTGCCCGCAGAGGGAAAGGGTGATGCCAAGGATCATGTAGTGGAAGTCGAAGCGCACACCGCCGACGGTCGAGGGGCCGGCGAGCTGCCACAGCACCATCAACAGGCCGACGGTGAGGGCGAACATGCCGGGAAGGGTCATCATGTGGTCCGGCGCGTGCCACAGGAGCAGGCGCAGGTGGCGCCAGCCGTCGCGCCACGGCCGCAAGTGGGGAGGGCGATCGCGCCGGTCCTTGTGCAGGGTGATGGGCACCTCGGTGATGCCGATGCCGGAGATGGCCGCCTTGACGATCATCTCGGAGGCAAATTCCATCCCCTGCGAGGTCAGGCCCATCTCGAAGAAGGCCGCGCGCTCGATGCCGCGCATGCCGCTGTTGCAGTCGGTGATGCGGGTGGCGAAAAGGTAGTTGAGGATGAAGGTCAGCACCGGTGTGCCCAGGTAGCGGTTAAGCAGCGGCATGGCGCCGGGCATGATGGCGCCGCGCAGCCGGGTGCCGATGACGAAGCGGTGGCCCAGGCGCAGAAGCTCGACGAAGCGCGGCAGTTCGGCGAAGTCGTAGGAGTCGTCGGCGTCGCCCATGATGAGCCAGCGCCCCTGTGCCTGTTCGAAGCCGTACTGCAAGGCGGCGCCGTAGCCCCGGACCGGGCAGCGCACCACCCGGGCCCCTTCTCGAACCGCGATCTCGATGCTGCGATCGGTGCTGCCGTTGTCGGACACCACCACCTCGCCCAAGATGCCCCGCTGCAGCATGGCGCGCACGGCCTTGCGCACGCAGATGCCGATGCTCTTCTCCTCGTTCAGGCACGGGATGACCACCGAGACCTCCATCTGCTCCCCAATCCCTCCCGCTGCGCCGCTGACTTCGAGATCACTCATGGACGACCTTCCTTTGCGAATCATACTCAAATACATAGGTGAAGAAGGATTGCTGCTTGTCCAGCCGCTGCCATCTCACAACATCATGGCGGTTAGATATCCTTCAAAAGGAAGATTGATGTCAACGGGAATAAGCGAGTCCCGCCATCGGCTGAAAGAACGATGTGCAGAAGCTTTACGTTGACGGGACACCCGCCATGGATTGGAGTAGGCCGCCCCGGCAATGCGGGGGGTGGACATTATTTTTTGGAGGCCTTCATCATGAATCTCATCGTCGGGTCCGGCCCGTCGGCGATCGCCTGCGCCCACGCCCTGCTGAAGGCGGGCGGGCAGGTCACCCTGCTGGATGCGGGCCTGGTGCTGGAACCGGAGCGGCAAGGACGGCTCACGCGGCTGACCGGCAAGCGGCCCGCGGACTGGAGCGCGGCGGATACGGCGTTCCTGAAGGAAGGCATGACGGCGGGAGACGCGGGGATTCCGCTAAAACGGGCCTATGGATCGGACTTTCCCTATCGCCACCCCCTGGGCGCAACGGCGGTCTCCTGCACCAACGCGGAGACCAAACCCTCGTTCGCCACCGGCGGACTGAGTACGGTGTGGGGCAGCGCGGTGCTGCCCTATCGGCAGCAAGACCTTGTGGGCTGGCCGGTCACGGAGAAGGAACTTGCGATCGGCTACCGCGGGGTCTCGGAGTTCATGCCGCTGGCCGCCAGGACGGACGATCTGGCGGCGCTCTTTCCACTGTACACGGAACGGCATGCGCCGCTGCCCGCCAGCCAGCAGGCCGAGGGGTTTTTGGCACAGCTTCGTCAGAACCAGGCGCGGCTCAACGGCCAGGGGGTCTTTTTCGGGTCCTCCCGGCTGGCGGTAAAGGCCCCCGGCTGCGTCGCCTGCGGCCTGTGCATGTACGGCTGCCCGTTGCGGCTCATCTACTCGACCGATTCGATCCTCCCGCAGCTTCACGCCACGGGAAGGTTGCACTACCGCTCGGGTTTCACCGTCACCGCGGTGGAGGAGATCGGCCCCCGGGTGCGGGTGCATGGCGTGCTGCGGGATGGGTCCCGGTCCACCATGGAAGGCGATCGGGCGTTTCTGGGGGCGGGGCTGCTGAACACGACGTCGATTCTTTTGCGTTCGCTGGGCCTTTATGACAAACCGGTGCCCATTTTCGATTCGCAGTACTTCCTGCTCCCGATGCTGCGCTTGAAAGGGACCAAGGACGTAGTGCGGGAGTCCCTGCACACGCTGGCGCAGGCGTTCGTCGAGATCCTCGACCCGCGGGTGAGCCCGTACACGGTGCACTTGCAAGTGTATACCTACAATGAACTTTTCCGTGAGCCGGTGGAGGCCAAGCTGGGGCGGCTGAGACGATATTTTCCGATCGAGGCGTTCCTGGGGCGGCTGCTGCTGATCCAGGGCTACCTGCACTCAGCGCACTCGGCGAAGATCGAGGCCGCCCTGCGCAAGACGAACCAGGGCGACGAACTGCACCTGCAAGGGGTGGAGAATGGGCAGACCCACCCCATCTTGCGCAGGCTCGTCAAGAAGCTGGTCGGGCTGGTCCCGGCCACCGGGGTGGTGCCGCTGGTGCCGCTTTTGCAACTGGGTCCGGCGGGGCGGGGCTTCCACAGCGGCGGGAGTTTTCCCATGTCGGCCTCCCCGGGGGAAGGGCAGAGCGACGTGCTGGGGCGGCCCTACGGGTTCCGGCGGGTCCACGCGGTGGATTCCTCGGTGTTCTCGTCCATAGCGGCCACCACCATCACGTACACGGCCATGGCCAATGCCTGGCGCATCGGGCATTTGACCGCCCATGGCGCCGGAGATGGGTCGTGAACGCCGACAAGCGAGGGGTCTGCGCCGTCACGGGGGCCGGCGGATACGTGGGCTCCCAGATCGTACGTGCGTTGGAGGGGGAGATGCAGGTGGTCACCCTGACGCGAGGGCCCGGCGGGTCGATCCCGTGGTCCTTCGAATCGTCCGCGGACCTAGCCGGGGAGTTGCGCGGGCGCGGGGTAAAGGTGCTCATCCATGCGGCCTGGGACATGCGGGCCACTTCTCTGAGCGAGCTGGAACGGGGGTGCGTCCGCGGTTCCCGGCAGCTCTTCGACGCGGCGCAGGCGGCCGGGGTGGAGCGGATCATCTTTGTTTCGACGATCAGCGCCTTCGCTGGGTGCCGCTCGGCCTACGGCCGCGCCAAGCTGGCAGTGGAGGGGCTGAC
>JBBRLA010000177.1:0-13348 GCA_038231615.1 Polyangia bacterium | reverse complement strand
GGTGTCATGGCCGCGGCTGCTGGGGGTGAATCGACGCACAGTTGCTCCTCGGGTGGGATCTAAAATAACCTATAAGGATGGGAAGAATCTTATCGATTGTCTTGCTCTTCGGTTCGTTCGTCGCCATCGACCTCATGCCGGGGACTGCCCGCGCCGATGACAGCGGGCTTCGCACCGGCGTGGTGGCCCTGGGTGCCGCGTCCAGTGCCGCCATCGGTGGATGTGGCATCGCCGCCGCCATCGGCAGCGCCGTGGAACTTGGCCGCGGCTATTCGGCGACCCGACGCCCGGCCAGAGGATGGTACCACATGGCCATCGTTGTGGGTACCTTGAACCTCATCGCGGGCGGGGTGTGGATCGGGGTGACACATGGGGGCGATCACGACTCCCTGGGGGTCGGGCTCGGGGTGCCCCACCTCCTCATCGGAGTGGCCGATATCGCCCTGGGGATTGCCGGCACTGTCCGGGCCGACCCGCGAGACCCGCGCATCGTGCCAGTTCCAGAAGTCGAGCCCGACTTCCAGAGCTTCGCCGCCCCGCCCGAAGCCGCCCTGCACCTGCGCTTCGCCGGTCTGTGAAAGTAAAATAAACCCAGCGCAAAAAACACCAGCCCCTGCGCGGCCCCCAGGTTGCTTTACTATAGATCACCATGATCCGTCGCGTCGCGTGTACCGTGCTGCTCTTCTTCGCTTCATCTGACGCAGGCGGCTTGCCTCCGGCGCAAAAGCAGCGCTCCCTGGCGCAGAGCTGCGCTAGCATCGCCACCGATACTCGGCGGCGCATCGCCAGCATCCGCCCCAATCAGGATAGCCAGGAAGCCCGCAAGATGTTGACCGCCTTTGGCCGCTGCCTCCCAGCCGGCCGAGGCGCCTGGGCACTGAGCCTGGACCGGGTCCGCAACAACCCCAAGGGGGGCCCGGTGGGCCACTTTTCCCTGGTTCACATCGCCGCCGATGGCCGCACCGCGTCCATGTCGCCAGCAATCCCAGGGCCGGGGATGACGAAGGACGTGGCGCATTGGGACAGCGACAACTTCGACTTTGAGATCGGCACCACCCTGCATCTGGCGCCGCCCGTGGTCTTTGACTACGACGAAGACGGTGACGCCGAGATCGTGCTGCGTGTCGGCAGTACCCTTTCTGAGGAAGGGACGTGGGAGATCGCCCGAGTATGGACCGCGAAAAACGGCAAGGTCGCTCTTTACGATCCCGCGCGCAACCTGATCGCCTACGACGTGCGCGACGCCGATGGAGACGGCAGGCCGGACCTGGTGATGCACAGCCCCTACGCGGTCGCGGTCGACGGGCCCATCGACACAGCCGAGCTGTTCGGGCCGGCACTCCTGGCGCATTCGCTGCCTGGGGGTGGCTTCTCGACGGCAGACGCAGTGGCGGCAGCGGCGGCCAGGGTGTCGTGTCCGCGACGGCCCGCGGCACTGGTGGCGCTGGTGCCGGATGCGAGGAATCCCACGGAGCGCCAGTTTGACGTGGGCGCGACCGCCACCAACATCGTCTGTGCTCGCCTGTGGGGCGCCCAGAAGGATCAGGTCGAAGAAGAGATCTTGCGCGACTGCAAATACGACCGCGAAAAGGAGTTCAGCGGTTCCAACTGCGATTATCAGGACATTTTTTTGAACTGGGCCCGCCAGCGCCCCCCGGTAATCCTGCACTGAGATGCCTTCGCTTTCGACATCATCGCCCCGGTCGGCACAGAAGGCGAAGCGGGATGCGCCAGGATAGACAGACACACGGGCCAGCGGGATACCGAAAAGCGGCCCGGGTCAGATGGGCAGCGAGCAGCTCATCCTTTGTGGGGGCGGGGGCGGCGCACCAGGCGACCTTCACGTCCTTTTCCGCGGGAACAGACATGCCGACGTTGCGGGTGCCGCAGCTCTTGACATTGGCCGCGGTGGGGCAGGACGACGAGGTCCCCCCGCGCCTGCAACCGAGCGCCTTGCACGACTTGTCGCCCTCCGACTCCAGACCTCCTGACATGGGGGGAGCAGCCCGTGAATGATTTGGCTCATGGAGAAGGGGCGACCATATCCGCCACCTCGTAGCGCAAGCGGTAGGAGGTCTCCGGGAAGCGGGAATTCAGCTCGTTGAGGCCCCGACAGAGAGCTTGAAGCGCATGGGTACCCGGGCTACAAGCTGACGGTTATCTGAAAGCGCCTTGTCCAGCAGCCCGAACACCAGGTCCAGCGCCGCCTCCTTGCGCCCCTCATCGAGCATCTTGTGCAGCTCTTTGCGGACCTCCGGGAGTCCGTTATTTTGGGGAATCGAAGCGCTCGACATTGATATGCAACAGAAACCATATGCCGATCGCGCTGGCAAACTTTTTGTGCAAGTGCTGTACGATTATTTTGCCCCGGCCGCAGCGGGCGTCCATCGGGGTCGCCGCCGTGCGTTGCCCAGGTCGATGCCTTCGAGCAACAGGGTCAGTTCCACCGCCTCCACCTCGATGGCGGAGCCGGCCGGGGCCACTGGCAGCACGAAGGTCCCCTTCTCCAGGCGCTTGGCCAAAAGGCAGTAGCCGTTGCGATCCCAGTAGACCGCCTTCATCATCGTACGGCGGCGGTTGACAAAGGCAAACAGGTGCCCGCTCAAGGGGTCCTGCAACAGCACGCTGCGCGTCAGCGCGACCAGCCCATCAAAGGACCGACGCATGTCCGTAGGCTCCGTCGCCAGAAATACTCGCATCGTGGGCGGCACGCTCAGCATGCACGTCCCTCGACCGCATCGAGCAGCTGGCATAGCGCCACGAGGTCCACGCGCAGCGGTACCTCCACTTGACGACCATTTTGGAGATGGACCTTTACCAGGCTGGTCTCGCTGCCGCCCGGGTTGCCTTGCGCTCGGGCCTTCAGTTCCACGAAGGCGAGCTTGCCGCTGGCTTGTGGCTCGACCCGTGGACGACCCAACCGCTTACGCCACCACAGGATCCGGTTGGGCTCGATGCCCTGCCCTCCGCATCCTCCAAGTCCTGGACCTCGTTCAGGTGAAGAGGGCGCTCATGCCACGATGAATGTCTCGCAGCAGTTCGAGTTCATCCAGCAGCGCCTGATAGCTCCCGATATCTACCAGTACCGCCGCGCCGCGACCCTTCTGGGTCAGCACCAGCGGCCGACCGGTGGTACGGACCTGTTCGAGAAACTCCGCGGCGTTGGCGCGAAAGTCGGACACCGGTTGAATATCCGCTTCAAGATCAAGGGCAACCCTGGCCATCTAATACTCCTGTCAGTACGTCATAAAGTACGAGAGCGCAATCATGGATTCGTCGTCTCTTTTCATTGCAGGAAAATGTCGACAAAGCACAGGATAGCGATAGGGCTGGAACCCTTGAGACAATCTATAGAATTTCATCTATCAAGTGAAGATCGGCGGTCTTGCTCAATGGGCCGGCGCGGAGCGGTGGTCTCGCCCGGTGGGATTTCGCGGCCTTGCGGGCGCCCTCGGAGGCGGCACGCAGCGTGCAATTGTTGCCTGGCGGAGGTCCCGATGATCCCGCGCAGCGCCCGTTTGATGTCCCTGCTTCCGCTCCTTTTCCCCACCTTTGGCCTGCTCCTGGGCTGCGGTGGAGAGATGCAGATCCTTTCGTCCGTGGCTGGCGCCTCGTCCGTGGCGAGTGGAGCGCCGGTGGTCGGTGCCGATCCCGAGGCGTTGCGCTTCGCCCTGGTCGTAGGCGATCGGCTGCTCCTTTCCACCCGGCCCGACGAGAGCTGGGCCATCGGGCCGCCGCGGCAGGAGGCCGGCGCCCCGCCCGATGGCACGATGATGGGCCGCGCGGTGGACCCCGGCAAGCTGCCCAAGGGCCTGCGGCACCTCGCCGGGCAACGGGTGCAGGTGTTCGGCGAGACCGGGGTGCTCTGCGAGGCCACCGTGCTGCCGCCGCGGCTTGTGGGGCTCTTCTTCGGCGCGCCCGCTAAAGAGGACCTGCCGGACGGGCTTCCGGGGCGCCCCGTGGCCGCCACGCCGATGATAACAACCGATGACGGGCCGGTGCAGCGCTTCCGCCTGCCGCCGGACTTTTCCGGCGCCCCGCGGGAGGTCGAGGTCACCGCCAACACCTTGTGGGACTGGGCCGCCGGGCGCGCGCTTCTGGCCGAGCTGCGTTACGACACCGCCGGCTGCGAGCCGCCCGCCCAGACCAAGGAGCAGAACCCCTATGCCCCGGCCCCCCTGCGCTGGGCCCGCGCCCAGAGCCTGCCCGTCCCCGTCCTGGCCGCGCCGCAGGAACCCGCCCCGTCCCTGGTCAGCCTGGCCCTCTCGCAGCAGCGCAGCCTGCCGACCTACGCCGAGATCCAGGAGGAGTATGTCTCCTGGCACAAGGAGGCCGGCCTCTACGCACAGGAGGCGAACCTGGATGCCCCGCCCCCCGCGGTTCGCTGGGACGACCAGAGCGGCGCTCCTGACATGAAGCTTTTCCGCCTGGCCCACGCAGGGCAGCCGGTGACCCTGCTCCTTTTGCGCGCCGCCGGGGCCGACAAGCGGGAGATCGTCTGCGGGATGACCGAGCGCTTCGAGAGCGATCTGTGGACCCTGTGGGACGTGGGCGGCGAGCCGGGGGCCCCGCGCCTCACGCTGCGCGCCCAAGGGCGCGGCATGCCGGCCATCGAAAGCATGGTGGACGAGGACCAGAGCGGCGAGGTGCGACTGCTCTATCACGGTGAGTACGGCCCCGGCATGCTCCACCCCGCCGGCGAGGTCCCCTACGAGATCGGCGAGGAACTGAGCGGCACCAACTTCGATGCGTTCTGTCCCTGCTGACCGGTTGGCCCTGGCGCGGAAAAACAGTGCCCGCCTGCTGTCCTTCGCCAGCCAGCAATCTTCGCTACATAGGGAGACGCCGCAACCTTCCCGTATCGGGATCCGATAAACTGATACGGCCATGTCCAACTCCCATCCTTCCGCTCCTCCTGAGGCGCAGGCACAGGGCCTTCTGCTCGCGGGTTCTCTAGATCAGGCGTTGCCTCTTCTGGTCCAGTCCGGGCGCCGGCTTCTCTTGGAAGATCAGCACGAAAGGGCCGCCCGGGTGCTGATTTCCGCGGCGCGGCTCTCCGGGGCGCTGGGGGGGACGGCGGAGGCGGAGGCGCTGCTGTCGCAGGCAGAGCCGGCGGCGCAGCGGGCCGGGCTTCTGGGAGATCTGTGGCGGGCCAGGGCGGAACTGCTCTCCAGGGGACCGGGAGGCGATTCGGGGGTTAAGCCCAAGACCCAGAAGGACCCTCAGGAGGCATGGCAGAAGGCCGCGACGCTGGGCGACGAGCGCACGCGCCGGGCCGCGTTGCTGCGACTGGCGGAGCTGCGCATCGTCGCGGGGGACCCCGGGGGCGCCGCCGGGCATTACGGCCAGGCCCTGGTGCTGCCCTCGGTTGTTGAGGATCGGACGTTGCGGGCCTCCCTCCTTATCGACCGGGCCATCTGCCTTCAGGCAGCCGGCGACGAGGCGGGGTCTGAAGCAGATCTCTTGCAGGCCGAGACGCTCCTTGGCCCGGAGGACGGCGGGCTGCGTTCTCGCCTCTACGGGCAGCGGGCGCTGACCGCGGCACAGAAGGAGCGCTTCGCCGAGGCCCTGCGCCTGGCCGCGGCGGCGCGCAACGAGGCCGTCGACGCCTCGGACGTGATGGCCTACATGTCATCGGTGGTTCTGATCGCCTCCCTGCATATGCAGATGGGCGAAGAGGTCGCCGCCTACGACGATCTGGTGCGGGCGCGGGTGAGCCTCAAAGATCTTCTCGGGTCGGATGGCGAGCAGCTCGTCGCGCCGGCCCTCGCCGCCTTCGCCGAGCGGCTTGGACCTCGCTACGAAACAGTCCGCGATCGCTGGATCGAAGAGCGTCGAGCGCAGCGAACGAATCAGGAGTCGTCCCGATGAGCGTCCCCAGCCTGTCCGATCCCAACGCCGTCCTGATGTGCGAGAACGCGGCCCCGCCTCCGGTGGCCGTCCACGAGCCCCCGGCCAGCGAGTTCGTGCCCGGGGTGCGCGCCCGCATCGCCGAGGTCCGCGGCCAGGGGCCCGTAGCGGTGGCCGCCGAGATGAAACGCCTGTTGGCCGTCTCCACCGGCACCAGCCGCGAGGCGGTGCAGATCGCCATGGGGGACCTGAACCAGGAAGAGAAGGACGCGCTGGAAGGCAAGACCCCGGCGTCCAAGGATGGCGCGAACGCCTCTAACGGGGCGAACGCCAAGGAGGGCGGGGCCGAGGGAGAGAAAGGGGGCGAGAAGGGTGGCGAAAAGGGGGCTGAGAAAGGGGGTGAAAAGGGCGCTGAGAAAGGGGGTGAAAAAGGCGCTGAGAAGGGTGGTGAAAAAGGCGCTGAGAAAGGGGGCGAAAAAGGCGCTGAGAAGGGGGCTGAGAAGGGTGGCGAAAAAGGCGCTGAGAAGTCCAAGGGAGGGGATAAGGGCAAGGGAGGGGAGAAGTCCAAGGGAGGGGAGAAGTCCAAGGGAGGGGAGAAGGGCCACGAAGGCGAAAAGGGGGGTGAGAAGGGCGGTGACCACGTCAAGGAACCTCACGTCGAGGGAGGCCAGGATGCCCACCCGACGCCCGCGCCCGCACCCGCCGATCAGCGCAGCCTGATCGAGGAGGAGCTGTCCTTCCACGAACGCTGGAAGGTGATGTCGGGCTCGCCCGCACAGCGCGCTCGGGCGTTGCTCAGCGGTAACGACCTGGCCATGGGTGCCCGCGGCGCTGGCATCCAGATTGCCATGGCTCAAGGCGTCAAGCTCCTGGCCTCCAAGATCCCCGTTCCCGGCCTGTCCAACATCATCGGCGGGGCGCTCAGCTTCCACTATCTCTTCATGCAGGGCGGCTTCATGGCCGGTCTCAAAGAGGTCGGGGAGTTTGGCCAGGGCAGCGACATCTGGGAGAAGATCGCCAACACGGTCGGCGCCATCAAGGCGATCCTGGAGTTGATCGGCCACGTGGCCAACGTGCTCTCCGGCCTGGCCTACGTCTTCGCCGCCATCGCCGCGGTAGGGGGTCTGCTGTCGATCTTCTTTCCGCCGCTGGCGTTCCTGGTCCCCTACATCCCCACGGCCATCAATTTTGGCCGGATGTGCGGCGGCGTCGGCGCAGCGGCACTGGGCGTGGCCAATCTCATTTCGCCGATCCCACCCATCTTTCGCGCCATCCACATCATCTTCTCCCATGACGACCCCATCAAGCTGGTCGGCGCCGAGGAGAAGTACCACGGCGAGGTGCAGGGGGCGATTGCCAACTATGGTGCCGCCGCCGGCAACCAGGCCATCGCCAGCGGGGGCAAGAGCTTCAACCCGGTGGCCAACATGGTCACCGATGTGAAGGCCGGCACCCACGAGGCCAAGGAGTCGTTCAGCGATTTGCGGGGCGGCAATGCTACCGCCAAGGCCCAGGCCGGTACCGTCGAGCGCCCGCAGGGCAAGGACATGGCCGAGAAGCGCGCCGACGCGGCCAAGGCCGGCGGCACCCGAGACCAGGCCAAGCAGTACCTGAAGGGCGGCGACCCCAAGTTCCACGAAGAGGCCGGCAAGACCCAGAAAGAGGAAGAGAGCACCAAGACCGAGTCTGAGAAACGGGAGACCGAGTCGAAGAACAAGCAGGAGGAGGCGCAGAACAAGGGCAAGGAAGCCGACGAGAAGCTCAAGGAGGCCGAGGCGGCCAGGAAGCAGGCGGAGGAGGCCCACCAAAAGGCGGAGGAGGCCCGCCAGAAGGCGGAGGAGGCCAAGAGGAAGGCGGAGGAGGCCCGCGCGGCGGCGGAGAAGGCCCAGAAGGAGGCTTCTCAGAAGGAGCAAGAAGCCGCCCAACTGCGCGAGAAGGCGCAGAAGAAGGGTCGGCCCAGCAAGGCCAAGGCCAAGCTGCGCGATCGGGCCGATCGCCTCGGCGACAAGGCCAGGTCGGCGCGGGAGCAGGCCGAGGATGCCCTGAACACCGCCAACGAGGCCAATCAGAAGGCGGACGAGGCGCTGGCCGCGGCGAAGGGGGACTCGGCCAAGGCGCATGAGGCCGCCAACGAGGCGGACCAGGCCGCCAGTGAGGCGCAAACCCAGGCCGGTCAGGCCAAGACGGAGGCGCAGGCCGTCCACGATGAGGCGGCCACGGCGAGGACCGAAGCAGAGAACGCGCGCAAGGAGGCCGAGAAAGCCAAGGACGAAGAGAAGGAACACCGCGAATTCATGAATACCCATGGGGAGCGCGGAAACCCGGGCGACGCGGCCAACATCAATGTCACCCGGCACGAGACCAACGTCGATGACGCCCACAAGGCGAAGAACGACAAGACCGCCAAGGCGCTGGGCGGTGGCGAAGGCGAACAGGAAGGCGAGAAGGCTGAAGGCAAACCCGAGGGTAAGCCCGAGGGTAAAGAGGAACACAAGGGCCCGGTGCAGCTCCCCGAGCCACCGGGGTCCCTGAAGGACTGCGACCAGATCGAAGAGCAGATCCAGACGCTGCAGGGCCAGAAGCAGGCGCAGGCCGGCGTCACCGGCGAGGCCACGCAGGTCAAGGCGCATTCCGATCAGCAGGCCGGGGTCATCCAGTCGGCTACCCAGAAGATCACCGGCGCCAAGCAGGCCCATGAGGGCCATGACGCCCAGCACCAGCAGGTCCAGCAGCAGAACCAGCAGGTCCAGCAGCAGATGCAGCAGGGGACCTCGCAGACCCAGAGCGGCACCGGCCAGGCCGGCAACGCCCTGTCGCCCATTCTGGGGCCGGCGCAGGTGGTGGATGGCATCCTGCAGCGCATCCCCTCGAACAAGTTCTTCGACATCGGCTCGGCCAAGAACAACGTCCATGAGTTCGTCACCGGGGTGCAGCAGATCACCGGCGGCGGCGGCAAGGAGGCCGAGGCGCAGCAGCAGCAGGGCCAGCAAGGCCAGCAGAAGCGCCAGGAGGATGCCGGCAAGGCCAAAGGCCTGCAGGGGAAGACCCAGGGCGACCTGGCCACTTTGGAGGGCAAGGTCAAGAAGGACGAAGCCACCAACCAGTCGGTGCAGACCGATGCGCAGGCCAAGGTGCAGGAGAGCAAGAAGGAAGAACTGACCCTGGATCAGCAGATCGCCCAGGCCAAGAAGAAGAAGGCCGACTCGTGGTCTGCTCTCGCCTCGTGGGCGGCGAACCACCGATCCCTCCGCAAGTCCGTTGAAAAGGAAGAATAATAAGATATACTGATAAGATGCAGGTTCAGCTCGCCGGGCTCAGTGCGGGATTGGGGCTGGCCCTTTTTGTTCTGGGGGCCGGGATGCTTGTGCTCCTCGGCGCCGGGCTCTCGCTGGCACTGGGACTGGGTGTGCTGCCCCAGGGCAAAAACCTGGGGACCCTCGCGGGCGTGGTGGTGCTCGACGGGGGGGCGGCCTACGCGGCTTTCGCCTTTTTGCGCGCCTTTCGTACCTTCAGCAGCATTTCGGTGGGGACGGACGGGGCCTGGCGGCTGAAAAACGGGCTGGGGATTCCCGTGGGCACCCTTTATCGGCAGCAACCCCGGCAGGTGCGGATGCTCCGCATCGAGGGTACCAATTACATGGGTTCGGTGCGTCGCATCCACGCCGCGCGCCTGGTCATCGAGGCCGGGACCGCGCCCGCTGTGCGGCACTACCAGAGCTGGACCGTGCTCCCCGAGACGGTCGAGGCCGCGATGGAGCAGTTGACATGACGCATGGACCAAACTCCGCGGGGCTGATCGGCGGGGGCCTGTTCCTGCTGGCGGCCCTTCTCTTGTTCGCCTACGACCGCAAGCTGCGGGTGCAGTCGCGGCGGTTGACTGCGGCCACCGAACCCGGACGGTGCTGGGTGCAGGGCAAGATCCCCGAGCTGACTGTGTCCCAGCCGGTGCTGCGCTACGCAGGGAGCAGCAAGTCGCAGAAAAGGGTCCTGCGCATCCTCTCGGGGTCCACCTTCGCGCCGCCGGAGATCAACATCCACACCGCCGAGGGCGAGGTCCGGGTGGATCTGCGCGACGCCTGGTTCTTGGTCCCGGCGGACCCCAAGCAGAATGAGCACGCCGAATCGCTGGTCGGAGCGGAGTTGGAGAAGCACGGCTTTGCCCCGGCCTCGACCCCCTCCGAAGTCTTCGGCGCCCTTGGAAACCGGGTGTCTTTCACGCGGCAATTCCCGGCGCGCTCCGACCTGATGTTCTGCGGCGTAAAGCAGGACGGACGCCTCCGCGCCCCTGCTCCCGGCGTGCCGCTTCTGGTCGTCGAGCCGGGCATCTCGGCCCCGGGACCGGCCCTCGCGTGGGCCGCCGGCATCGTCGACAGCCAAGCGGGGACTTATGGGATCTTTGCCCTCCTCGCGCTCCTCGTCGGAGGCGGCTTTCTCGGCGCGTCCCTGTTCGGGTGAAGACCCGAATATGAGCAGCGGGGAGTCAGGGTCGATCTCGCGGCTGCGCCTGTCGCTGGCCCAGGCAGAGGCCCTGCTGGAGGCACGGCCGGAGGCGGCCTGCGACCTCTTGCGTGAGGCGGCGCAGGAGGCCCATGAGGCGCAGCTTTCGACCGACAACGCCAGGGCCTGCGAGCTGCTCGGTCAGGTCGGCCTGCGCACCGGCAATGACGTCATGGCCCAGGAGATGTTTGCCCTGGCCCACTCGATCTACGGGGCCGACCTGGATGTGCGGGGCGCCGCCCGATCCGCCGGGGCGCTGGCCTACCTGGGGGGCCCCCGGGCCTTCCCGGGAGATGACGAGGCCATCACCGCCGAGATGGACCTGATCGGGCAGCTGTGCCGGTTCTATCGGGACCAAGCGCGGACGGAGGGCAAAGGAGGCGATGCAGTCCAGGCGACGCTTCTGTCCCGACGGGCCACGCTGGATCTGCGCTACCAGCAAACCCGGCGGCAGGGGCGGGAGCTTTCGCTGGATCTTCTGTGCCGGGTTTTGGGCCTGGATGTCGCGGCGCGGGCGGTGCTTCTGGGGGCGATGGCCCCGGCGCTGGACGAGTCCCTGGCCCGCGCCCTGCGCGAGGCCCAGGGGGACCTTTCGGCGCGCGCCCCGAGCGCGTGGTTCCTTTTCACCCTCTGCGCCCCTGTGCTGGAGGCCCCGGTCTCGCTCTCGTGCCTGGACGAGGACGCCCCCCTGCGGCGCTACGACCTCGTCATCCCCTACGCGCACCCTGACCGGCCCCGAGGTGCCCGGGCCCACGCGCTCCTCGACATCGACCCCGACGTGACCGCCTTCTTGCACGGCCGTCGGGTCATTTCCCTCTCGATCCGCGAGCACGCCGCGATGGTCTCCGTGCCGGAGAACTTCCTGGGCCCCCATGAGGCCCTGGGCGAGTCCGTGGACCGGCTGGAACGGCTGCTCTTGGAGGGCGCCATTCGCCGGGTGGCGATCCTGGGCCCGGTGGGGGCTGGCAAGAAGAGCCTGGCGGCGTGGATCGGGTCGAAGATCTCCCGTCGCGCCCTGTGCCTGGACCTTTTCACCGTGCGCAACGCGGGACAGTCGATCACGATGCTGCGGACGGGGCTTCGCGATGCTCTGTTACACGAGGCGCTGCTGGTCCTGGATCTGGGGGACGGCCTGTCAACCGCTTTCGGGGGCCCCGGAGAGGCGCCGGACGCGGCCGAGGGGGCGGCCCGCTATCGCGGCATCGATCGGGCACTCTCTGTCTATGAGCACCCGGTGTTCCTGATCGGCAACAGCCCCAAGGCCACCGCGCCGCTCATCTCCGCGGACACCGCGGAACTCTTCCTGTCTCCGCTGAGCCTGGACGAACAGGCCCGCCACTTCCTGCGGGCGTTGCGGATACTCGACGCCGAGGCCCCACCCGAGGCGCTCCTGCGCGCCACCGTGTGCCAGGCCGGCATGACCCCCGGCAGCATCGAGCTGTCCGTGCGGCGAGCGGTGGCCATGGCCCGCATGGCCGGCCCCGGCCGCCCGCGCCCGACCATGGATCATCTGAAAGAGTCCGCCCGGGCCGCTATCTCGTCCACCATGAAGAGCGTCGCGCAACGCATCGTCACCCCCTTCCGCCTGCAGGACCTCATCGTGCCGCCGGAGACCCAGGACCAGCTTCGCGAGATGCTGGATTATGTGCGCAACCAGTCCCATGTCTTCGGGTTCTGGGGCTTTCAGCGCAAGGTCCCTTACGGGCGCAGCGTCACCACTCTGTTCACCGGCCCGCCGGGCACGGGCAAGACCATGGCGGCTTCGGTGATCGCGGCGGAGCTGGGCCTGGACCTGTTCCGCATCGATCTGTCTCAGGTGGTGTCCAAGTACATCGGCGAGACGGAGAAGAACCTCGGGCACATCTTCGACTCCGCGTCCGAGGGTCACATGGTCCTGCTCTTCGATGAGGCGGACTCGCTTTTCGCCAAGCGCACCGATGTGAAGAGCAGCGTGGATCGCTACTCGAACCTGGAGATCAACTTCCTGCTCCAGCGCCTGGAGTCCTTCGAGGGCATCGCCATCCTGACCACCAACCTGGCCAAGAACATCGACGAGGCGTTCCGCCGCCGGCTGCGCTTCATCATCGAGTTCCCCTTCCCGGACGAAGTCGAGCGGGCCTGGCTGTGGCGCTCGATGCTCCCACAGGAGGCCGAGGTCCGTGGGGAGGTGCCCTTCGACCTGCTCGCCAGCTTCGAGATGGCCGGGGGCAATGTGAAAAACTCGATCCTGCGCGCCGCCTTCGCTGCCGCCGCCCGGGGAGACGCCATCTTGCCCTACGATTTGGTCCGCGGCGCGATCGAAGAGATGAGCAAGATGGGCAAACTCTCACGGGATTCCAGTTACCTTTTCGAGGGCCTGGAGATCCCCGCGGGGATGGAGGGATAGATCAAACTTTAAAAGCTCGACCCCGGTTGCTTGAGGAACTCGGCTTCGTCATGGGTATTGACGCGACCGAGCAACTGGTTGCGGTGCGGAAATCGACCAAAGCGCGCCACGATGTCGCGATGCTGCTTGGCAAAGCCGCAGAAGTCCACGCCGTCCTGAGCCAGTTCCTTGAAGCGCTGTATTGCCTCGTCTTGGTCCTGGAGATCCTCGGAATGCATGAGCGGCATGAGCAGGAACGCCCGCTCGATGGACCGCAGTTGCCGATCAAAGCCCAACGCCAGGGCGTGGTGTGTCGCCTTCCGAGCTCGCTCGTCAGCGGCGAAGGCCTCCTCCTGGCCGCGGTGGATGTTGCGCGACAGTTGATCCAAAAGGATCACCAGGGCCAGGCTGGATCGTGGCGACTGGAGCCAGTCGTCAAGCTTGCCCGCCTTGGCGGTCACCAGATCGTCGGCGAATCGCTCATGGCAGAGGCGGTCGGTCTCCTCGCTTTTTTTCCACCACCGGTCTTGATGGGCCTGCGAGGCCTTCCCCTCGTCCTCGAGGGGGCCAAACCAGAAGTGCAGAATATCGTCGGGACTGCTCATAGCGACCATTTTACCTGCCGCGAAACATATT
>JBBRLA010000176.1:0-13355 GCA_038231615.1 Polyangia bacterium | reverse complement strand
CCTCCAGGGAAAACTCCCCCAGGTTGGGCGCGTCGCCAGCGGTGGCCGCCGCGGTCTGCCCCATCGGATAAAGGTAGCGCCGCCGGGCCCCTTCGGGGTGCGCCTGGTGCGCCAGCCACTCGACGTAGCGCAGGTGGATCACCCGGGTCTTGCCCGCGGCGATGCCGGTGAGCAGGCCCCGATATCGGCCGGCGCCCGCCCATTCAAGTTGAGCCTGAGACTGCCCGGCGCTGCCGGTGGTGCGTGGCAGCACCGCGGCCGAGGTCGTCCCACCGTCCTCCTCGCCCACGGCGAAGTCGCCGAGGATGGCGGCCTCGGGCAGGCGCACCGTGTAGACCCCGTCGACCGTCTCGGAGCGAGGGTTGAAGAAGGTCTGATCCACCTCGGTCTCGGCCATATCCCCTGCGATGTGTACGCGCACCTCGTGGCGCCGCACGATCAGCGGGGTGCGGGCGCTGCCGATCTCGTCGCCGCGCCTGGCGGAAAGCTGCCCCACCCCACCGGCTTCCAGCGGGCGCAGGGGTCCCGGTTCGGCCAGCCCCAGGGTCCAGTCGTCCCACAGGGCCTGGGCAGTCTCCTTCCCCTGCCCATTCCCATAAAGCAGCGAGAGCCCCGATTCCAGCCGTCCGCCGGACTTGTTTTGCCCCTGCCACGTGGCCTGGCCTGCGGCGCAGTACACCGTGGCCCCGCCCTTCCCATCGGCGGTACCGGTGGCGGTGCCGGTGGCTGTGATCGAGAGCCCGGCGCCCTGTGCGGTCAGCGTCAGCTCTTTGCCGGCGGCCACGACCTTGATCGGATCGCCCCCGCGGGCGTCGACCCAGGCCCGGCCGGAATAAAGCTCCAGGCCGTCCTCGTGGAAGGCCGCGGTGGTGCCCTGGTCCAGCAACACCCACGCCCCGGTATCGGTGAAAAGCTGGGCGCGGGCGCCCGGCCCGGTGCGCACCTCCGTGCCGTCTTCGATGCGGCGCTCGGCGAAGACCGGCTCGGTCCTGCCGGCGCGCACGGTGACCACCCCGTCGCGGCTCCTGGCCACCGTGGCCACTGTCGGCGCCGTCGCGGTGGGCTGGGGGCAGCCCGTGGACAGAATCAGCAGACCCAGCACATAGGATCTCGTTCGCCCGCTCATCGCCGCACCTCCACCTGATTGTCGTGCAGCGAGAAACGCAGCACCGGCTCGTCCGCGGTGATGGACAGCGGCAAGCGGAAGATCCGCTCGTCCTTCTCACCCTCATGAGTCACCACCAAAAGCTCCGCGTCATGACGCAAAGCCGCCGAGACCCCGCCGCCGCGGCGCACCTCGATCTGATACGCTCCGGCCACCCCGGCCTGCGCATCGCTCTGCCAGCCGAGCAGCCCGAACTGCGGTGCCAGCTCGGTGGCCGATCCCAGCGCCTCGCCGGGCGCGCCTACGAAGAGTTCCAGGTCGGCCTCGGGGTGGGCCCAGGTCAAGATCACCCGCACCGGCCGCGCCAGCGATTGCGCCCCGGTGCGCTTGCCGCGCAGGAGCAGCTTGGCCAGCTCCTCCGCATCGCCCTTCTTGCGCGCCTCGTCTCTCAACAGAAGCAGCCGCACATCGGTCCACAGCAGCGCCACCCGCGAAAGCCCGGTCTCGCTTCCCGGCTCCGCGGTGCCGGTGATGCGCTGGAGCAGGCCCAGGGACTCTTCCACGTGCCCGGCCCCGGCAGCCGCCGCCGCTTGCAGGATCAGCACCGACAGGTCCGCCGGCGAGAGCAGCAGCAAGGTCTGGTACTGCCGATAAGCCTCGTCGAACCAGCCGTGGGCCCGGTACAGGTCCCCCAGCCGCCGCCGCGCCAGCGGGTCTTTGGGGGCGAACTCGACGATCTCCGAAAACGCCCGCCGCGCCCCTTCCTCGTCGCCCTGCCGCAAGAGCAGTTCGCCCACCGCGGTGCGGGCCTGCGCGTCGGCATAGGGGTCCTGCCGTACCTCGTCGGCGGTGCGCCGCGCCGCCTCCTTCTCGCCGGACAATTCCTCGGCCTCCATGCGTTGCAGCTTCAGCCACAGATTCCCCGGCCACCTGACCAGAAGCTCGGTGATGCGCCGCAGCCGGTCGGGCAGGTTCTTGGCGCCGTGTACCACCTCTTGCACCAGCGTCGTCTGCTCCTCGTCGCCCAGCCCGAGGCCGTCGTAGACCACCCGCAGGTCCGCGGGGGTCTTCACCTCGCCCAGGATGGCCCGGCGCAGGAAATCCTGCTCTTCCGGGTTGTCGCCGAAATGTTGGTATAATTGCACCATCCCCCGCGCTCCCGCGCCCTGCTGGCACGAACGCAGCATCAGGCGGAGGATCTCGCGGCGGTCGGTCCAGCGGGGCAGCTCGCAGCCGCGCTGCGCGTCCTGAAAGACCTCCTGCGCCCGGCGCACGCCGGGGTTCTGGGACAGCCGCTCGCGCCACAGATCAATGCGTTCGTCCAGGGGCTGCTCCGACGCGGCGCTGCACCCCCGGGGGCGGTGGGTCAGCAGCCCGATGAGCAAGGTGATGGACGACCCCCGCTCACTCTCGTCCCGAGGCACATCGATGCTCACGATCGGCGCCACCTGTGCCGCGTCTTTGCGGTGATGGGCGCGAGAGGGATGGGCCCCATGGCCGAGGAGGCCGAGGCTGATGGTGCTCTCACCGGGCCCGCCGCCGCCCTTGGCCTTGAAATCGCCCTCGCTGCCGACAGCGGGGCGACCGCCACGGCCGAAGCTGCCCAGTCCGATGGTGCCTTCGCCGGCCCCGCCGCCGCCTCGATCGTCCGCCTTCAGGTGGTCGCCTCCGCGGTAGCCGCTCTTGTCTGCTTCGAGGTCGAGGCCGGACAACGGGTCGGCGCTGTCTTTCAGCGACTTGCTGGGTCCGGCGCTGGCCTTCTTGGCCCTCATCAGGGCCGGCTGCGGCCTTGGCACGGCAACCGTCTCGGCGGCAGCTGCGCCCGGGGCCGCGGGGGCGTCATCCCTAGGTCCATTGGCCACGCCGTCGAGCACGCGACCGAGATTCTTGGTTTGCTCCTCGGGCATCTCCTTTTGCGCCACCTTTTCGCGCCTGCTCGCCTCCGCCATCTGTGCTGGCGCCGAGACGGGCGCCGGCCCCGATGTCGACGCTGCCGACATGGGTGCCTCGCTGCGAGCGCACCCGGCGGCACGTACCTGCGGCATCTGACGCAAGAACTGCCCGATCTCCTCCTCGCTCGGAACATAGAACGACGTGAACGGCGTGATCAGGTTCTGCCGCACCCCCAGTTCGGCCACCTCCTCCGTGCTGGCGCCGCTCTGCAAGAGCTGCTGCAGCCGGGCCTGCGACCAGCGCAGGCGCAGGTCCGCGGTGTCCTCGATCTTCCGCGCCTCGACCTTGAAGGTGCGGTGGAAGGGTTTGCCCAGGGCTTGCCCGCTGATCGTCAGCGTCGCCGGCACTCCCTTGCGCACCCGGGCCATCACCGAGAGCGGCTCGCCTGCCAGAAGCGACACCGGCTGCCGCGGGTAGACCCGGTCCACCCCGGCCCCCGCATCCACCGTGATCCGCGTCGCCGCGGGACGCGACAGGTGGCTTACAAGCAAAAGCGCGGCCTCCGCCGCCCCGGGACGATCCGAGACGCGAAACGCCTGCCCGGCGGTCACCTGGGTCAGCCCCGTGAGCAGCCCCAGGTCCGCCTCGGCCCCGATGCCGACCCCATAGAAGCGCAGGGGCGCAGGCAGCCGGTCCAGGCGCTCCCGCAGCCCTGGCAGGTCGATCTCGCCCACCGTCGGCTGTGCATCGCCCACGTAGACCACCGCGCCCAGGCGATCCTGCTCCAAGAGCGCCGCTGCCTCGCTGAGCGTCGTCCCCAGGTCGGTGGCGCCCCCGGTGCTGGCGCGGCCCAGGGCGGCCAAAAGGCGCTGCACCTGCTCGGGCGTCGCCGGTTGCAGTGGCGGCACCTTTGCCTTGCCCTTCTTTGCCTTCCCGCTCGCCTCGCCGGGCCCGTTTGGCCCGTTTGGCCCATTTAGCCCATTTAGATCGTTCAAATCATGCAGGTCCAGGTCCGCCCCCAGCAAGGTGACCCGATCCTCCGGCGTCAGCCGACGCAGTGCCGCCTCGGCGAAGGTCCGCGCCATCGCCAGGTGGGTGGCGTCCGTCGCGGCCGACAGGTCCACCACCAGCACCAGGTCCAGCGGGGCCCGCGTCCCGGCCGCAGGCGCCGGCACCGGGATGGCCCGCAGAAGCACATAATCATCTTCCGCCCGGGACGAATGGGCGCCCGGGTGCTCCGGCACCAGGTGTACCGCGCGATACCCGCGGGCGACCTCGGCGTCTCGACGAGCGCCGATCAGCTCGACGGAAAGGTCCGCCGTGGGCAGATAATCGGTGCGCTGCAGCACCACCCGCTGCTCGCCCTTCTGGACCACCGCCCCCAGCCCCGGGCGAACCTCGGTGGCGCCGGCCAGCCGGGCATCCACCTCGATGTCCAGCTCCTGGATCACCGGCGCCCCCTTGCCCCCCGCCGCCGCCATCGGGTAGCGGTAGGTGCGCAGCGTCCCGTCCTTCTCATGGGAAGGCAGCCACTCGGTATAGGTCACCAGCACCCGCCGCGCCGCCCCCGGAGGCAGCGGGTAAAGGCGCGCCTTGTAGCTTCCCGGGGCCTCCCATTCCAGCAGCGCCGGATCGTGGGTCGATCCTTCGAAGACCTTCTCCTGGTACTCGCGCCGCGCCGTCTCCCGTTCCTTGACGTAGCCGTCGACGTAGCGCCCCCGGCGATCGATGGCGAAGCGCGAGAGGATCGCCCCTTCCGGGATGCGCACCCGGTAGATGCCCTCCAGCGTGCTCTCCGCCGGGTTGAAGAAGGTCTGCTCCACCGTGGTGATCGCCAGGTCGTCCTCGATGCGGGCCCGCACTTGCAGGCGCTGGATCGACAGGGGAAAGCGCGCCTCGCCCAGGTCCCCCGGCCGCCGGGCGCCGACCTCTCCCAGGCCCGGGGCGCCGCCATTCTTCCGCGAATCGGGCCAGCCCAGCCCCCCGGTCCAGTCGTCCCACAGCGCCACTGGCGCCACCTTCGCCCCGTCGCCCAGAAGGGCCATCTCTCCGGCCCGCACCACGCCGCGGCCGGGCCCCGCAAGCGAGTCCTTCAAAAGAGGCGTCCCAAAGGTGCGCCACGCCACCTCGCCGCGGATCACCGTCATGGACGATCGGTCTGCGCCGCTCACAATCTCGAAGCCGGCGCCGCCCGCGCCGCTGGCGGAAAGCACCACGTTGCCCAGCGACACGATCACCGTGGACCCGGGCTTCTGATCGACCCACACCCGGCCCGTGGCCAGGCGCGCGCCGTCATCGGTGACGGTGAGTTCCGTGCCCTCGTCCAAAAGCAGCCGGGCGCCGCCGTCATGACGCAGCACCGCCTGTGCCCGTTCTCCGACGCGCACCGCGCTGCCGGCGATCAGCCGTTCGTCGCTGACCACCGGGTGCTGGCCGCCCTCGATGGTGGCCCCCACCGAGGGACGCAGCACCTCGACCTGAGCCACGGTGGCGTGCCACTTCAGCTCAGGGTCGCAGCCGGCGAGGGCCAGCACCGATGAGACAGAAAGGAGGAGGCCCAGCGCAGGAGGGAGCGCTCTTGCCCGAACGATACGCATGCGAAAATTCCTTCGCCCCGCAGAAAAGGTGGGGGCCACACCAGTAGACGCACGAGTGGCCGGAAAGATCCGGCCGGCGGGAACATTGTAGCTCAAGTCTTTGTTCAAAGAAATGGGGACCTTCCGCCCCGTCATGAAGGGCCCGCCGGGCCGTCATGGCGCGGCGATCGCATCGCGCTACACGAATCGAAGCGCGCGCAAGGGCCCCCGGAAGGAGGCCGGGGCCTGCATTTCACGGATGGTTGGGCGACCGCGGGGTGGTGGGGGTGACCTGGAAGTCGATCTGGTTGCGGTCGGAATCCGCGCCATCGGGCAGCCGGCTGCAGGACTGCCCGCCCGGGCCCGGGGCCGCGACGCCCTCGACGTAGCTGCCCACCGCGGTGCCCCAGCCGACGCTGTCGATCTTGGTGAGGACGTTGAAAAGCGCCACCGCGCCGCCCGAGGTGGTCATCCTGCCGCTAGCGGTGCTGGTGTAGGTCTGATCGGCGCTGGTGATGTAGGTCGAGCCGGTGGCGGCGATCAGCATGTAGCGGTGGGCGGGCAGGATGGTCAGGAACGGGAAGCTCAGCAGGTTTTCGCTGGTGCCGCCGCCGGCCGGCTGATAGCGCAGGCTCCACCCGAAGAGGCCAGTGTCCATGTCCCCGCCAATCAGCTCGATGTACTCGTCCAGTTCCACCCCCCCCACGCCGGGGGCCACCTCGTTGATCCGGGGATAGGTCGGGGAGGTCAGGTCCGCGCTGGACAGGTCGGGGAGGGGGCCGCGCAGGTCCGGGGTGGACAGGTCGCGGGGGTCGCTCAGGTCCGTGCCGGACAGGTCGCGGCCTCTCTGATCTGGCAAGGGGTTGACCATATCGAGGTTCGAGTCTACGAGGTCGGGCAGCGGATCGACCACGGCGAGGTCCACGGGATCGGAAGGCTCGCCTGTTTTGGCCTGCGCGCAGGCAGACATACACAGGCACAGGGTCAGCACAATGACCTGTCGCATGGGTCTACTGCTAACACACCTTTGCCGCCCTTTGCTGCTGCGATCGCTGGTGCCGTCAGTGGAGACCCCTCTGCCCTTCCCTCCCGCTTGCCCTTACCCCCCGTCCCCGCACACCGAGGCGTCCTTCGCCCCGGGATTGCATTTGCCCAAACAGTAGTGGGCCGAGCAGGTGCACAGGCAGTCGGTCTGCACCAGGTTGTTCTGGAACTGGCACGACGGCACCGTTGTGACCGTCACCTTGGCGGAGCGTTGGTTCCGATCGACCACCTCCATCTCAAGCTGGTAGGGCTGCCCCTGCACGTCCTTAGGCCCGTAGTCGGGGCAGCCGTTGACGTTGGCCACGTTGGCGTTGTCGCCCGGATCCGGCTGGCCCCAGCCGTTCCCGGTGGCTAGCAGGTTGGTGGTCCTGGCGTCGTAGCCCACCTGGTTGCCGTTGTCCGGGTCCCGCAGCGTCCCGCGCAGTTCGACCCCGCAGGCGTCCAGGTTGCGCACCCGCGCCCCGACGTAGAACACGTAGCCTCCCTGGGGCGGCGGTTCCAGCGGGATGGTGTCGCCCGCGTGGACCTCTTTGAAAGCGTGGGAGATCCCATCGGTGATGAGGAGGACCGCCTCGGGGGGGCTGGCCGGGTCGCCGAGGAAGCCGGCGGGACAGGCCGGGACCGCAGTGCAATCGGCGGTGGAAAGGACGAGCAGGAGCGCCGCCAATAGCGGCGTCCCGCTGAGCAGAACAGGGATCATGAATTCTCTCCGTGGACGGGTTCCGCCCCCAAAAGGATTTATAAAGAGTCAAGTTGACGAAGAGCCATCTTAGGAAGAAGCACATGGCCGGAGCAGATTTTGGCGCACCCCCGCAGCGACCGAGGGAGCGTACTACTGTACGTGACCGAAGGAGCGTGGGGGCACCTCCCATGGCCTCGCGAATGCGAGGACATGGGGGAGAGGTACGCCAAAAGCTGCCCGGCCAGGTGCTTCTTTTTTAGAAGCAGTTGACGTCCTGGGACTTGGGCCAGTAGTAGACAAAGGCGTTGCAGTGCTCTTGCGTCTCGACCTTGCCGCCGAACTTGAAGCAGCAGCTGTCCGTCGGGTCGCCGCACGTGGTGGCCGGGACGCTGAAGTCGCAGGTCCACTGCACGCCGCCTCCGGCGCTCAGCGGGATGTCGAAGTCGCGCAGCATGGGCGGGTCGTCCCAGGTGGTGGAGACGTAGAACTGCTGGCCCACCTTGCCCATCGCATCCACGGCGCTCATGTCGAAGCGCACCCCACGGGAGTGAAAGTGCCCATTGGCCGCCACCACGTGGAGGCCGCTGGTGGAGGGGAACTTGCAACCCTTGGTGAAGGTCTTGTTGGTGTCACCCGGGCAGACGCGGATGTTCTGGTTGGTGGCAAAGAGCGTGCCCAGTTCGTTCGGCGGGGCCGCTTTCAGGGTGTACAGATTCACGAAGACCTTGGCCCCTCCCGGCGTCACCTGGGTGGTGGCGTTGACGAAGTGGGTCTGGAGCATCAGCAACTCGCCCGGCTGGAACCTGGCGCCCACCCCGTCGGGGAGCTTCCAGTCGGTGGTCGAGGACTGCTGGGAGTTTACCACCAGCGGCCAGTCCGACCAGTTGGAGGAGATGAAGCATTCCCCATTGGTGACCATGTCTCCCGGCTGGCCGCCCAGGTTCTTGACGGTCTTCACGCGGAACAGGTTCATGTGGTGGGAACCGACCGTCTGGGCGATGTCGTAGTGGCTCACCCAGACGTCCTGTCCGGGGGTGCCGGGGACGGCGAAAAAGTAGCAGTTCTGGATCTCCTGGCCGGCTCCGACCTGGAAGGTGGGGACCTTCAACTGGAACCCCTGCCCCGAAACGGGTGGGTCCAGGTTCACGTCCTGGGGATCCGGCGGGGGCATCGGATCGGCCGAACACGCCGCCAGAAAAACAAGGGCGCCGAGAATTCGCTTCATGGGGCTTACCTCTGTGCAACCACATTTTCGTCCCGGTCGCAGCCGGTTCTTCATCGAAAGCAAGACGACAGGTTCATTCGTTCTTATGATCCACGAGTAACATGCTCGCCACGAGGCTGCAACGCTGCAAAAATCGACTCGTCCCGGCGAAAATTGCCAAGAAAACGAACGTGGTGCGTCCGTCGCCGCAAAGTCCGGGGTGACATTTTTTGTCAAAAGCCGGACCATTTTTGTCCGCTGGGGGGAATCGACCCCGGCGACACGATCGACGTCAAAGACTTGAGACGGCGCGGAACTCCCCTTATGCTGACGCCATGCCGCTGGTAGCGTCGAGGCCGTCGAATCCGTACTTGACGGACGCCAACCTCGACAACGCCTTCGTCGGTCAGCGGGAGCTTTTGCGGTCCATCGAGGCGGAGCTGCGATCGCCCGAGGGCCGCGCGGTGCTCCTTTACGGACCGCGGCGCAGCGGCAAGAGCGCGCTGCTCTTGCAGCTTCACCGGTGCCTGCCTTCGCCGCCGCTTTTGCCCGTCTACCTGGACCTGCGTGATCGCGCCCACACCCCCCTGGGCCACGTGCTCCTGGAACTGGGCGCCGCCCTTCGCCGCGAAGTCCAGATGCCCCCGGAGGCCGATCGATACGCTAGCGCGCAGCCAAGCGAAGCGCCGTTCATCCACGACCAGGGCCAGCACTTCCAGCGGGAGTTCCTGCCGGCCCTGTACCAGGCGCTGCCGGCGGGCTACCGGCCCCTCTTGCTCCTCGACGACGTGGACGCGCTGGATGGGCTGGCAGATCGCCTGCCCGCGGGGACCTGCGGCAGGGAGCTTTTGCCGCTCCTGTCCCGGCTGCTGGCCGAGGAGCCGCGCCTGTGCTTCGTGTTCACCTCGTCGCGGCGCCTGGGCGAGCTATCCACCGAGACCCGGGGCCTGCTGAAGGGGACCCGGGAGCGGACCCTGCCGCCCTTGGACGAGGAGGCGGCACAGGCGCTTCTTTCCCTGAGCCAGGCGCAGGGCGTGCTGCCAGCGGGACCGGGGGCGACGGCCCGGGCGCTGGCGCTCTCGGGGGGCCAACCCTACCTCTTGCGCCTGCTGTGCCGGCAGGCCCTGGAGCAGGCCTGGGACCAGGCAGCGGTTTCCCCGGTCGTGGTGGATGCCGCCCTCTTCGACGCGGCGGCGGAGCGGACGCAAAAGGCGGCGGCGCCCTATCTAGAAGAGCGTTTTGGCGATCTGTCCCTGGCGGAGCGCATCGTCCTGTCGGCGCTAGCGGCGGCGGTCCCCGAAGGCGGCGCGGCTTTGATCGAGGAGTTGCCGGGGACCTTGCAAGGGCAGGGCGTGCGCATGATGACCCGGGAGATGGAACTTGCCCC
This sequence comes from Polyangia bacterium, assembly GCA_038231615.1. Lineage (GTDB taxonomy): Bacteria > Myxococcota_A > Polyangia > Palsa-1104 > JAEUJZ01 > JBBRLA01. The sequence continues at coordinate 3,464 of JBBRLA010000176.1, read as the reverse complement.
CGAGGCGCTCTGCGAACGCGACCTGCTGGTGCGGCGGCCAGGGGGCGGGGGCCTTTTCTTTCGCGCCGAGCTTCTGCGCCGTCACGTGGCGCAGACCCACCCGGTGGCGGGCCTGCGGGGGGAGTTGCAACAGCTCGTGCCCGCGGCCAGTGCCCTCTACGAGCAAGCGTTGCGGCTGCACGACGAGGGGTCCTTGCCGGAGGCTCAGGAGGCCCTTCAGCGGACCCTGCGGATGAACCCCAACCACGGGGGGGCGCGGCTCCTTCTGGGACAGGTGCTGGCGGAGCAGGGGCGCCTGGAAGACGCCTGCCGCGAGCTGGAAGAAGCCGGGCGGGCCGGCGACGAGACCGCGCGCATGGCGCTTTTGCGCACCCTTTTGAGCCTGGGGGAGCAGCAAGAGCGATCGGCGGAGGAAGAACGGGCCCTGCAGACCTACGAGCGGGCCATCCTGCTCTCGCCAAAGGACGCGGTGGCGCAGGAGCGGCGGGCGGCGCTTTACACGGCGCGGGCCGACCGGGCCTACGCCCTGGGCGACTTCGAGGGGGCGCGGACGCTTTACGAGAAGGCGGGGCGCTGGGAACGAGTGGCGGCGGTCGCCGAGCGCACCAAGAACACGGAACTGCGACGGCTGACCGCGGATGCCTCGGGGTGCGAGGCCGAGGGCGACTTTGACCGGGCCTACGCCCTGTACCAGAAGCTGGAGGCGGACGAACCGGGGCGCTGGCAAGAGGCCGTAGCGCGCACGCGGGACGAGGCGCTGATGCGGCAGCATTACGCCGCGGGGCAAAAGGCCCTGGCCGGCAGCGACTGGGACAAGGCGCTGCACAGCTTCGGCGAGGTGACCCGCCTGCGGCCGGCCTTTCAGGACACGGCGGTGCTGCTGCGGCGGGCCGGGGAGAACCATGCGCGGGCGCTGAAGATCGACGGCACGGGGTCCGCGGGGCGCCTCTTTGGCGCGGTGCCAAGCTGGGCCTGGGTGCTGGTGCTGGTGGGGTTTGGCGCGGTGGTGGGCGCGGGCCTGTGGCGGCGGCAGCCTGCGGAGCCGGCGGACTCGGTAAAGGGGGTGCTGGATCTGCATCCAGAGAAACCTGCGGCCTCGCGGTCGGGGCCGAAGCTGCCGAAACTGCGGGTGGAGCCCGAGTGGGGGCAGGCGGTGGGGCGCGAGACGGCGACGGCGGCCCTGGGCATGGTGGAGCGCGGGGAGCTGCGGGAGGCGCTGGGCAAGCTGCAGGAGGCCCACCGCCTGGACCCGCACCCCGGGTGGCTCTACGACCTGGGGGTAATCCACGATCAGCTCGGGGAGTGCGACGACGCGGGCTTCTTCTATCGGGCGGCGCTTTTCGGCAAGGGGGTGACCGCGGACGACCGTCCGCTGGTCGAGAAGCGGATCGATTTTCTCGATGGCGAATGCCAGTTCAAGCGGCGGCAGATGAGCGCCGCCGACCGGCACGCGCGAGCGTCGCGTTTCATCGAGCTGAAGCTCTGCGTGCTGGCCGAATCCATGCTCAGCGGCATCGCCACCCCCGCGGAGGTGGGGGCGCTGGAACGGTGCCTGGGGCGAACGGCCACGGCAGTGGCGCCGCCGGCTCAGAAGCCGTCACGGCCGCGGGGGAGCCATGGCCCAAGCCAAAGGACCCCCACGACGACCGGGGCGACCGACGGCACGGGGCCGGCCCTTTTGACGGTGAAGGTGACACCCGGGGCGACGGTGTTCCTGGACGGGGCGAAACTCGGGGAGGCGCCCCTCAAGCAGCAATCGATCCCGCCGGGGGCGCACACCGTGCTGCTGGTGAACCAGGCACTGGGGCAACAGAGCTATTCGATCAACGCCAGCGCAGGTACCACGTACACCATCACCTACAACTGGCACGTGAAGCATTAGAGGGGACACACCACCACTTCGGGTTCTGACCGGCCAGTCAGTGGGCGTGGGGGAAGAGGTCGGCGATCTTCTTTTGCGTCGCCGCGCTTTCCTGTGCCACGCGGAAGCCCCGGCCATCGAAGAGAAAACGGAGCTGATAGGTCCGTGCCGCCGCGCGCCCCGCGGAGAGCAGCTCTGCGGGGCACGGGTCCCCCGGGCTTTTCACCGGGTCCGCCGCGGCCTCCACCCGCAGGGACAGATCGGGTTTGCCATCGCCGTCCAGATCGGCCTTGTTCCAATCCACGCGCCGGCCGACAAAGAGACGATTCCGGTAGCCGCACCACCCGTGGCTGTCCACCATGCCCAATAGCTTCTGCCGCCGGATCGCGTCGTCTACGTAGCGGATCGCGTTGATGCCCACCTCGCTGACCCGGTGGGTCAGGTCGTCATGTTCCTCACAAAGAAGGACCTCTTGCTGCGGGCCCGGGTAGGTGAGGCAGGCGGTCGGCACGAACCCCGCATGATACGAGACCCGCTCCCATCGGGCACGGCGCCGCCGCAAGAGAACGGCGCCCCCGCCGCCCCGGGAGCGGGGCTCGCACCCGGTCATGAAGAGCACGGCCTCGGTGGCATCGGCCCGGCTGAAGTGGCCCGCGCCCGCGAAGGTGAGCCGGAAGGGCCCCTGTCGGGTGGCGGCGCTGGTGAAGGCCGGGCAGGTCCCACAGGCGAAGGTCCGGTGGTGGTCCCGCCTGGGTCGGGCGCAGACCGACTCCATCAGTTCCTGCTCGGCGGGCGCGTCCTCGCCGGTCCTGGCCGGGGCTCCCGCGGAGCCCACCGCCTGGGCGCCAAGTGCCAGCAGGACCCACACGAGCGCACCGATCGCCATGCTGCTGCTTCACCTCGAAAGACCCGGCCGGTCCACCCCGTCGCGATGTTTCATTCTTATCGGAGATATTATAGCTCTCACCGACCTTTGCGCCAATGGCCGCGTCGGCCTGAGACCGGCAATTCCCTTCGCTGCCCGGTAATTCGGGCGCCGACGGTCTTGATCCTGGGAGCTTGCTGCGCTGGCTCTGATCTACGTGGTCACGGAAATGGGCCTCATGCGGTGCTGGGATGGTGCGGGCTGGCGCACGGTGCCGTTCTCTGCCTTCAGTGCCTTGAACTCGTGCTGCTACGTCGATGGCGTGGTCTGGGCTTGCGGTGTGCGCGGCGTGGTCCTTCAGCACCAACCCGACCACGGCGAAAGCCGGGAGTAGGAGGCGACCATGGACGCAAGACAAGAGCGCTCGGGCCCGCCGGCTGCTGCTGCAACAGGTGCTGCACGCCCATGACCCCCTGTACCTGCGCGGCGCGGCCGAGTTGCCCGGCCTGGAGACAAAGGACGTGGATCCGCTGGTGCCCAGGTCGCCGCCGCCGCGCGCGGCGCTGTGGGGGGTGCGCGGGGGTGCGCCCCGTTGTCCTCATCGTGAAGGCGGTTGTGCTAGGATCATCGTCATGACGCGCGCCGATGTGCTCTTAGCGCTCGCTGCCCATCGAGGCGACCTGAGCCGTTACGCTGTCGGGTCGTTGACTCTCTTCGGCTCGGTCGCGCGGGATGAGG
>JBBRLA010000175.1:0-13356 GCA_038231615.1 Polyangia bacterium | reverse complement strand
TTCACCGGGCCTCTCTCATCCACCGGGGCCCCGATCACGTTCAGGATGCGGCCCAGCACCTCGGGGCCCACCGGCACCTGGATCGGGGCGCCGGTGTTGCGCACCGCCATCCCCCGGACCAGGCCGTCGGTGGAGTCCATGGCGATGCAGCGCACCGTATGCTCACCCAGGTGCAGCGCCACCTCCACCGTCAGGTTGTCCTCCACCTCGCCCAGCGAGGGGTTGGTCAGCTTCAGCGCGGTGTAGATCTCCGGCAGCGTGCCGGTGAACTCGACGTCGATGACGGGGCCGATGACCTGGGTGACGCGGCCCACGGTCTGGGCGCTTGCTAGATTGGTGTCCATCCGTTGCTTATCCCTTCAAAGCCTCGGCGCCGCCGACGATCTCCATGAGTTCCTTGGTGATCGCCGCCTGCCGGGCGCGGTTGAACTGGAGTGTGAGCCGGCCGATCATCTCCTTGGCGTTGCGCGACGCGTTGTCCATCGCGCTCATGCGCGCGCCAAACTCCGAGGCGATGCTCTCCAGCAAGATGCGGTAAAGCTCCGTCTCCAGGTAGAGCGGCAAAAGGTGCGTGAGCACCGCCTTCTGCCCCGGCTCGTAGACGAAGTCCGTGAGCGTCCGGGGCGCCTCTTCGACCGGCTCCCCCGGTGACGCCGCCGTCTTGGGCTCCTTCAGCGGCAAGAGCCGCTCGACCCGGACCGACTGGCTGGCCGCGCTTTTGAATTCGTTGTACACGATGTAGATCGTATCCACCGTGCCCGCCTGCACCGCCTCCATCAGCGTGGCGGTCAGCTCGGCGGCCCGTTCGACGGCCGTCTTCGGCTCAGCCCCGGCCAGCTCATGGGCGATCTTGACGTTGCGCCGCCGCAGGTAGTCGCGGCCTTTCTTGCCCAGCACGTCGATGTCGATGTCGGGGGTCCCCGGGCCCTTCTTCTCGACCAGGAAGCGTTCGACCCGGCGGTTGATGCTGCTGTTGAAGGCTCCGGCCAGGCCGCGATCCGAGGTCACCGCCACCAGCCGGATGCGCCCTTCGGGGCCGCCGGTTCCCCCGGTTCCGAAAATCAGCGCATCCAGCCGCAGCCACTGCTCCCTGTCGTCGCTCCCCTGCTCCTGCGCCTCCCGCAGCACGTCCTCGGCGACGCGGTCGGCCAGGTCCATGACGACCTTGTGCATCTTTCCCGCGTAGGGGCGGATGGCCGTCACGCTGTCCTGGGCCCGGCGCAGCTTCGCCGCGGCCACCATCTTCATGGCCTTGGTGATCTTCTGGGTGTTTTTCACCGAGATGATCCGTTTGCGGATCGCCTTGAGGGACGGCATGGCTTAGCTGGCCTTTTTCGCCACGGTCGTCATCTGCTGCGGCGCGGCGTTCCACTCCGCCTTGAACTCGTCCAGGGTCTGGTTCATGAGCTGCGTCAGCTCCTTGTACAGGTCCCCATTCCGGCACTTCTCCGCGATGGTCCGCAACACCTCGGGACGCCGGCCCTCGCAGAAAGCGTAAAGCTCCCGCTCGTAACGCTGCACCTCCGAGACCGGCACCTTGTCCAAATACCCCGAGGTCCCGGCGTAAAGCACCAGGATCTGCTTCTCCACCGGCACCGGCTGGTACTGCCCCTGCTTGAGCACCTCCACCATGCGCGCCCCGCGGTTCAGCGAGTCCTGCGACGCCTTGTCCAACTCGGAGCCGAACTGCGCGAATGCCGCCAGCTCGCGGTACTGCGCCATGGTCAGCCGCAGCGTGCCGGCGATCTTCTTCATCGCCGCCACCTGCGCCGAGCCGCCGACGCGGCTGACCGAGATGCCGACGTTCACCGCCGGGCGCACCCCGGAGTAGAACAGGTCCGTCTCCAGGTAGATCTGCCCATCGGTGATCGAGATGACGTTGGTGGGGATGTAGGCCGACACGTCGCCCGCCTGGGTCTCGATGATCGGCAGCGCGGTCAGCGACCCCGCCCCCTTGTCGTCCGAGAGTTTGGCGGCCCGTTCCAGAAGGCGGCTGTGCAGATAAAACACGTCGCCGGGATAAGCCTCGCGCCCGGGCGGACGGCGCAAGAGCAGCGAGAGCTGCCGGTAGGCCACCGCCTGCTTGGACAAGTCGTCATAGACGATCAGCGCATGCTGCCCGTTGTCGCGAAAGTACTCCCCGATGGTCACGCCGGTGTACGGGGCGATGAACTGCAAGGGCGCCGGCTCGCTGGCGCCGGCCATCACCACCGTGGTGTAGGCCATCGCGCCGCTCTGCTGCAAGCGATCCACCACCTGGGCCACCGTCGACTGCTTCTGGCCGATGGCGACGTAGATGCAGAACATGTTCTGCCCTTTTTGGTTGATGATCGCGTCGATGGCGATGGCTGTCTTGCCCGTCTGCCGATCGCCGATGATCAGCTCCCGCTGCCCGCGGCCCACCGGGATCATCGCGTCGATGGCCTTGATGCCGGTCTGCATCGGCTCGTGCACCGACTTCCTGCCGATGATGCCCGGGGCCTTGATCTCGACCTTGCGGTACTCCTTCACGTCCAGGGGCCCCTTGCCGTCGATCGGCTGCCCCAGGGCGTTGACCACCCGGCCCAAAAGGCCCGGTCCCACCGGCACCTGGGCGATCTTCCCGGTGCGCTTGACCACGTCGCCTTCGCGGATCTGCTCGTAGTTGCCCAAAAGTGCAACGCCGACGTTGTCCTCTTCCAGATTGAGGATCAGCCCCTTGACGTCGTGGGGAAAGTCGAGCATCTCGCCCGCCATGGCGCCGGACAGCCCATACACGCGGGCAATCCCGTCGCCCGCGGTGAGCACCGTGCCGGTCTCCATGACCGAGACCTTTTGATCGTACTCCTCGATCTGCTTGCGGATGATCTGCGAGATCTCTTCGGCCCTGATCTCCATCTTTGCTCCGGTCGGTAGTGAAAGGGTTTATTCGCCGAGCAGGCGCTGGCGCATGTTGTCAAGCTGCGTGGCCAGGCTGCCGTCATAGACGGTGTCGCCAAGCTGGGTGATGATGCCGCCCAGAAGGGCCGGGTCCTCGCTCTTCTCCAGGGTCACCGTCTTGCCGGTGGCCCGTTCCAGCGCAGATTTGATGCGCCCCTCGGCGGCCATGTCCAGGGGGCGGGCCGAGGTGATCTTGGCCCGCACCCGCCCCGCCTGCGCATCCACCAGCGTCCGCATCTGCCGGTTGATGTCCGGCAGGGAGGCGATGCGGTTGCGGTCCAACAAAAGGAGGGTGAAATTCTGCGTCGTGCGCGACACCGCCAGGCGGCGGCACAGTTCCTCCAGCAGCTTGCGCCGCTGGGACTGGGGAAAGATGGGGTTCGACAGCGCCTCGCGCAGGTCCGGGCTGCCGGCAAATGCCCGCGCCAGGCGGTCGACCTCCCGGCCCAGGCCCTCGTAGGTCCGGTTGGCGATGCCGATGTCCAGGAGCGCCTTGGCGTAGCGTCGAGAAACCGAACCCATCATGACGGCCACCTGCCTGGCGTGCGGCCCGAGCCCGACACCCCCCCCGGCGGCGGGCTCAGTGCCTCGACCCGATTCACATACTCATCCACCAGGCGTTTCTGGTCCCCCTCCTGCACCTGAGTGCGCAGGATTGCCTCGGCGGCGTCGATGGCCGCCCGGGCCGCCGCCCGCTGCAGCTCCGCCCGGGCCCGCTGGATCTCCACCCGTACCTGGGCCTCCGCGTCCTTGTGCAGGTGCGCAGCCTGAGTCTCAGCGGCGGCGATGATGCGCGCCCGCTCGGCCTCGGCCTCGTGCCGCACCGTGGCCAGCATCTCGCTGACCTCGCCGTCGATGCGCCGGATGCGCTCCTGATATTGATCCAGCTCGGCCTGGGCCTGCTTCTGCAACGTCGCCGCCTCGTCCAGGGCCTTGCGCACCTCATGGTGCCGGCCCCGCATGAATTCCCGCAGGCTGCCCCCCGCCAGGCGGTACATCACGAACAGATACACCCCGAAGTTGATGATCGAGAAGGCGAAGGGCGGGTTCTTGTGTGCCTTGCCATGGCCATAGTCCCAGCTCCACCAGTTCTCGATCACTGGCACTGGCACCGACTCGTGTCCCTCCTCCGCGCCGGTCATGGCGCCATGCTCGCCCTCCTGCGCCCAGCATGTGGACGATACCGCCGACACCATCGGGATCACAAGGGCCAGGCAGGCCCATAGGCCCAAGGTCCGGTAGCACGCAGCGAAGCGGAGTGCCGTTCTCCGATGGCACCCGGCGAAGCGGAGTGCCGTTCTCCGAAGCCTCCGCATCTAGACCTCCCTGCCGAGGATCTTGCTGGCGATCTGCCGGGCCAGAGGCTGCGCCTGCCGGGCCAGGTCGGCGCTGGCCGCCCCCGCCTGAGCGGCAATCTGCCCCCGGGTCTGCAAGAGGCGCTCCTGGGCCACCCCCCGGGCCTCCCCCAGGACCTGCCGTTCCCGGTCCAGCCCTTCGCCCCGCAGGCGCAGGCGCTCTTCATCTGACCGGCCGCGCGCCTCCTTGATCCGGCGGTCGTAATCCTCGCCAAGTTCCTTTCCCCGCCGCATCATCTCCGCCGCCTTCTCCTGCACCCCCTGGATGCCGGCGGTACGCAGCTTGCGCATCTCCAGATAGGGCACGAAGAGCAGGTGCTTCAGAATGATGTAGGCCGCGACGAAAAGGACGAACTGGATGAAGATCGTCCCGTCGATGTCGATGACCGGTGGTGTCTTCTCCTCGGCGACGTTGGCCATCAACAGAAGCAGGGATGAGTGCATGAAGTCTCCCGGGGGGATTGGCGCTCAGCATCTACCATTCCGCCCTTTCCGTGTCAAGGTGGGCCCGCCGCGTTTCACGCGATGCCGCCGACGCCGTCCCCTGGACCCTCCGCGCCCCGGGTGGTCTTGCCAGGGGGGGCGTTTCGTTGCAGGCACACCGCGGCGTAGTCCGGGTTCCCCAGACAAGGCGGGTGCAGCTTGCGCAGCTCGATCTCGATGTCCGCCTGTGGCCAGCGCACCGAAAGCGCGTCCACCAGGGCCCCCCCCAGGGCCTCCAGCAGCTTGTAGGTCCGCCGCGTCGCCACCTCGACCACGATGGCGCACAGCTCCTGGTAGTTCACCGTGTCCGCCAGGCGATCGTTGCTCACCGCCCGGGTCACGTCGGCGACCAGGCGCGCGTCGAGCTGAAAGCGCCGCAGGGACCGCCGTTCCGCCGCGGTGGCCCCGTGATACGCCTGGAACTCGATGTTCTTGATGATGATGGCGCCGCGCACCTTTTGACCCAAGACCTCGCTAGTCCTCGTGCTCGGCCATCAGGCGGGCGGCATCCTCGTCGGTCATGCGCTCCAGCTTGCGCTTGATCATCTGCCGCTTCACCGGCCCCACGTAGTCCACCAGCAGCCGGTTGATCAGATGATCGTACTCGTGCTGCATGGCCCGGGCATAAAGCTCCGAGCCCTCGGCGATGAATTCCTTGCCCGACAGGTCCAGGGCCCGCACCCGCGCCGAGATAGACCGCTTGACCGGCACGAACACGCCGGGGAACGACAGGCAGCCCTCGTCCTTGGTCTCGGTGTCCGAGGAAAGCCACTCGATGACCGGGTTGATGAACACCACAGGCGGGTCGTTCTTGTCCAGGCCGGTCGCCGCGGCCTCGACGATGAAGATGCGCTCCGAGGCCCCAACCTGGATCGCCGCCAGACCGGCCCCGTCGGAGGCATACATGGTCTCGATCATGTCCTCGACAAGCTGCTGGATGCGCAGGTCCACCTGGGTCACCGGGACCGTGGGCTGCCGCAGGTGGGGCTCTGGAAAGCGGACGATTCTACGAAGTGCCATACAGAGTAGGACCGTAGCGCGCCCGGCGCCCGTTGACAACCCATCTCGCTGGGCCAGGGTAGCGTTGTTATAACCGCGGCGCTTCGCGCTTCGCGATCTCATGCTAAGTTGTCGTTACGTCAGGTATTGACTCTGGCCCGAACAGCCGGGCAAGGTAGCCGCCCAGCGATGCCCAAGGAAGCGCTCTCTTCGCCCGCGCCGCAGCCGGCCCCGATCGTCTATCGCTACGCCGATGCCATCGTCCCCACCCACCACGGGCCCCTGCGGGTGGTGGTGTACCGAGTGAAAGGGCACGAGGGCGGCGATCCCCTGGCCCCGATTCCCGCGCAGGACGAACACATGGCCCTGGTCGCCGGGGACGTCGCCGGGGGCGAGGCGGTGGTGTGCCGCGTCCACTCCGAATGCTGGACCGGCGAGACCCTGGGGTCGCTGAAGTGCGACTGTCGCGCACAGCTCGAATCGGCGCTTTCCGCCATCGTGGCCTCGGGTCAGGGGGTGGTGGTCTACCTGCGGCAGGAGGGGCGGGGCATCGGCCTGGGCAACAAGATCCGCGCCTACGCCCTGCAAAACCAGGGCGCCGACACCGTCGAGGCCAACCAGGCCCTGGGCTTCGTCGCCGACCTGCGCAGCTACGCCATCGCCGCGGCCATCCTGCGCGACCTTTCGGTGGGATCGGTGTCCCTTTTGACCAACAACCCCGACAAGCTCCGCGAACTTTCGGCCGCCGGGGTGAACGTGGTCCGCCGGGTGCCCCACTGGGTGGCCGAGGCCGCCGACAACCGCGACTACCTGGCCGTGAAGCGCGAAAAGCTGGGCCACCATCAATAATTCAGGCAGCACGGAGAACACAAGATGTCCAAGGGAAACGAACCGGTCGATGTCCTGCGCGCGGCGCTGAAGGATGTACAGGAGCCGATCCTGTCGCGGGACCTGCTCTCGCTCGGGTGGGTCAAGAAGATCGAACTTTTCGCCGGGGCGGCCACCGTGCATGTCGAGCTGCCCACGCCGGTGTACCGCGAACGCGAGGCCCTTTCGGGGCGCATCCGCGCGGCCCTGCTGAAGGCCGGCACCGGCACAACCACCGTCGAGGTCCACTTCACCGTCAACACCCCCATGGGCAACCGCGGCGCGGCCACCCGGCTGCCCTCGGTGAAGAACGTCATCGCCGTGGCCGCCGGCAAGGGCGGCGTGGGCAAGTCCACCGTGGCCACCAACCTGGCCCTGGCCTTGAAGGAACTCGGGGCCAAGGTCGGGTTGCTCGACGCCGACATCTACGGCCCCTCGGTGCCGACCATGCTGGGGCCGCCCGACGTGCCCCCCGGGACCGCCGTGGGCAACAAGATCACCCCGGCGCAGCACTACGGCATCGAGGTCATCTCCGTCGGCTTCTTCACCGAGCGCGAGGGCGCGGTGGTGTGGCGCGGGCCGATGGTGCACAAGCTCCTGCAGCAGTTCCTGGAGGATGTCTCCTGGGGCGATCTGGACTATCTGGTGATGGACCTGCCGCCGGGGACCGGGGACGCCCAGCTCTCGTTGAGCCAGCTTATCCCGATCACCGGGGCGGTGATGGTGACCACCCCGCAGGAGGTGGCCCTGATCGACGTCGAGAAGGCCATCAGCATGTTCAACAAGGTCGAGATCCCGATCATCGGCGTCGTCGAGAACATGTCCTACTACGTGTGCCCCGCCTGCGGCCACAACGACGAGATTTTCTCTCGCGGCGGCGGCAAGCACCTGGCCGAGCGCCTGAAGACCCGCTTCCTGGGCGAGGTGCCCATCGATTCCAAGGTGCGCTACGGCGGAGACATCGGGCGGCCGGTGGTGGTGGGGGCCCGGGACAGCGAACACGCCAAGATCTTCATCAACATGGCCTATCAGGTGGCCGAGGCCATTGTGAAAATGGTGTCCAGCGGGCCCAAGCGCCCCGCCGGCCTGGTCCAGATCAAGTAATCAGAAGCACCTGGCCGGGCATCTTTTGGCGTACCGCCTCACTCCCTTCGGTCACGTACAGTAGTACGCTCCCTCGGTCGCTGCGGAATGGGCCCACGCGGCTGAGCGAATGCGAAGCCGTGGGGAGCGCCAAAATCTGCTCCGGCCATGTGCTTCTTCCTGATGAACTCAAACACGTTTCAAATCAGGAGTTCGCTTCGCCGGAAGTCGGCAGCGCCCCGACGGCCTGGTGCAGATCAAGTAAATCTACCCCAAGAGTGCATCTACCTCGGTGCGGGTGGGGCAGCCGCGCCGGCCCAGGGCCCGGCACTTCAGCGCCGCGGCGGCGTTGGCGAAGCGCAGCGCCTCCGTCAGCGGTTCCCGCGCCCCTTCCGCCCCGCCCAGCAGATAGGCTACCAGCGCCGCGTGGAACGTGTCCCCGCAGGCCGTCGTGTCCACCGCCCGCGCCACCGGGAACGCCGGGCAGTAGAGCAGCCGCTCCTGCCCCCGGACGCCGTTCTCCCGATCCACCGCGACGCAGCCGTTGTCCCCCAGCGTGACCACCACCAGCCCCTCCGTCCGCCGCGAGAGCGCCACCACCGCCGTGTCAAAATCCCCCTCGCCGGTAAACTCCTGCGGGAAACGCTGCGAGACCACGCACAGGTCCGCCAGCGACACCAGCAGCTCGACCCCCTTTTCGGCCTGGTCCACGTCGATGGACACCAGCGTCCGGTGGTGCCGGGCATGAAGCGCCGCCAGCACCGCCGCCGCCAGATGCGTGGCGTCCAGGTGCAGCACCCGCGCCGGGGAAATCTCCATGGCCTGTGGGTCGCCTTCGCGAAAGGCCAGCCGGGGGTCGCGCAGCTCGATGACCGTGCGGGCGCCCTGTCCGTCCACCAGCACCAGCGCGCAGCGGGTCTTGCCGTCGGGCAGCACGCGCACCCCGTCGGTATTGACCCCCTCGTCCCGCAGCCCGTTCATCACCAGCCGCCCCGCCTCGTCGCCGCCGACCACCCCGATGACCCCCACCCGCAGGCCCAGGCGCCTGCACGCCACCATCGCCGTGGCCACCTGACCGCCCCCCAGCACGTCCCGCGACCGCGCCGAGATCTTGCTTCCCGGCGCCGTCCAGACGTCGGTGAACCGGTCGCTCTCCTGAAGGCGCCAGACCTCGTCCAGGGAGCACTCGCCAAGGCCGATCACATCGAAGAGGCTGCCCTCGGCGGGGCGCAGCCGGCTGAGGAGCTTGCGCACGAACTTGAAAGGTTAGCTGATTTCTCGCTTCGGGGGGCGAGGAACTTGCACGGGTCTTGGCGAATCGTCAGGCCATGCGGCAAGTCCCCTGCCGCCAGGTCCTTGACCGCGGCAAGTCTTGACCGCGGGTGCCGGGGACGTCTAAATAGGCCCATGGTCAGCGAAGATCCGGCGGTTGCCAAGGACGAGGTGGGCGCGGCGCGGGACTTTCTGGCCCTGGGCAACTTCGGCAGATGCCGCCAGATCCTCCTGCGGCTGCGCCGTGCCGGGACCCTGTCTCCCGAAGGGCAGGAACTCCTCGATCGGTTTCGGCCCGATCCGCTGGTCAACGCCCTTTCCATCGGCTGCCTGATTTTTTTCTTGGCGGTGGTCTGGAAGACCCTGCGCTGAGGTTGCGGCTCGACGATGCGCCCCGGGTGTTCCGGGACGTGCTCTTGGGCCTGCCGACCCCCTGCGCTGACTTTACGGCTCGACGATGCAGCACGTCGAAGCCAGCCAGAGTCTCTTTGAGCCTGGATCAAATGCATGAGCACCTGAAAACGGCCGTACCCGCGCCCCCTTGTTCGGCCCCTCGGCCTGCGCTATGGATGGTCGCGTGAGACGAATCCAGGCACTCCGCAGATTTTCGGAAAAGACCGCCGCCCGTCCCCAGGGAAGCGGCGATCCATCACCCTCGCAGCCGCACGCCGCACCGGGCCGGCTTTCGGGGCAGGAAGCGGAGGACGACGACGATCTGGACGCTTCTCTTAGCGGCCATCACGCGCACTTCCTGGAACGCTCGCTGCGCTTCTCCAGCCAGGAACTGACCCGGGCCATGCGCATGTACCAGCACCCCGAGATCGTCCGGCGCCTGCTCGGCCAGCACATGACCGGCGAGTCCGATCGCGCGGCCATTGCCTTGGGCGAACCGCCCACGGGACATGTCGTGCTCACCCGCAAGGGGGATTTTGTCAGTTGCCTTTCCGCCAAGATGCACCTGAAAGGGGTGCAGGTGTTGCCCTACTCACTCTTCCTTCCGCCGATGGATGCCGAGGACGGGAAGCGCGCCGACATGACCGTGCAAAGGGATCAGTTGGCGCGCCTTTTGCCTGCGGACCTGATCTACGCGCTGGCTTCGGGTCCGGGGTTTTTGACCCAGGAGATGGTGGAGGTGCTGGATCGGCGGCCCCAGACCTACGTGCTGCCGGTGCTGATGGTGCAGAGGCGCATCGCGGAAGTGATTGTCTCCGTGACCAAGGCGCGGGATGGACTGATCGATCTATACTGGATCACCGGTGAGATCGACGTGGCGTCCTGGGACCGCATGGTCCAGGGCCGGATACATGTTGACGCATGCCTGACCCTGTGCATCTATCTGCTGGCCATCATCCGGACCCCGGAGACCCGGGGGGTCCTGCAGAAGCTGAGCCACGTGGTCGGTCGGGGGCCGATGGGGGCGGGGGTGTTATTCTCGCTGGCGCGCCACCCGGACGGATTCGAGTTGCTGATGACGACGGCTTATGACCCCCTGCTCGAGCCCGGGGTCCGCGGCATGGCGGTCCTGGCGCTCCGCGGTCATGGGCACCGGTACCCCAGGAATCTTCCCCGGTTCGCGCCCCGGCTCCTCAACAGCCCGCCCGCTAACCTGAACAGCCTGCCCAAAAACCTGCCGCTGGTGACGCAGGAGAACATCTTCCCCTTCCACCCAGACGTCCTGAGTCTGACCGAGGATCAGTGCCAGGTGATCGGGGACCAGGCATACGAACAGTACCGGAACTCGATGCAGACGCCGAAGCCCGAATCGGGCTGGATCTTCGACGTGGGGCATCACCTGGAAATGGACATGAATCGGGTGCCGGTCTCGCGGATGTTTCCGCCCAAGGCGATGGCCGAGGAGGTCCAGACGGTCTGGAAGAATTGGGTGCAGAACATCCATGTGCCGCCGCCGAAACGGCCCGCGGTGAAGCAGCGCAGGAACCTGGATACCAAAGTCGGACGCAACGACCCCTGCCCGTGCAAGAGCGGGAAGAAGTACAAGCAGTGCTGCCTGTCGGCACAGGAGGCAACCCGCCAGGCGTCCCAGGCAGAATGAGGCCCTGACCCAATCCGGACCGGGCCACTTCCGCCAGCCCGATGCTTCCCCCCGCCTCAAGTTCTGGTTTGTGCGATGCCCCGGTTTCAATAATAAATGAGCCAAAACGACGCATCACCCAGCCCTTCCCGCACGCAGGGTACGCGCCTACCGCGTGTTTGTGGGCGAGGATGGCAGCTACTGGGAGTCACTCGACTGGCTCATTTATTTTTGAAACCGGTGATGCCCCTACAGGGTCACGTTGATGAAGAGTTATTTCAGCAAGAAGCACATGGCCGGAGCAGATTTGGGCGCTCCCCACGGCTTCGCATTCGCTCAGCCGCGTGGGCCCATTCCACAGCGACTGAGGGAGCGTACTACTGTACGTGACCGATGGAGCGTGGGGGCACCTCCCATGGCCTCGCGAATGCGAGGGCATGGGGGAGAGGTACGCCCAAAGCTGCCCGGCCATGTGCTTCTGTTTAACCCTGCTTGGCGAAGATGCGCTTCTGCTCGAAGGCGAAGGCCAACTTGTGGATCGGCGCCGCGCCGCGGTCGCGCAGCACCTGCTCATAGTCCCGCGCCTCGATTTGCGAAAGCGCCGCCAGCAGCGCCTGCTCCGGGGTCTCGCCCTCGTCCACCCCCTTCAGTTCCAGCACCACGCCGGGCGGCCCCGGCTGCCGCGGCACCACCAGCACGTCGCACCGCCCATAGCCGGACTCCCGGTTGGACAGCACCTCATAGCGAGAGCCCAGGCCCACCAGAAGGCCCAGCACGAACCCGTGATAGAACCGCTCCGGCGGCTTTAGCGCCGCCGTGTCCCAAAACGAGGCACTGCTTTCCAGCCAGTGTTGCATATACCTCTGGCACGCCACAGCGTCCCCACGCAAAAGCGCCTGCAAGAGTTCTTCGCGGCGCCGGTCGCCGCCCAGGGCCCGGCGCATCCAGTCGCGGAAAAGGGTCTCGTAGATGGAAAGAACCTCCTCGTTGGGAATCGCCAGGGTCGCGTAGAGTACGCGGTCCTCGCGTCGGTGGCTCAGGGCTTTCAGGTAGCCAGTGAAGAGCAGGAAGCTCCAGATCGACTCAGGGTTCTCGCCAAGGTCGCGCAGCACCACGTGCTCGTTGATCGGGCGCTCGATGCTTTCCCCGCGCATCAGTGCTTCCATCTCCGGCGACAGCCCCAGGCCCTGGGTGATCAGCAGTTCCCGCACCAGTTCGTTGCCGCTGGTGTCGCCCCAGTAGGGCGCCGGTTGCACCTCGTCCCGCTTCAGATATTCCAGCACGGACCACGGGTTGTAGATGACCTGTCCACCGAAGAGGTATCCGTTGTACCAGCGTTGCACCAGGGGCTGACGGTCCAGGTGGCCCGCCTGACGCAGCAGGTCCTCGACCTCGGGCTCGGTGAAACCGAAGTAGGACGCGTATCGTGGCGAGAGCAGGGTCTGCACGTCCAGGTTGTTCAGCCCGGTGAAGATGCTGTCCTTGGCCACGCGCAAGATCCCGGTGAGCACGCCCTTGTATAGATGATCGTTGTCCTTGAGTCCGCCCGAAAGCAGGTTGCGGAAAAACGAGACCGCCTCCTCGTAGTATCCCTTGAGGTAGGCATTGTGCAGCGGCGTATCGTACTCGTCCAAAAGGATCACCACCCGCTCGCCGTGGTGGCGGTGAAGATGGCGCGAGAGCGTCTTGAGGACCACCTCGCACTGGGCCTGGTTCGCCTGTCCGCGCAGGATGGCCTTGAACGACGCGGCTTCGTCTTCCGGGAGGCCCTCCAGCAGGTAGCGGTGCTCCCCGTACAAGTCGGCCAGCAGCACAGACATGGCGGAAAGACATCCCTCCCACGAGTCCTTCTTGATGTCCTTGAAGGTCAGCGCGAGGGTCGGGTAGCGCTGGAAGTGCGCGCGGTAGCTTTCGCCGGTTTTTTCGATGGCCAGCCCCGCAAACAGGGGCCACAGCGGCTCGGCGGAGCGTTCGAAGAAGCAGCGCAGCATGGACAAGTTCAGGGTCTTACCGAAGCGCCGCGGGCGGGGCAGCAGCAGGACCACGGAGCTGTCATCGATGATCTGCTGGATGAGCAGAGACTTGTCGACGTAGGTCAGCCCGTCCTCGCGGAGGCGGCGGAAACTGGAGACACCCATGGGAATGCGCAGGACCATGGGCCTGACCATGCCACGGGCGATCGTGGGGAGCAACTGCCACCATGGCCTTCGGCACGCGAGCCACTTCCCCGATGAAAAACGAAAAACAAAGCCTCCAGGCCAGCGCGGGTGGGGCCATCCCCTTATCCCACGCCGGCCTGATGGGCTCATTCATACTCGTCTCTTTGATTGTCATAGATCGAGGGGT
>JBBRLA010000174.1:0-13388 GCA_038231615.1 Polyangia bacterium | reverse complement strand
GGTCAGCTCGACTGACGGCAGCCGATCGCCCTCATAAATACCACGGATTGGCAAGGAGCCCCCACGGACCCTCTGGGCTTGATCGACGGGCGCGGCGTGCAAGCGGGCGCGCAGCTTGCCGTGATGGGCGCAGACCAGATAAGCGACGAAGTCAAAGTCCTCTGCCGAAAGCGCCAACACCTCTTCTTCGATCATGCTGGGCCCCACGCCATCATCCCCGCCCCGGGGGGGCGTAGCCTCCAGCACCTCGGCCAAGGGCCCCAGCCTCGCCGGGTGCGCGGGCGGCGCCCAGCGCAGCAGGACGTCGAAGAGGCCCAGCACGCTGGCCAACTCGTGCCGGAGCCCCGGGCGCTCCTCGGGCGGGTCGGAGATTCGATAGATGCAGCGCCCCCGCCTCCAAGCGCCTTGGGGAGCTTTGGCCAGATCCTGGCGTGCCGGACGCTCCTCGGCGCGGATGGCTCCTTGAAACGCCGGGTGCGCCTTGCCCAGGTCATGCCAGCGCGCCGCCAGATCCAGCAGGCGGACTGTCCGTTCGTCCGACAGCCCGGTCTCGTGGAGAATCGCCGTCACCTCGCGGGCCACCGCCGCACCGTGGAAGCCGATGGTTTGATAGGCGGCGAAGGACAAGTCTTCCTGATCTTGCGCGGAGTCGGCGCGGTCCTCGCCATGGATCGACACCAACTTGATCGGGGGACCGGGGGTGCGCACCTTCAGGTCGAAACCACGCGTCGGTTCATAGCCGCCCACATTTGTGTCGACCAGCACCACGGCACCTGGGCGAAGATCGGCGCGCTTGACCAAGCACCAGCGGCCTTCCAGGTAATTCCACACAAAGGCAGCCACGCCTTTGAGTAAATGTTTGGACTCGCTGTTTCCGCTCTTCTTCCCACAGAGCCAATCGCGTGCCAAAAGAAAGGGCACCGCGCATAGAGAGTCGCGGCCTGGGCGCAGCTCGGGCAATGGCGGGATCGGCCGCCCCCGATCGTCCTTTTGGATCGGCGTCCATGCCACCGATAGATCTCGTTCGTCGCCTTCGCGGATGAAGCGGCTGACATCCAGGTCCCCACCCGAAAGGTCCGCGGTGGTATCAAAGAGTTCATCGATCTCCTCGCGCAGCAGCAGATGCGTGGGGTTGAATGGGTAGAGGTCCGGGAGCATTTCGAGGTGCGCTTCCTCGAACTCTTCGAGGGTCCGCGGGCTGGCATCGGACAAGAGACCCAGAACAACGCGGGTCGCACCCAGATCGTCCGCCTCGTAGGGGGCGGCGAGCTTGTCGTCCAGGTCCTGCACGAAAGCCGCGCCGCGCCCGCCCCGCCGCGCCAGACGCCCCAGGCGTTGCACCAGGCTGGGCCAAGGGCAAAGCTCGGAGAAGAGCAAGTCGGCGGACAGGTCCACCCCCGCCTCGATGACCTGGGTCGAGACGATGATTCGTGAGGTCTGTGACGCGGACTTGGCGTCCAGCAGCCACTCTTGCCAGGTGCGACGATCCTCGCCGCGGAAGCGGCTGTGGATCAGCCTGACATCGACATCCGGGGCTGACCTGGGACCGCGTTTGCACAACTCGTCATACAGGGCGCGGGCCCGATCCACCGTGTTGCACACTACCAGTGTCAAAGGGTGCTGGCCAGGCAGGGCCGTGTGTTTTTCGCGGACGCAGGCCGCAAGCGTGGCTGACAGGGAAGGGGCTGGCGTCGGATCGAGGAGCGTGATCGGCTTCTGCGTCGTCTGCCACAGGGGCCGGTCCTTGTCCGCGGGGCTCAGATGGATCGAGGTCATGGCATTGGCGAGGTCGCCGGTATCGGGGCTGCTCGTCACCCAATCCCGTTGTAGTGTCGCGCTCATGGCCCAGGTCGTGCATGGACGCAGGGTCGGGGCCGCATGCCGAAAGGCAGCAAGCTGCAACGCCGTGGCGAAGCCCACCCCCATGAGCTGGATTTCGTCCAGGACCCACAGCGCATCTTGCGAGAGCAGTCCGAAGTCGATCGGCCAACGGGCCCGGGCTGCGCCATAGCCTCGGTTGAGCGCGCGAGACAGGAGCATGTCCTGGGTCCCGATAAGGATGGCCGGCGCTCCGGGATGCAGGTGAAACGGCTGAATGTCGCCGCCGCCGAGCAGGACATGGACTCCGACGCGCCCTGAGTGCGCGCTCTTCCCGTCCCAGAGCAGATCCAGACGACGCAGAAGCTGGAGACATTCCGATTCGGTCTGCTCGACCAGGGTGCGCATCGGCAGCGTCCACAGGAGCCGACGGGGCCAGGCGCCGTCCTGTCGGATGACGCAGTGATAGAGCCAGGCGCAGGCCACGCCCAGCGTCTTGCCAAATCCGGTGGGGATGCGGATGAGCCGATGCTCCGGCTTCGTGCTCTGAGCGAGCTGGCGTTGCCACGGTTGCGGGTCATGTGTGGTCGCGCTTTTGAAGAACCTATCGAATTCCACGCAAGAACTCCCTTTTGCCCTGGCCCTTCCGCAAGGGCGCGACATTTACCATGCATGCGGCAGTTCCGGGCCCACCCTCATACCCGTGTACTCCATCTGCCCGGCCCCATGCAACCCCTATCTTCACAAGATCGTCGCCTTCCGTTCTTTCATCTGATACGGACGTCCCAGAGACCCGATGCACCCCACCGCTCGTCCCTCCGCCGGGCCCAGGTCGATGAAAAGCACCTGGTCCTCGGTGACCTTGATGTATCCCGTCAGGTCCAGCAGGAGCTGTTGCTTCTCCCGATCCGACAGGTCGCACTGAAATACCGAGTACTGCAACCACTCCCCTGCTCCCTTCATCGTCTGAAACACCTTGCGCAGGCGATCCGCGTCCGAGATATCGTAGGTAATGATGTAGCGCGTCTTCATCAGCGCGTGCGGAACCCGGGATACGCGGCGATCTCCCCGGTCAGCGTCCGGGCCAGGAGCCGCGCCTGGATCTCCAGCACCCGCCGGTAGGTCACCTGGTAGCCGAAGAGCGGGTGGGTGATCTCCTGATCCATGCGCCTCTCGTACGCCGAAAGAAACGCCCGCCGCCCGGTGTCCGTCAGCGCCACGCCGCCCGCCGCTCGTATGAAGTCCCCGGCTTGCAGCGCCTCCGTATTGATCGCCGTCAGCACCGTCGAGTCCACCACCAGCGGGCGGAACTCCTCCATCAGGTCCAGCGCCAGCCCCGGGCGACCGTGGCGCGGCTTGTGGAAGAAACCCACCATCGGATCGAACCCGGCCGCGCACAGGGCGATGCGCACGTCCTTCACCAGCAGCGCGTAGCCCAAAGAAAGCATCGCGTTCACCGGGTCCCGCGGCGGCCGGCGGTTGCGCCCGTTCCAGTCGAATTCACCGCCTGTCGCCGTCCGCGGACGCAGCAGCTTGCCATACTCCTCGAAATAGAGCCGCGCCGCGGTCCCCTCGATCCCCAGCAGCGACTCCTCCGATTCGATCGACAGGGCCTGCCCGGCAAGCTGCTTCAGTTGCAGCAAGACCCGTAACGAGGGCTCCTGCGCATTGCGCCGCACAATCGTCCGACAGTTGAGGATCTTGGTGGCGATGAATATCCTGCTCAGCGAGAGCCGCAACGCTGGGTCCTGCGCCGCTTGGAACTGCGTGATGCGCAAAAGGACGCTCTTGCCCGAAAAACCGCTGACCTGCCCGTAGTGCCAGCCGCCATAGCTGAACAGAGACACCCCGATGTCGCGCTCGCACAGCTCGTTCAGCGCGGCGTGGGTGAGCTGCACTGCGCCGAAGACGGCCACGTGCGAGGTGTCCCGCAGACGCACCGAAGTGGTCTCACCGTCCTTGGTGTGGACCTCCAGGCAGTCGGCGCGCTTGCCGATGCGTGCCCCCTGCGCCTGTACATACAGCGGCAGCCGTTCGTCCCGCGGCGTGATCAGCGGGCGCACCACCGGCCGCTGCCTGACCCTTTCGGGCGCCTCGACCGGGCCGATTTCGCCCGGGGTCTCGCCGGTCGCGGGGGTCGTCTCGCGGATGGGTTCCTCGGGCGGCTCGTCGGGCAACTCTTCGTCTTTTAGCCATCCCCGTCGCAGTGCGTTGGTCTCGTCGGGTAGACAGATGGCCACCAGGGAGCAGCGCGGACACTTGGGGCTGGCGTCCAGAGGGGGCGGAGACTCACGCAGGGTGACGATGCGCCGGGCGTCGCGGACGGCCTGTCGCACCTCGCCGATCACCTCGTCGGTCAGCGCCACCGTGACGCGGGTCTTGGTGGCGGCGTAGTAGACCACCGCTTGATCGCAGCGGTAGCCCGACTCGCGCAACGCCATCGCCTGCGCGCCGACCTGCACCCGATCCGCGGGCCACACCCCGCCGGGCACCCACTTCACGTCCGGGGCGCTGCCGCGCTTGTAGTCCACCGGCACCACCTGGCCGCCCTCCGCCACGATCAGGTCCGTCTTGGCGATGATGCCTTCGCTGGGCGCAGACACGGTGACCGAGCGGGCGTGCAGCTTCCCTTCCGCGGGCAGGGCGTCGCTTTCCGGTAGCGCGGTCGCACGGGCATCGACCCGCTTGTGTACTCGCTTGCCATGGATCGTATCGGCGCTGTCATCCCATTCGCCCTGGACGTGCTCCAGGAAGAAGAGGCGGGGACAGTAGACCACCTCGTTCAGCATGCGCGCGGGAATCAGATCGGCCACGTCGGGGTCCGTGCCGGTGGCCAGGGTCGATTCGAGGATCATATGAAGGGGCTCCTGATGTAAGGAGACGCCGGCAGCGGGAAAACTCCCCGCGGAAATTCGATCTTTTTTCGGGAGGGCCGTGAGCCGCAGCCGGGCGGCGACTCAATCCCTGCGTCTGGCGAGCTTGAAGAGCGCGCGAAAAATCTTGAGTAGATCCTTTCCCCGGCGCAGCGCCAGCGCGCATTCCATGATCGAGTGGATCAGCTCACGCAGGTCGGCATGACAACCCGGGCACAGGTTGCCCAGACTGGCCGCGTCCTGCCCCAGGCATACGGGCCGGCCCCGGCGGCGGCGGCACAGCGTACACAGAATCATCACCTGGCCCCCGGCGTCAGCGGACGTCCTAAGATGGCGCTGATCAAGGCCTCGATGTGTACCGGCTTCACCAGGCAGGCATCGAAGTGGCGCAGCCGCTCGCGGGCCAGGACGTCGCCGGTCAGAGCGATCAGGCGCGGGCCGCGCAGCTTCGTGGCCAGTTCCTGTCCCGAAGTCCGGGGCATCCACAGGTCGGTGACGATGGCGTCGTAGGCGGGTTCTTCGGCCAGCAAGTGAAACGCGGCCTCCGCCGTGGCGACCGTGTGCGCCACGATGTCGTGCTCCTTGAGAAGCTGGAGCAGTGCGCCCAGAAGCCGTGGTTCATCGTCCACCAGCAGGACCCTGATCGGGGACCTCGTGGAAGCGGCATCGGGCCCGGATGGGTCGGGCTGACTGGTTTCAGATGGACGGTGGGCCATGGAATGGTGCATGGTGCATATCCCTCGTAAATGAGCCGCCTGGTTCGTTCATCAGTAGCGACGGCGGTGCTTCGCGAGCCGCAAGCAACGACACCGTATTTCTTCCCGCCAGGGCAGCGATCTATTACGTCTGCCTAGTCGAACCAGTTTGCTCCATGTTTCTCTTCCTCTGGCATGGCACAATGGCCGGACAACATCGTTTTGGTGTAGAGTCCGTATCCAGCGCCATGCCAAACAAATCAGTCCGCGCCCCGCTCCCGGATCTGGATGACCTGTTGCAGCGCACCCGCGATGGGGACAAGCACGCGCGGGAGCAGCTCTTCAAACAGCTCCGTGCCGAGCTCAAGCAGCGGGCGCAGATCAAGGTCCGCGAGCAGCGTCCCGGCGGCCTGGATGCATCCGACCTGGCGGACGAGGCACTTGAACGCTTCCTGAAGCACTCCGAGGACTTTGTCGGGGACACCGGGGGCGAGCTGCGGGGCTACCTGTTCAGCATCCTGGAGAACTACATCTTCGAGATGCACCGCTATGCCAACCGGGAGAAGCGCAGCGAGCGAAAGACAGTCCCGCTGGACAAGCTGGGCAGCGGCCCGCAGGTGAAGCCGAGCCTGAACACGCTGATGATCGACAAGCAAGATCGCCAGTGGCTCTGGGGCAAGCTGGTTGGCCTGTCCGAGCCGCAGCGGCAGGCGCTCTTCTACCGCCACGAGGGCTTTTCCGTGGCCCGGATCGCCAAGGAGCTGGAGCGCACCGAGAAGGGTGTGACCAGCCTACTGGCGCGGGCGGTGTGCGCGGTACGCACAGACCTGCATGACCTCAGCGACAATCCGGCTCACCAGGACGCGCCGCTGCAGGGGGCGTTCCTGCGCTACCTGCACCTGCTGGAGGGAGACCGGCGGACAGACCGCGAGGCCTACCTGATGCAGCATGAGGGCCAGCCCGGCATGCGCGGGCTGCGGGCGTTGCTGGAGGGCGTGGACTGGCTGGATGAGCAGCTCCACGCGGAGGAGCAACTCCCCGCCTGAGGCGATCCACAACGTGCTTCGTGCTTCAGATCAGGGCCTCGATCCGTGCGGCGACCGTGGCCGCCGTCGGGCGCCGGGAGCGGTCCTTGTCGAGCATCTGGGCGAAGAGCGAGGACAGCGCCGCCTGTCCCTCGGGCCAGGCGGGAAGCTGCAAGGGGGGCGGCGGGGCCAAAAAGTGCAGCACGCGCAGCCTGCCGGCGGACTCCGCGCGGAAGGGCGGCGAGCCGATGAGCAGTTCGTAAAGCAGCACCCCCAGCGAGTAGACATCTGCGCTGCCATCCGCTGTCTTGGGGCAAGCGGCCTGCTCAGGGGCCATGTACTCCGGGGTGCCCAGGCTGTCGGTGTCCGCGGTGGAGACCGGCAGGGTGGAATCGTGGGTCGGCCACTTGGCCAGGCCGAAGTCCACCAGCTTGACCCGGTTTGCCTCGGGGGGCGCGGCGAAAAGCACATTGGCCGGCTTGACGTCGCGGTGGACGATGCCGCGGGCGTGGATCGCGGACAGGGTGGTCGCGAGCTGGGCGCAGATGCCCAGCGCCTCCGCCCGGGGCAGCGGCCCTTTCAGCAGGCGCGTGGCGAGCGAGCCGTGCAGCCGCTCCATGACGATGAAGGGCAGCTCCCTCCGGGGCACCTCGCAGGCATAGATCCGCGGCAGTCCCGGGTGGCGCAGGTCGCGGATGGGAAGGGCCTCATTGACGAAGCGCGTACACAGGTCCGGGCGCAGGCGATGGTCTGTTCGCATGATCTTGATCGCCACCGGCATGCCCGCCAGGTCGCGGGCCTCGTACACCAGGCTGGTGGCGCCCGAGCCGATGGGGCCAAGGATGTCGTAGCGGGCGGTGATCCGTGCGGTTGGTCCCGGCGACAAGGGATCACAGGTCAATGGAGACCGGGCAGTGATCGGACACCGAGTGAAACTCTGGCGGGGCCCCTGCCATCGGGTGGGGCTGGCAGCGCAGGGCGGCGCAGAACCCGTGGACCCGCGCCGAGCCGGGCCGGGCCAGTCCCCTGGTGGTGATCACATGGTCCAGCAGGTTGGGTGAAAGGACGTCCCGGCTCTCGGGTGCCTGCCAGTAGAAGGAGCAGGGCAGCGAGCGGGTCGGCAGATCCATCCCGGCGCGGCGCAGGTCGTCGTCGATCAGATCGCGTTCGCCATCGCGGTTGTCCAGGTAGCCGATGGAGTTCACATCGCCAAGCAGGGCGACCTCCGTGGCGCCCTTTTCGCGCAGCTTCTGCAAGAGACGCAATGCGCGGCGCCACTGCTCCCGGCGGCGACGGACCCTGTCGGGCAGGCCGCCCGCGGGCAGGTGGACCGCCAGCAGATGGACCACTCGCTTGCCGCTGACAAAGACGCCCCAAAGGCCGGATCGCTCGCCGTCCGAGCAGCGGCCCTTGCCATCGGGGTCAAGCTCCGCGAACTCCCGCGTCGAGCGAAGGTGGGCACGGCGAGTGTCGTAGAGGAAGCCGAGAAACATCTGGTTCTTGCCGCCGCACGCGGCCAAGACGTAGCGGTAACGGCGGCGGCCCGTGGACAGGCTGCGCACCAATGGGTCCAGGGCAGCGCGATCCTTGATCTCCTGCACGGCGATGACGTCCGCGTCCAGGGCGGCGATGACCTCGCGCAGACGCGGCAGATCGGTGTCCCGCGGGAACTGGCGGATGTTGTAGGTGGCAATCCGCAGCGGCCGGTCCTCGCCGCAGCCTTGCTCTCGCAGTAGCAGCCCCAGGGCCATCACCAGAAGGGCCGGGAAGAACGACAGGCGGAACAGATGCTGCGCTGGCATGGTCCGTTATCCATTCCGCCAGGGCAGCAGCGCGGCCTGATGCTGCTCGACGATGAAGTGCATCGCGCGCCCGAGCGCGGCGCGATCGTACCTGCGCACCGCATCCACCAGCGCCACCGGATCGAAGCTCCCGCCTTGACGCCCCTGCCGCACCAGCCTGCCGTCCAGGCTGACGATCAGTTCCGTGTCGGTCAGCGGGCCGCGCACCTGCTTCTCGAACCGCCGGTCCAGATACCCCGAAAGCGGGGCCAGCTCCACGATCAGCCGGTCGCGAAAGAGCAGGTCCACGTCCATGGGGCCGAGCAGCCCCTGCGCCCGCTCCCGCTGTAAGTGCCAGATCAGGTAGCGACGCAGCCGGCGCTCCGACAGGTTTTCGATGGGGCCGCCGGGCTGCTCGAAGCGGTCGAAGGCCTCGATGCCGGACAGGCTCGCGTCGATCCAGGCCATGGTCCGCGCGGCCACCTCGCCCGGGGCGGACAGGGCCCCTTCGCGGAGGTCCCATTTCACCAGGGTCGAGAGCGAGAAGGCATCGGCGTAAAAATCCACCTCTTCCAGGGCCACCGCCGCCCGTCCCACGTCGTGGTAGTTGCTCGATCGCAGGTTCTGGTCCTGGTGATGGTAAGCCTCGTGCAGGAAGAGCAGTTGCCCGAAGCGGCGCTGCACCTCGTCGCTCTGCCCGGCCAGGGCCGCCAGCAGGCCGCGCCCCACTGAGATCTCGCGCCGCAGCAGGCTCAGATCGAAGCCGTCATTTTTGGGCTCGGGCAGCACCTCGATGTCGCGGAGCTGCGAAAGCCACGGCTCCCGCTGCGTCGGGGAGAGGCGGGCGGAGAGGTCCTCCGCCAAAAGGGACTGCTTGACCTGGGCGATGCCCTGCTCGATCTGATTCAGCACGGCAAGCTGCACGTGCCGCTGCTCGTCCCCCTGCGGCACGACGCGCAGGCCGACATCGCGGAACGGCAGGGACAGGGCGAACTCATAATGCGGGGCCGCGTAGTGGGTCAACCAGACATCGGCGAAGATGTTCGGGTTCAGCGCGCGCCCGACCATGAAGGCCACCTGTGCCGGAGCGGCGATGAACAGGACGAAGCCCTCTGCCCGCGGGTAGTGGCCGGGGATACGAGAGAGCGTGCGCGAAAGCTCCAAGGCCACCTGCGGCGCGTTGGCCGGGGTGACATCACCTGGCGCGCTGGTCCTGATCTCGACGATGCCGGCCAGCTTCGCGCCGTTGGATTCCATGAAGCGGGTGATGGAATCATCGCTCACCGGCGCCCCGAGGGTCGAGACGACCAGCGCGACCCGGCCGCCGGCGGGGGACGGGGTCAGGCCGGAGATGACGTCGAAGAAGGGCGCGCCTTCGAGCGGCGCCGGATCGGTCATCGGGTACGCTTCCCAGAGTGGCCCGCCGCGCACGGGGTTCAGGACCACCTGCCGCCCGATGAACTTGGACAGCTTCTGGCCCGCATGCACGAAGAGCGGCAGCGGGGCGCGACCGGCAAGGTAGACTTCAAGAGGGTGATCTTTCGCGGCGTCCGCATCGCGGCGGGCCTGGTCCACCAGGCGCTCCACGGCGCGCGAAAGCCCCGGCCAGTCGAAGGGGCCCCTGGTGCCCTCCGGCGGCGGGGGCGAGGCGCCATACTGGCTCAGGAGCAGCAGCTTGCGCTCGTGGCGTTCGTGGGGAAGGAGCGGCTGGTTCTGACGATCTTTCAGATCGTCGATCTTGACGCTTGTTTGGGCGTCGAGGAGGAGGAGAACTTGGAGGGCTTCGTTTGGCATAGTCATGGTGTGCTTGAGAAGGTAGACGCGATTCGGTGGGAAAACCCTCGCAAGTACAGTTTGTCACGGATCAATTTAAGAACCCTGGCCCATCAGACAGTAAAATCGAAGGATGAAAAGTAACTGCCGTGCTGCTTCGACAGGTCCATCGTGACGACACGGCCCATGGCGTTCAGGGACCGGCCCAGGGCCACGGCAAAGGCCGCTGGGGTGGCACAAAAGATGCGTAACGGGGCACTCAGCAGCGTGCGCAGGGGGGTCAGTCGCTGGCGGATGGCATCGGCCCAGTCAACCCCCTCACCAGCGGGGAGGGCAGCGGGCCCGGGCCCGCCTTTGTGGCTGATGCGCAGGAGGTGACGTGGCGTGCGTCCCGGACCTTGCCGGAGCCACGCATTGTATCCATCCTGTACGTCGCGGGAAAGCGAGATGAGCAGATGCGTCTCCTCGCTGGCGGCATCACTTGGGGACCGAGTCTCAGCCATGAGGCACGGTAGTTCCACCTGGGCGGGCTGGCGGTTGATGTCCCAGGTCGCTCCGTTCTGCTCGCAGTCCACCCAGAAGCCGCTCTGATGGTGAAAGATCGCGCCGGCTTGCACGGCCACCCCCAAATGGCAACGGGGGTACAAGTGGACCCACCTATCGCCGTCCCGGGCCCCCAGGGCGTGGCGGATGCGCCGCAGCGGCAACGCGATGCGCTCGTGGAAGCGTCGCTCGACCCGTTCCTGCCAGAGCTGAACCACAGCGGTGGGGACCGGTGGGTCCTGTCCCATTGGGGGTTCCAGCGCGCCGACCGCGTAGGCCGCATCAGGGTGAGTGATGTCATCCTCGGCATAGGTCCACAGCGCCAGACGCACGGGGCCCTCTGCTGCCAGCTCCGCGGCGCGCAGCCGGCACAGGGCATCGGCCAGGGCCTCCTCTCCGAACTCCGTTGGACCTGCCGGGTTGACTTCGCGTTCCCGCTGACCCACGCGGATGCGCCAGGGCAGATCCTCGGTGCCCCTTTGCAGGACCTCTACCAGGATCTGCGGTGGCGTCCTGCTCTCGGGTCGGTAGCGGCGCAGTCCGGCGCCGGCGATGGCGCGCACGGCCCACTCCACGGCCGCGCCCTGGACCGCGACCTGGGGCACCCCTACTGGGGCCAGCGCTGCGAGACTGATCGGCTCTGGCGGCAGAACCACGGGGGCCGTGGCTGGCGCAGACCGGAGCAACTCGTCAAAACGTCTTTGCGCGAGGGACAGAAGGAAGCTGCCTCGCTTCTCTACAAAGCCCGCGTTGTCACCGCGGAGCAGGTCTGCCGCAGCCTCTTCGGGGATGGCGTGGGAGCGCAGCAGCGCATCCCGGTAGGGGAGCAGGGGATTGCGCAATGCCTCGCGCAAACGTGGTACGGCGCGCGGGTCCGCCACCCAGCGGTTTTCCGGCCCGCGGGAGGGCACGAGGTCCAGGGTCAAGATGGGCTGTACCGCTTCGCCCCCCAGCATCGCCAGAAGCTCAGCGGCTTGGAAGGGCTGCCCGTCTGCATCCAGGGGGCCTTCCTGCGCCAGCAGCAGCGCCAGGGCGCGGCTTCGCGACGAGTCGAAGTTAAATTCGTCAAGCGGCGCGACCCGGAGCGGAAGGTCCGGGGGCTGAGGTCCATACTCGCCCGTGGCCAGGCCTCGGATGTGGGCCAGAGCGGACCGATGCTGGTGACTGGTCAGGCCGGAGCAAGAATCGGTCAAGCTGGTGAACCAGAACCAGCGTGTAAGCTCCGTGGCCAGGAGGTCGGCCAGCGGGCCGCCGTGGATGCGGACGGCCTCGCACAGAAAAATGAGTTGCAGGCGGTGAGGCAAGGCGGCGGGACCGGCCACGCCGCAGTGTTCCTTCAGAAAGAGCACCGCATCCTTCACGTGCGAAAACAAGTTGTCCAGCAGACCTGGATCGGCAGTGAGCCTCTCCTTCATCTGGCTCGGCTCTGCCCGATCCAGGGGCAGGTCCGCTGCGGCCTTGAGGATATCGAAGAGAAGCTGAGGTTCGATACGTCCCCATCCCAGCGGTGCGAGCTGCTCCGCGGCCCGGGACAGGCCGGCCCGGATGTCGATCTTCGGCGTCCAGGCAAGGGCGCTGGCTAAATCGACTTCGCCCAGCGGCGTTCCCTGACTGTTGATGCGCGCGAACGCCTGGGTGACCAGGTCCAGCTCCTTGTCCGGATCCGGATTTCTTTCATTGCTGGAAAGAACATTCACCGCAATCAGGGTGTCCTTGAACTGGTTCGCCAGATTCTCGGCGCGGTTGACCAGATCCCTGACATTGTCGACTTCCTGGGCGAGCATGCGCTTCTGATGCTCGTAGAGTTGCACCGGATCCAAAAGCGCACGCAGAGACAACCACGTGACCGGGGGCGGCCCGGCGCTCGAGGGCAGGCAGAACTCCTGGGCCGCGAGATCGTAGTACACCAGCCAGCGCTCTTCTTCTGCGTCCAGCGACACCGGTTCATCATGCAGGGCACCGTAGAGCGTGCCCAGGCGCTGGTGGCCGTCCAAAAGATAACTCTGGCCAGGAAGCGGGTTCTGGGCCGGCTCCGGCAGCGGCAACGAGAAAGGGCCCAGCCGGGGATAGGCCGGCAGGTCCCACTGCCACGTGCGCCAGGTCAGCAAGCTGCCGATGGGGATGCCTTTCCTGACGCTGTCGAAGAGCTTGAGCCGCTGCTCCGGGCTCCACACGAAGGGACGCTGGAAGCGCGGGACGCGCAAGAGCCCCTGCTTGATCTCTTTCAGCAAGACCGGCAACCGGGTGAGGTTCGCTTGCGAGAGCGAGGTGGGGAAAGCCATGGCTACATCCGCTCGAAGATGCTCGTGAGCAGCGCCATCCGTTCCGCTTCGGGCACTTCGCGGCGAAACCACTCCTCTTGCATGTGTGACCCATCCACCCGGTGGAACAGATCGCAGATGTTCTTGCCAAAGCCGCGGCGCAGAGCGCGGCCATCTGGCTCGACAATGCCCCGATAAGGCGGTGGCAAATCCTTATCTGCCGGGGTGATCTTGCTCACTCTCAGCTCGCGTCGTCGCTGGTCGTCCACGACATCTCCCAACAATCCTTCCTTCATGTTGAAGTGGAAGCGCTGGTCAAGCTGAAGCCGAGAAAATGCTGCGACCAGCTTCCGGAAACGCATTTTTTCCGCATCTTTCTGCAGTTCTCCCCAGGCCGAGAGTGCCTTGAGGGGCAGATAGTTCTCAATGGATCTTCGGATGAGCCGTTGTGCGTTGAGAGGCCAGGGCCCTGAGGCAAGATTGCAGAGATCCCAAAGATGCTCAGAGTCATGACTATGCTCGCCTGGCTTCTTGCCATCGCTGTCAAACATGACCCACAGGCGCGCAATGTCGAGTGGCAATGACGAAGTGGCTGCCTCTTCAATCCGATGGTAGATCT
>JBBRLA010000173.1:0-13389 GCA_038231615.1 Polyangia bacterium | reverse complement strand
GCCATCGCTTACGGTACGCTGCGCCCCAAAGCAGGTCCCGTGTTTTCTAATGGAGGTTCTGCATGCCTAGCCTGATCGCCCTCGCCTCGCGTCCCATTGCCGGAGGATCGACGCGCGCGCGATCGGCGCCGCGTCCCATCGACTGGATACGCCTGTGCTCGTTCCTGGCCCTCTTCTCGCTTGTGGCGTGCGGAGGTCAGGGGTGTAACGGCTGCGCCCTGACCCCGATCAAGGGCGGTTTCGCCGTCGACAAGCGCCAGGAAAATGCGATCGAGTTGCGGATCACCCAGGGCTTCTTCACCTTCTTCGAGCAGAACGCCGGGCCGCTCGTCAATCAGTTCCTCCCCGGCGGCAAGATCGCGGTGCCCTCGATGTGCACCGGCGACACGCAGATCTGCTGCGGCCAGATGTGCAACATCGATCTGAACTTCTCGTCGCTGAAGTTCAACCCGCAGCCGCCCGCGACGACGCAGATGGTGATTCGCACCCAGCTCAAGACCGACCAGGACTTCAAGTTCAAGGTCAAGCAGGGCATCCTGAACCTGAGCTGCAGCATGGCCTTCGACACCACCCGATCCGGCAAGCCCGACGTGGGCATCGTGGCGGCGCTGGTGGCGACGGCCAACCCGGCCACCAAGCTGACCTCGGTCAACGTGGACCCGAACAGCATCGACATCCTGGACATCGACGACGGGGACATCCAGATCAAGGGCGACGTGTTCTGCGACATCGCCAACCTGCTGAAGGGGGTCCTCATCAAGACGCTGAAAGACCAGCTCAAGAAGCAGATTGCCGGGCCGCTGGACAAGGCGTTCTGCCAGAAGTGCATGACCAACGACGATTGCTCGTCCCTGGCCAACCAGGGCTGCTCGGCGCAGAAGTTCTGCACTCGCGACGGCGCCTGCCTGGAGCACCTGGGCGTCGAGGGGAGGCTGGATCTGGGCAGCCTGCTGGGGGCCCTGTCCGGGAGCAAGCCGTCGCCTCTCGATATCTACGCGGTGGCCGGCGGCTACGCCCAGGTCGAGGGCAACGGGCTGGGCGGGCTCTCGCTGGGGATGCTGGGCGGCGCCACGGTGGCGCAGCGCTCGTCCTGCGTGCCGGATCGCCCGCCGCCTCAGGCGCTGCCACCGCCCAAGGCGGCGGCCTTCCTGAGCGGCACAGCGCCCAACGGCAAGCCCTATGACGTGGGCGCCGGCATCTCGACCCTGGAGCTAAACTTGCTGGGGCACGGCTTCTATGACACCGGCGGCCTGTGCCTGTCTCTGGGCACGGCGCAAGTGCCGCTCCTGTCCAGCGGCACCTTCAGCGTCCTGGTCCAGTCGCTCGGCGATCTGACCCGCGGGCAGGCGTCGTCGCTGTCCCTGGTGCTGCGCCCGCAGCAGCCGCCGACCTTCAGCCTGGGCAAGGGCACCTACAAGACCGACAACATGGGCAACAAGACGCTCGACGATCCGCTGCTCACAGTGTCGGTCAAGGACTTCGCCATCGACTTCTACCTGTACATGGACGAGCGCTACGTGCGCTTCATGCGCCTGACCGCCGACGTGAAACTGCCCCTGGGACTGGACGTCGATGGCAAGGGCCAGATCGTGCCGATCATCGGCGATCTGGGGCAGGCCTTCCAGAACCTGCGGGTCACCAATTCGGCACTGCTGAAGGAGACGCCGGAGACGCTCTCGACGCTTTTCCCCAAGCTCCTGCCGCTGCTTCTGGGGCAGATCGGCTCGGCGATCAAGCCCATCGCGCTGCCTGCGATCATGAACTTCGCGCTGACGCCGGTGCAGATCACCTCGGCGGACGGCGAGGCGGGGAAGCTTCAGTTCCTGGGGCTCTTCCTGGGACTCAGCGTGGTCAAGGGCATGGCCGGGCAGACCGCGGTCAAGGACAGTGACGGCGACGCGGTCGAAACCTCCGCCGACCTTCTGGCGCTGGAGGTGCCGCCGGCATCGGCGCTGCAAGTGACGGCGACGCGGCAAAAGGCGGTGCGAGCGGTGCTGCGGCTTTCCGGACAGCGCCGCGGCGGCGGGGCGATGGAGTGGCAGATCGCGGTGGACGGCGGCATGTGGCGGCCTTTCGATGACCGGCGCGATGTGACGCTGGAGGAGCCGGTGCTGAGTCTCCCCGGGCTGCACACCATCGACGTGCGCGGGCGGGTGCAGGGCCTGCCCGAGACGCTGGATGCGACGCCGACGCGGGTGCAGTTCTGGGTGCAGCCGGCGGAGGATCGGGCCGCTGCCCTTTTATCTGTGGGTCCGGCGAGTCAGGAGCGAGTCGCTGCGGGCGGGTGCTCAGCCGCGGGAGCGCCAAGCAGCCAAGGGACAGGGAGCGGGATGTTCGCGATCCTGCTGAGCATCCTCGCATGGCTCGGCTCGCGGCGGGCGTTCGGGGGCGCGCGGCGGGCCGGCGGAATGGCCGTGGTGTGCTGCGGGCTCTTTGCGCTGGGCGCCGGCTGCGCGGGAGGCGACGACATGAACGCTGGGGGGCAGGCCAATTCCTACGGCAAGGACGACGAGATCGGGCGCTACCAGAGCGCGATGGTCAGCGGCGACACCCTGTACATCAGCGCCTACAACAGCTCGTGGGGTGATCTGGCCTATGCGGAGGTCAAGGACACGCAGGCCGGGATCACCTGGCAGGTGGTAGACGGGCTGCCCGACGGGCCGCCTTCCGACACCAGCGCCGGGGCGGTGCGCCGCGGCTATACTGATCCCGGCCCTGACGTCGGGCACTTCACTTCGCTTTCGCTGAGCAGCAAGGGGGTACCGCTGATCGCCTATCAGGACGTGACCCACCAGGCGGTGAAGCTGGCCATCGGGCCGAACCCGGGCTGGACCACCAGCGTCGTCGACATGACCGACGGCCAGGGGGGAAAGGCGGCGCAGTTCGGCATGTTCGCCCAACTGGCACTCTCGTCGAATGACGTGCCGACGGTGTCGTACCTGGTCTCCGGGGTCGCCAAGGACGGGAAGATCGTCTCCCAGCTTATTGTGGCCACTGCGAAGAGCGGGCAGCCCGCGGGGCCGGGGGACTGGGACAAGAAGGTAGTGGAGGAGGAGCCGATCTCCTGCGCCGGCTTCTGCGGAAGCGGGCAGGCCTGCGTGCCCGCCGCGGGGAGTAAGGACCCGTTGATGGCGGCGTGCAAGCCGGTGGAGACGGGCTGCGCCCAGAGCTGCACCAAGGACCAGGCCTGCATGGGCAAGGCCTGCGTCGCGGTGCTCACCGCGTCGGCGAACGACATTCCCCAGGGCACCGGGCTCTACGCCAAGCTCTTGCCGGACGCCGGCGGGCAACTGGTGTTTTACAACCGCGCCAAGGGGGCGCTGAAGCTGGCCACCGGGCCGGCGTGGAGCGTGATGACGGTGAGCGGCGGCGACGGCAAGTCGGACGTAGGGCAGCAGGTGGGGGCGAAGATGGGGCCCGATGGGACGCTGCATCTGGCCTATGCCGACGGGGCGATGTCGCAGCTCTTTTACCGGACGGTCATGGGCGGCACGCCGGTGGCAGTAGAGTCGGTGGACAACGGGGCGCGCACCACCGCGGACGGATCGGAACAGCACCTGATCGGCGCCGGAGCGGTGATCTTCCTGGACAGCGATGGGCCGAAGATCGCGTACCAGGACCAGACCAGCGGCACGCTGGAACTGGCCACCCGCGGGATGGGCTGGATGCACGAGACCAAGGGGCCGGGCGCCATGAAGAGTGGGGGGTTCTACCCGCAGGCGGTGCAACTCGGGGGCAAATGGATTCTGCTGGATGTCGCCTACGATCATAGCGGCGACGCCCCTTTGAGCAGCGTCGAGTTTACCCCGCTGTAGGAGATAGATGAATGCAGCTCGATGAACCGCGGCGCCGATGGCGCTTCGCGATTGATCGGTCGGTCGGTCGGTCATTCTGAAAATCGAAAGTCCGAGTGCGCTTTGCTGCCACGTCGTGCTACAGGTAGCTCCATGCAGGTACAGCAAATCATCGACAAGGCACGGGAGGGTAGCATCGGGCGGGCCTTGGGGCGCGCCTTCCGCAAGTCCTCTGTCCCCGCGGGCCTGCGCGAGCCGCCGATGCTCTCTGGGGGGCTGCCGGTGCTCGGCCACACCGTCGAATTCGTCCGCTCGACCATCGACATGTTGCAGCGCGCGCAGAACGAGCTGGGCGAGGTCGCCGGGCTGACCATCGCCACCAAGCGCATGGTGGCGCTCTTCGGGCCAGATGCCCACGAGGCGGTGTTCCGCGCCCCCGATTCGATCCTCAATCCGTCCGAGGCGTACAAGATCATGACGCCGGTGTTCGGCAAGGACATCGTCTACGACGCACCGCCGGACAAGATGAGCGAGCAGTTCAAGATGTTGCTGCCGGCGCTGAAGGACCGGCGCATGCGCACCTACGGCGAGACCATCGTCGCCGAGGTGGAGAAGAGCATCGCCGGATGGGGCGACGAGGGCGTGGTGGACTTCGTCGACTACTGCCGGGTGCTCACCAACTTCACGTCGAGCAGTTGCCTGATCGGCAAGGAGTTTCGCGAGGGGATGACCAGCGAGTTCGCCCAGGTCTACCACGACCTGGAGCGCGGGGTGACGCCGCTGGCCTACCTGAACGCGCACCTGCCGATCCCCTCGTTCCGCAAACGCGACAAGGCCCGGGTGCGCCTGGTCGAGATGATCGGCGACATCATTCGCGACCGCCGCCGGGAAGGCCGCGAGGGCGAGGATTTTCTCCAGACGCTGATGGACGCGCGCTATGCCAGCGGGGCGGCCCTTTCGGAGCACGAGATCACCGGGATGCTGCTGGCGGGGATGTTCGCCGGCCACCACACCAGTTCCGTGACCACCGCTTGGACGCTGATCGAGTTCTTGCAGAACCCGGGGTACATGCAGCGGGCGCTGGCCCAGATCGACACGGTGTTCGCGGACGGCAAGCCGGTGGGCTTCCAGTCACTGCGGGAAGTCACCCTCACGGAGTACGCGGTGAAGGAGGCGCTGCGCCTGCACCCGCCGCTTTTCATGCTGGTACGGGTGGCGAAGGAGGACTTTGCCTTCAAGGGCTACCACATCGCGGCGGGCACCTGGGTGCTGGTATCGCCGACGGTGGCACACCGGATGCCGCAGGTCTTCACCGAGCCCCTGCGCTTCGACCCCGACCGCTTCGCTGCCCCGCGGGAGGAGGACAAGCGCGACTTCGCCTTCATCCCCTTCGGGGGCGGGCGGCACAAGTGCCTGGGCAACGCCTTCGCCATCCTGCAGGTGAAGGCGATCCTGGCGATTCTACTCCAGCGGTATGAGTTCGAGCTGGCGGGAGACCCGGTGACCTCGGACTTTCACGGGCTGGTGGTGGGTCCGAAAGAACCCTGCCGGGTGCGCTACCGGCGGCGGCGGCCGGAGGCCGTGAAGGCGTCGCTGGCCAGGGTCAGCGAGGAGACGGTGCACACGGTGGCCGCGGCGGCCAAGGCTGCGGGGTGCCCATTCCACGCGGCGATTCCGTTCATGAGCATGGGAGCGGCTGCGGGCAGCGGGACCGCAGCGAGTCACGGGCTGGCACCAGCGGTGGCGGCTGGGCGGCTGCGGGTGGTCCTGGATCGGGACCTGTGCCAGGGGCACGCCGCCTGCGCTGGCGAGGCGCCGGAGGTGTTCGTCATTGGGGACGATGGCCGGGTGACCCTGGCGGCGGGGATGGAACGGCCGCCCGTGGGGCTTCACGCCAAGGTGCGTCTGGCCGCCAAGCACTGCCCGACGCGGACCATCCGACTGGTTGAGGAGTAGCCTGCGCGTTCTGTTTCTGCACCCAGGCGGCGGCTACGACTCGGCCAAAAGCGCCTCCACGGCCCGCAGGGCGGCGGCGAGGCGTGCCTCGGGCGGTCCGCTCAGCTTGAGATAGGGTCGGCCGCGTGTCTTCAGCGCCTCCTCGCAGCGGCGCAGGAAGGACGCGCGCTCGCCGGGCAGGTAGCGCACCGGGTCGGCTTCCCACGGAACGTCCACATCGGTCAGCAGGTACAGGTCGTAGGTCCGTCGCTCCGCTTCCTCTCGCACCCAGGCCGGGCAGTCGCCAAAGAGCACCTCGCCCCAAAGGGTGGTGGCGAGCAGGTCGGTGTCGCAGATGACGACGCGGTTGGCGCTGCGCAAAAGCGCGTCTTCGGAGGCTGCCTGCCCGCGGGCAATGCGTGGGATGTCCTCGGGGGCGATGCGTCCGCCCTGGGACATCAGCAGGGTCCTGGCGTACTCGGGGACCATCACGGTGGACAGGCACGCCGCCAGCGACCGCGCCAGGGTGGTCTTGCCCGTCGACTCGGGGCCGAAGACGCAGACCCGGCGGGCAAAATAGGGGCGGACGCAGGGTGGCAGGTAGGCCCAGTAAGAAAACGGCGCCTTGCGAAGGGTGGTGCCACTGACCGGTACTACAGAGCGGGCAGGGTCCACCGGGACGAACTCCGCGCCCAGGATTTCGGCCAGCCTGGGCCCATAGGACTCCGAGGCGAAGACATAGTCCGGGGGAGCGGGGAGCACCCGCAGAAGACTTTGGCGCCAGATGTGCCAGAAGTCGGGATGTTCCTCCGGGTGCTGTGGGTTCTCGTCCGTCAAGTGAACCACCCGGGCATCGGGAAAGAGTTCGCGCATCCAGGCGCAGCGCTGCTCGCCGGGGATCGGCTCGGCTTGCAGGGTGCCGACGACCACGGTCAACTCGTCGACGTATCGCCGGGCGAAATCGACCAGGTAGACGTGTCCCAGATGGGGCGGAAGGAACTTGCCCAGAACCATCCCGGTCTTGCGCGGGGTCCTCATGAGACCTCTTTAGGTCGGGCCGCCGCTAAGAGGTGGCGCACATAGGCATCCAGGAGGGCCGCGTCCGGGGGCGGGCAGGAGAGCCCGGAGCCGGCGAGGCCCGCCAGGGTGCGCTCCATGGCGAAGCGGGCGCCGGTGGCCTGGAACAAGTCGAGGGTGCGCAGGCGGCCGAAGTCCTGCGCGGACAGGCGCCGGCACAGGGCCAGGCACGCGGCGGCTTCCTCGGCTCGGCCACCCTCCTTCAACAGACCGCCGAGTCGGGCGAGGAACTGCTCTTCAGAAACCCTTGCGATGGGTCGCCCTGCGCGTCGCAGCGCCGCTACCAATGCCTCGGCGGGGAGGCTGTGGGGGTTGGCGATGTGGAAGGTGCCCGGCCCGCTTTCGAGAGACAGGTGGCACAGGGCTGCGGCGGCGAAGTCCACGGGAGTTATATCGACAGCCAGGCCGGCGAGGGCGTCCTTTGGGACGCAGCCCAGAGAAGCGATGCCGCTAAGGAAGAGAGAGAGCAGGTCGGCGGGCGGGGCGGCGAAGGCGGTGGTGTCGCCCGTGATGAGACCGAGGCGGTAGATGGAGATGGGGCCGGGCGCGTCCCCGGCGCGCAGGAGGCACTCGGCGGCCCACTTGCTCTGGGCGTACCCGCCGTGGATCACCTGAGTGGCGGCGAGGTCGTCGTCCTCCGATAGCGTGCCTGTGTTGCGATCGGTGGCCACTAAGACCGAGAGGGTCGAGGCGTAGTGAAGGCGCTTCGGTGGCCCCTCGCGGAGCAGGCGCAGGACTTCCCGGGTGCCGAGAACGTTGTCTGGGCGGAGCGCCTGGTAAGGCTGGAGCAGGTTCACCCGGGCCGCGCAGTGGTAGACGGTGTCGATAGAGCGGAAAAGGTGGGTCCAGGTTGCCGCGTCCAGGCCGAGGCGGGGCTGGGCGAGGTCGCCCGGGATGGGGATGATTCGCGCGGCATCCGATGGGGCCATGGCGGAGAGGGCAGGGAAGAGGCGGGAGCGGGCCTCGGCCGGGTCTCTTGCGCGGACCAGGCAGTGGATGCGGGCACCCGTCCTAAGCAGGAGTTCGTGGAGAAGACGAGCGCCCAGGAAGCCGGTGGCGCCGGTCAGCAGGATCTCTTTCGGAGGACCTGTGCGAGGTGCGTGAGGAGCGGCGGCGGAAGGGTCGGGGTTGTGCCAGCCAGCGCCGAGCAGGGCGGCAACATCGGCGCGCAGGGTCGCCGCGCTGCACCCTCCTTCGTCCTTTTCCTGGCACCAGCGATCGTCATCGACAAGGGAGGCGATCGTTGGGCGGCTCATGAGCAGTGTCGGCGACAGAGGCAGGCCCGCGGCCTCGGCGGCGGCGACCACCTCCAGGACGGAGAGCGAATCTCCCCCCATGGCGAAAAAGTCATCCGTCACGCCGAGGTCGTCTCTCCCGAGGACCTGACGGAACAGGGCGAGCAGGCGCACTTCCCTCGGGTTGCGCGGCGGCGCCCCCATGGCCTCGGCGGTGTCATGCAGGGGCCATGAAGCGAGCTTCTGCATGTCCACCTTGCCAGAGGGCGTCACCGGCATCCGGGCCAGCACCACGCAGCGCTGCGGCAACATCCACGGCGGCAGGGCCCGCGAAAGGTGGGCGCCAAGCAATCCGGCGGACGGAGGTTGCGCCGGGTCTCGTGCCACGAGGAACGCCACCAGCCCCTGCCGCTCCCGCCCGAGATCCCGCAGGAGCACCGCTGCCTCCATCACGTCGGGGTGCCGGAGGAGCTGCGCCTCCATCTCCTCGGGTTCGATGAGCAGACCGCGGAGCTTGACCTGCCGGTCCACCCGGCCCAGGAACTCGATCTCTCCATCCGCATGACGTACCACCCGATCGCCGGTGCGGTAGCAGCGTTCGCCCCTGAGCGTGACGAACTTCTCCGCATTCAGCGCCGGTCGGTCCAGGTAGCCCAGGGCAAGGCCGGCCCCCGTAAGGTACAGCTCCCCGGGGGTTTCCGCGGATACAGGGCGCTGCTCATGGTCGAGCACATGCATGCTCATACCAGGGATCGGCGCGCCCAGGAGGGGGCGGGTCCACGTCACCGGATTGCAGGCGCAGAGGCTGGTGCAGATCGTCGCCTCGGTCGGGCCGTACACGTTCACCACCCGCAGGCGCGCGGCCCAGCGGCGCACCACCTCGGGTGGGCTCGCCTCGCCGCCGATGATCAGTGTCTCCAGGGACTCGGGCACCTGCGCTGGATCGAGCACCCGCAAAAGGGCCGGAGGCAAATCCAGGTGGGTGATGCGCCGCGCCCGCAGCACCTCCAGCAGGCCGGCGGGCGAGCGTCGCATCTCCTCATCGATGAACAGGGTGGCCCCGGCGAGGAGAGCGGTGCCGATGTCGGAGATCGAGGCGTCGAAGCTGGTGGACAGGTAGAGCAAAGATCGGCTCATCAGTCCCATGCCGAACGCGGCGATCTGCGCATCCAGCAGGCTGACCAGGCCGCGATGCGGCACCAGCACCCCTTTGGGTCTGCCCGTGCTCCCCGAAGTGTAGATAACATAGGCCAGGTCTTCCGCGCCGACCTCGACCGGTACGTCCTCACCCGTCAGCGGCGCTTCGTCCGCGCCATCGTCCACGTCGATGAAGGTCACGGCGCCGTCGAGCCGCGATCGGTACTGCTCGCGGGATACCACCCATCGCAGGCCGGCGTCCGCGGCCATGAAGGCCAGCCGTTCTGGGGGCAGCTCCGGGTGCAGGGGCAGGAACGCCGCACCTGCCCAAAGGGTGCCCAACATCCCCACCAGCGTTTCAGGGGATTTCTCCAGCAGCAGTCCCACGATCGCCCCGCGTTCCACTCCCTTCTTTCGCAAACTTCTGCCCAGCCGTCCAGCCCGCGAGAGCAACTCGCCGTAGGTCATCGAGCTATCCCCGGACCGGGCCCGGGCCACCACCGCCGGATGATCCCCCCGAACGGCGGCCACCGCGCGGAAGCGAGCAGCGAGATGCTGAAAGGGGGTGTCCATATCAGAGCCGGTATCGCTCGTGCAAGATACAAGTGCTGGCCGCCATCATCAATACCGGATCCGTGGCCACCCGCTCCCTGGGCGTCATTGCCGGCAGCCGATCGAGCAGGAGCAGCACCGCCGCCCGATCGTAAAAGGGCACGCCCGCGAAGGTCGGCCCCCGCAAGAGGTCCTGCAACATCTCCTCCGCCCGTCCGGCGTTCGCCCCGGGAGCCGAGGTTGAGGTCATCGGGGGCGCCATGAAGGGGTGCTTCGGCCGCCGCCGCACGGTGTCCGTGAGCAGGGGCCCCATCGCCTCGCGCAGGATGTACTTCTCCACCTGTCCGCGGATCTTCAGCCAGATGGGCAGGTCCCGGACGAACTCGAAGAAGGGCGTGTCCAGGAAGGGCAGGCGCCCCTCGATGGCATGGGCCATCTCCATGCCATCGCCGAGCGTGCGCAGGATGTAGCCCGCCAGGGAGAGTTTGGTCCACAGATAGGCCGATTGATCCACCGGGTGCCGTCCGCGGAGCTGCCCGTCCACGTCGATGTCGTCGAGCAGCACCCGCACGCTGTCGCGCCCATGGAACTGCCTGCGCAGGTCCCCCGCGAGCACCGCGGCGTTGCGCCACCCCAACGTCCCCTTGGCTGCGAGGAAGCTGGGGACATAGCCCAGCACCCGCCGCGCCGCGTCCATCGAGAGCCCCCGGCCCTCGGGAAGGTGGATGCCGGCAGTCACCTGGCTGTGTTCGTTCAGATGGTCGAGCCTGGCCTGCAAGTCCCCCCCGTCCATGGCCCCGGCGAGCAAGAGGTCCCGCCGCAGGTGAGCATATCCCCCCAGAATTTCGTCGGCGCCCTCCCCGGTGAGAACCACCTTGAAGCCGGCGTCGCGCATCATGCGACTCAACAAATACTTTGCCGAGATGTGCCCGTTGATCGCCAGGCCCTCGCCCTGTGCCACCGCGTCGGGCAGGTGAGTCATCAAATCTGTCGGCGTCAACCGCAGCGTGTGCAGCACCGCGCCGACGTGGTCCGCGGTCTCCCGGGCGATGGGCAATTCATCGTAACCAGCGTCTTCGGCGAAGGATACGGTGAAGCACGGAAGGGGCCGCTCGGCGTGCCGCGCCGCCAGCCCGACCACCGCGCTGGAGTCCAGGCCCCCGCTGAGCTGGAAGCACACCGGCACATCGGCGCGCAGGCGCAGCCGCACCGCCTCGTCCAGCCGCTCCCGCAACTCGGTGGCAAGATCCGCCTCGCTTCGACCGGCACCACGGTCCCCATCCCCCCGATACATGGGGTAGTTCATATCCCAGTACCGCCGCACCTGCACGTGCCCGTCCCGCCACTTGAGCAGATGCCCCGGCGGGAGCTGCCGCACGCCGGAGAAGAGCGTGCGCTCCGGCAGGAGGTACTGGAGGCAGGCCGCGTGGAAGAAAGACGCCTCGTCCCAGGCCGCCCGCACTCCTGCGGCGAACAGCGCCTTGGCCTCCGACGCCAGGTACAGGACCCCATCCTGCTCGGCGTAGCACAAGGGGCGCACTCCGAAGCGGTCGCGGGCGGCCAGCAAGCTTCGATCGCGCTGGTCCCAGATGAGGAAGCTGAACTCCCCACGCAGGTAGCGCAGGCAGTCCGCTCCGTGGTCTTCATAAAGGTGCAGCGCGATCTCGCTGTCCGTCCCGGTGCGGAAGCGATGGCCGCGGTCGGAAAGCTCCCCGCGGATGCGCTCGAAGTCGTAGAATTCTCCGTTGGCCACAAGGACCACCCCGCCGTCCTCGCTTATGATGGGCTGCGAGCCGCCCAAAATATCGATCACCCCGAGGCGCGTGTGGCCCAGGCCGACCTCGCCGTCCGGTGAGCGCCACAGCCCTTCACCGTCCGGGCCGCGGTGGCGCAAGGCGGCCATGGCCCGGCGCAGCGCCTGCTCATCGATCTGCCTGCCGCTCTCCTTCGCGACGGCGCCGACGAGGCCACACAAGGCCCTACTCGGTGCCGAAGGTGAAGAAGAGCTTGTTGCTGTCCGACCGCAGCGATTCGCGAAAGACCTGCTCGAACGCCTCCAGTTCATGGGCCTGGCCCAGCAGGTCATCGACTTCGACCCGGCGCTCCGCCAGAAGCGCCACCGCCTCGGTCATGGATCCGTAGTAGACCGCCGCGAAGGTCAACTCCTTGGGTACCGCCGAAAGCAGGTCCAGGGCCACCGGCTGCCAGGGTCGGCTGCGCAGGACGATCTTGCCCCCCGGCCGCGCCGCCGCGATCATCTCCGCCATCGCCTGGCTGGTGGCCACCGTCTCGATGAGGAAGTCGTAGCTGTCGCGCTCCGGCGGCGGCCCCGAGGGGTCGTGGGTGACCACATCGGTGAAGCCATGGGCGCGCAGCACCCGGCGGACCAGGGTGGCGATGCGGTTGTCCCCGTAAATAAGGCCGCGCTGCCCCTGGCGCAGCCCGGCCCGCAGCGAGGCCAGGGCGGCG
The DNA here is from genome assembly GCA_038231615.1 of Polyangia bacterium. Classification (GTDB taxonomy): domain Bacteria; phylum Myxococcota_A; class Polyangia; order Palsa-1104; family JAEUJZ01; genus JBBRLA01. The sequence goes on along the minus strand of JBBRLA010000173.1, from coordinate 1,190 downwards.
GCGACGGGCTCGGCGTACGCTCCGGCGAAGAAGGAGAGGCCTGGCGGCAGCCGGTGGACCATGGCCCGCGGCACGACCACGTACTCGGCGAAGGCCCCGTGGCGCTGCACTCCGAGCATCGCCGGTCTTCGGCACCGCGGCCCTGCGCTGGATTCGCCGGACTCGCAGGCCGGGCAGGTGCCGCAGGGGATCAGGGGGAAGGCGGTCACCCGGTCCCCCGGGAACAGGCCGCCTGCCTCGGGGCCGGCCTCGCTGACCACCCCGGAGAATTCGTGTCCCAGCACCACCGGGTCCTGTGAGGGCAGCCGCCCTTCCGCCACGTACACGTCGGTGCGGCACACCCCGGCGGCGACGACGCGGATGACCACGTCGTCGGGGGCGTCGATCCGCGGACGGGGCAGGTGGCGCACCGCCAGATGCTGCCCTTCCTTCACCAGCGCCTTCATCCTGTTCATCACGCACCAGGGTAAGGCCAGGTGTCAGACGGCGTCAACCGTCGCTTCCATCACCGCAACGAGATCGCCCCCGGCGAAGGCCATGTGCTTCTGGTTGACAGGCCCGGCCGGGGGCCGCATTCTCCCCATGTGTCCCAGCACCCCTCCGTGTACTTCGTCTCCCTCGGTTGTCCCAAGAATCGCGTCGACACCGAGGTCATGCTCGGCATGTCCCAGCAAACCGGCTACACCCTGGCACAGGCCCCCGACGACGCCGAGGTCATCGTCGTCAACACCTGCGGCTTCATCGGCGCAGCCAAGGAAGAATCCGTCGACACCATCCTCGACATGGCGCGCTACAAGACGGAGGGCCGCTGCAAGCGCCTGGTCGTCACCGGCTGCCTCTCCCAGCGCTACCCCGAGGAACTGTCCCGCGAAATCCCCGAAATCGACCACATCCTGGGCTCCGGCGAGGTCGAGAAGGTCGTCGCCGCCATCCGGGGCGACGCCCGCGCCATCGACGTGGCCGCGGTGCCGGCGTACCTCTACGACCACACCACCCCCCGGGTGCAGTCCCTGGCCGGCTACCTGAGCTACGTCAAGATCGCCGAGGGCTGCGACCGCCCCTGCGGCTTCTGCATCATCCCCCAGCTGCGCGGGCCGCAGCGCTCGCGCACCATCGACGACGTGGTGGTCGAGGTCGAGGAGCTGGCGGCGCGCGGGGCGCGCGAGATCAACCTGGTCGCGCAGGACCTG
>JBBRLA010000172.1:0-13402 GCA_038231615.1 Polyangia bacterium | reverse complement strand
CTGGCCCAGCAGACGTACCAGGATCTCTTGTCCCAGCCCCGGGACGTCCACATCGAGATCGTCGGCTGGCTGTGGCAGATGGCCTTTACCCTCCAACGCGACCTGGAGAAACTGCTCAAGCTCCTGCCGCCGGCCCCCGAGTAAGCCGCCCAAGATCATCACGACAAAACAGCCCCCATCGAGCAGCCCTGCTTCCGTAAGTAAACGCTTATGGAAATACCTCGTTCATTCCCACTCCTGCCGCTGAACCCAGCGCGGCATCGCCGGCCCATATTCCGCCGCCGGAATCCACCGCCGCGGCATCGCCGGCCAAATTTCCGCCGCCGGAATCCACCGCCGCGGCATCGCCAGCCCATATTCCGCCACCGGACGCCACAATTGCGGCATCGCTGGCCCATATTCCGTCACCGGACGCCACAATTGCGACACCGTTGGCCCGTATTCCGCTACTGGACGCCGCCTCCGCGGCATCGCTGGCCGACATTCCGCCACTGGTCGCAGCATGGGGAGATCCTGCTGGTCAGCTCCCGATGATCCAGATGCTCTTGCCCTCGACCTGGACCTCCTCGGTCGTCAGCTTCTCGGTCCAGGGGACCGCCTTGCGCAGATCGAAGAGGACCAGCCACCCTTCTGTGAGCTTCGTCTCGTCCAGATATCGAACCAGCTGGCCCAGCGCCCTGACTCCGGTCATGGTGTCGCGGCGGAGCTTGACCTCGATCGCGTGGCGCTCTCCCGCGAACCAGATAAGCAGATCCAGCGCTCCGCGGCCCAGCGCGTACTCTCGCTCGATCTGGCCTCCGCCGTTGATGATGCGCTGGAGGAAGGCCATTAGCATCAGGTGCGGCCCGGCCTCGCGGTAAACGAAGCCCTCGGCGGCCAGATGCCCATCCTCGCGCCAGAAATCCTGCCACGCCCGCATCAGCTTGAGCATGTCCAGTCGTCCATCGGGGCGCAGGTACCAGGCCGGCTTGAGATGGAGTTGCGCCTGCTGGTCGAAGCTCAGCGCCCGTGGGATCACCTCCTTGTAGATCGGATTGGCGATCACGTACTCCCCGCCGCGCAGCACCACCAACCCCAGCGACAGCACGTAGGCGAAATCGTCGTTCAGGGTCCCGGCGCTGGGCGCACGCCCTCCCACGAGCATGGGCTCGATGATCCGCTGCACGCGGGGCTCGTGCAGCCGGGCAATCAGCGAGTCGATGTGGGTGCGGCGCTCCAGAATCAGCCCCTCCTTTGCCGCCTCTATCTGCGCCGCGGTGATCGCCACGGCCCGGTCCCGCTGCCGGTCCACGGTCCAGTCGGCCAGTGCATTGACCAGCCACGGATGCCCCTGCGACAGTTCGAAGATCAGCGCCGCCGCCTCGGGCAGGAAAGCCTGGCCGGTGTCGGTCGTGTGCGGCTGGAGAAGTTCCACCACCTCCAGCTCGGTGAAGGGGGCCAGGGTCGCCGCCTCCGCCGTAATGTTGAAGGGCGAATTCGTGCCCAACCAGGCCACGGCGCGACGCTCCTCCTGCGACACGACGAACTCCCTGACATTGCGCGCGCCGACGAGCGCCACGCTGTAAGGAAAAGGGGCCTGGGTACGATCGATGTAGCCCTGACGGAGTTGGGTCAGGAAGAGCACCATGGACTCGCCGACCAGACCGTCGGCTTCATCGAAGAGCACGACCAACGGCAGGAGCGAGGCGGCGCTAAGCTGTCCCAGATAGGTCAGGATGGCCAGGGCCGGATCCTCGAGCAGTCCCTCGACGTCCGGCAAGGGGAGGTCGGGCAGAGTGATGCGCACCGCGCGCTTCATGTTATTGAGCACGGTGCGAAACGCGCGCAGGGGATCCGGTTGCTCGCGGGCGGTCTGGATGTCGATCCACACGCAGCGATAACGATTCCCCGCATTGAAGTGTTTGGTTAGCCACTGGGCCGAGGTGGTCTTGCCGGTCTGTCTGCCAGCGCGCAAGACGAAATACTTCTCTGCGTCGATCAACTCCAGGATGCGGCCGAGGCGACGCTCCGGGGGCAGCATATAGTGTTTGTCGGGGATGCAGGGACCCGCGGTATTGAACGACCTGGCCATGACCAGCACCTTAACCCATGATACTCACCGACACCACCAGCACCCGCGAGGGCAATGCCCTCGGCCGGTGAAGCCACTCCCGCGCTAAATCCAGCACGGCATCGCCGGCCGACATTCCGCTATCGGACGCCCAATCCGCGGGCGTCATTAATGAGGTGTGCTAGCGCGTCGGCAATCCGGCTTCAGCCGCCGGTGCCGCCGTCGGCACCGGTAGGCGCCCTCCGCAGGCCGCGCAATGCAGCGGCGGCTGCTGCCAGCGCCGCCGGAACAGGTGCACGGGCAGGTGCGTCGCCACCCCGCAGGCCGTGCACGAAAGGCGCAGCGGGCGCTGCGTCCCGCAGGCCGGGCAGTACGGCGTCCGAGGGTCCGCCGCGGTGCCGCAGACCAGGCAGCGCGCTCCTTCCTCACTCCCCTGCCGCTCTTGCTCGGCCCGGTCGCGGACCCGCGACAAGGTCCGGGACAGCGTCGCCAGGCGCTCGGCCACGCTCTCGGTGTCCAGGCGCAGCCCGGTGCGCTCATACAAGGCCAGGTGCTGCCCCCGCACAAGGTCCTGGGGCTCTGCCAGCAGCGTGCGCACCCGCGAGAGTCGTCGCAAAAGGCATGCAGTGTCCCGCTCCAGCTCCTGGCTGCCTGGCAGGGTGGCGTGTTCCAGTAAGAATGCCGCCGCCGCCCGTTCGGTGGCCTCGGCCCGCTGGCAGGTCCGCTCCAGTGCATCGAGTCGGTGCGTGAGGCGCCCCGCGGCCCAGCCGCGGTAGCTCAAGGTGGCATAGGCCACCATGGTCACCACCGCCCCGGCCAGTACGTAGGCGCGCTGGTCTTCCAGGTACACACCCAGAACCACGCAGCCCAGGCTGAACACGGCCAGCGGCGTGGCGCGGCGCAGCGCAAAGGGCCACCCGCTGGTGCGGCTGGTGTGCAAGAGCAGCAGCGGCACGCCGGTGAGCGCGCCGCAGAGCAGGGCCAGCGCGGTGTGCCCGCCATACCCGACCACGGCGAAGACCACGAAGAACAGGCTGTAGGTCAGCGCCAGCAGCAAGAAGTGTCCAAGCCGGAAGTGATCCAGCCCGCCGGGCAGCTGCCCCTCGCTCAGGTACCAGAAGCCGACGCCGAAGAGCAGCACGGCCAGGCCGGCGAGCTGGCACAGAAGGATCAACCGGCCCAGCGGGGTGGAGCCGGCGGGCAGTTCGACCAGGATCGGCTGGTCCGTGATGATCCCGGAGAAGCGCCACACCAGGTACCCCGGCGCGGCCTCGGCGGGCTGCAGCGACCCCGGTGGCACCACCGGGCGCACGCCGGTGTAGTGCAAGGCAAAGCGCACCTGTCCCGAGCGCGCGTTGCCGGGCTCGCCGCCCGCGGCGTCGTACTGGAAGGCATCGCGGCCACGCGCCAGGTAGGCGACCACCACGGTGGCGCTTTGCCCGGCCGGCACCGCGCCGCTCCACCGCACGCCGGTGCGGCGGTAGCTCACCGACTCGGCGGGCGGCTCGGTCAGAGTGCCATCGCGCTCGCGCAGGCGCAGCGACACATCGCGGGCCTCGCGGAGCGCGGGGGGGAAGGGGAAGGAGAAGCTGAGCTCCGCAGAGGCAGGACTGGTGTTGCGGATGACGAAGGTCCCGCGGAAGGCGGCCTCGTAGTCTGTGTGCACCGCGCCGTCGTCGAGCACCTGGCTGGCGCGGAGATCGACCGACACGTCGGTGGATTCGATGTGCGCGGCGCCTGCGGCCCCGTCAGCGGACGCCGCGGAGGCGCTGGGGGCAGCTTGCGAGAGCTGGCGACCGGCCACGGGCGCGGACTGCCTGCCGTGGTCGAGCTGCCGCAGCATTGCCGGGATCATCACCGCGGCGAGAAACGAGATGATGACCACCACGATGAGCAGCTCGATCAGGGTAAAGGCGCGGGCGCGGCGCAGCATGTTGTCATGATACGACGGTCGGGGGGGATTTGCGCCACCCGGCCAGGCAAAAGAAGGATGCGTGCCAGCTGCACCATGGCGCGCTCTGCCGCTCGAAAGAGTATATCGCCCGAGGCAATGGGCGCCACAAAAATTACCTTTCCGTCGGGTTCACTCCGTGCTTCAGGGGTACGTCGAGGGTGGTGAAGGCCGGGCCCTGGAAGGCCTCGAAGGTCCAGTCCTTGGGGATGCCGCTGACGCAGTCCAGGAAGGCGGAGTCCTTGCCGTCGGCCTCTGCCGAGATGGCCGTGACCCCGGCGACCTTGCCATCGGGAAAGAGGAAGAGCTTCAAGCCCACCAGGGCGTAGGAATCCGGCGGCAGCGTGTCCCGGGCGCAAGCAGCCAGGGGACCGCTGGAGGCGTCGTTGCCCAGGCCGGCGTTGCCCTGCGCCTGCCGGGTGTATTCCGTGACCTTCTCTTGATAGCTCTTGGGCAGGCTTTCCAGGGGCTTCGGTGGCGGGTGGTCCTTGGTGCCCAGCGCCCAGATCCACGTTACCTGAGGACCTTTCCATGCGGGCAGGTGCGACTTGGGCGTCTCGGCCAGGATGCACTGCTTCATCTCGTCGCTGCCCTGCCACTGGATTCCACTGACCGTCAGCGAGCCGTCGGGCTTGGCGGTGACCAGCACCAGCCCCGAGTCCTCCGGCTTGCCCTTGCCCGGGGTCGCGCATGGCTTCAGCGCGTCGGTCACCAGGGCATCGACGGCCTTGTTGCGGTCAAGCAGCTGCTGGGTGGTAACCGAGCCCGTGCTGCCTCGCACCGCCGAGAGCGCGCCGGCACAGCCGCTCCCCGCGCCGCCCAAAGCCAGGGACGATGCCAGCCCCAAAGCCAGGGACGATTGGCTTGCCGTCGAGTAACGCCGCAAGAAATGATCGGGTCGGGTGGTCTTTTCTGTTGTCTTCATAAGGGCGGCGTTGTACCACAACAGTAAAAAAGCCGCCATGTCAGCAAATGGGACGTGGGGCCACTACATGGGTCAATCCTCACCTCAGACATTCACTGGGCCCGCGGACCTGCGTCCGCCCATCCGCATCGACGAACTCGATGCGCTGCGGCGTCGTGACCAGGTACAGCCCCTGTGGCTCGCCACCGAGGCGCGCTGTCCGGGGGCCTCGCCCTTCGTGCGCTGGTCCTGGGTCGGGCCCTGGCTGGATGTCTACGGCCCCGGTCTGTCCCCCCGGCTCCTTTTCGGCCGCCGGGGAGGGCCCGGAGCAGACGATCAGGCCCCGGTGGGCGTGGCGCTGATCAGCTCGCGGCGCACGCGGCGGCGCGGGGTGTTCCCGGTGCAGCAGCTCTTCCTGAACACCGCCGGGGAGAACGAAACCGATTCGGTCTGCGTCGAGTACAACCAGCTCCTCTCGCCCCCGGAGGACCGGACGGCCTTTGCTGCGGCGCTGCTGCGCCACCTGGCACAGGAGCGCGACTGGGACGAGGTGGTCCTTTCCGGCTTCGCGCCCGAGGACCTGCCCTGGCTGGCCCTTTCGGACCACCCCCTGTGGTCGCTGGAAGAGCGCCGCCGCCGCCCGTGCTACGCCATGGATTTGGGCAGCCTGCGTCTGCGCGGCCTGTCCCCGGAGCTGGCCCTGTCGAAGAACACCCGGCAGCAGATCACCCGCAGCCTGCGTCTCCTGGGCGGCACCAAGGGCCGCGAGAGCTTGATCCTGGAAGAGGCGCAGACCCTGTCCGAGGCCCTCTCGTTCCTCTCGGAGCTGGCCGAGCTGCACCAGTCCTCGTGGGTGTCCCGGGGCGAGTCCGGGGTATTCGCCAGCGACCGCTTCCTGCGTTTTCACCGGGAGGTCCTGGCCCTGGCTTTTCCCCGGGGCGCCCAACTCCTGCGCCTGCGCGGGCCAGCCGGGCGCACCCTCGGGGTCTCGTACAACCTGCTGGACGCATCCACGGTGTATTACTACCAGTCGGGGTTGCACAAGACCCTCGACCCGCGGGAGAAGCCGGGGCTGTGCCTGCATCTTCTGGCCATGGAACACAGCCTGGCCGCCGGGCACGACCTTTACGACTTCATGGCCAGCGACGCGCGTTACAAGCGCAGCCTGTCCAACACCCAGCGCACCCTGGTGTGGGCGGCAATCCAGCGCCCTCGCGCCCGCCTGTACCTGGAGCGCCTGGCGGTGCGGGCGGTGCAGGCGGTGCGCCGGCTGTCCCACCTGCCGGGCCTCTCATTGTTGGGCGCCCTGCCCTTCCTGCGCTCACCACAGGCCCCGGGCGAGGCGGCGGGCCCGCCCGGCTTCTCGGCTGACACCCCGGCCTCCGCCAAGACCCCTCCGTAGGTCGTGTCGTCATAACGCGGCACACGGCGTGCGGAAAATCACCGATCCGTGCCGATTGTGCACACTGCCGTCCGCCCGCGTCTCCCCCCCGGCGAAAATCGGCTTGTCGTTTGGACGGAGTGCGGCCCATATTGCAGAAGATGCCGAATCCCCAAAGCCGACGCCTTTCCCCCCGCCCTGCCTGGAACTTGGAGGAGCGCACTGCTCGTTTCCCGATCCTCGGCGCCCTTCGCGAGCGCGTGCTGATCTTCGACGGTGCCATGGGCACGATGATCCAGCGCGCCAACCTGACCCTCGACGATTTCCACGGCAAGGACGGGTGCAACGAGTACCTGTGCCATACCCGCCCCGACGTCATCGAGGACATCCACCGGGCCTACCTGCTTGCCGGCGCCGACATCGTCGAGACCAACAGCTTCGGCTCGACCCCCCTGGTGCTGGCCGAGTACGACATCGGCGATCAGGGCTTCGAACTCTCGCGCAAGGCCGCCGAGATCGCCCGCCGCGCCGCCGACAAGGTCTCGCGCCCGGGCTGGCCGCGCTTCGTATCGGGGGCGGTGGGCCCGACCACCAAGCTGGTGTCCCTTTCGCACATCCCCTTCGATGACCTCTTCGCCAGCTTCGTCACCCAGATCCACGGCCTCATCGAGGGCGGCGCGGACATCATCCAGATCGAGACCAGCCAGGACCTCCTGGGCGTCAAGTGCGCGGTACTGGCCGCCCGGGAGGCCATGGCCCGGGCCCGGCGCGAGGTCCCGATCATCACCCAGGTCACCATCGAGACCACCGGCACCATGCTGGTGGGCACCGAGGTCGCCGCCGCCCTGCCGGCGCTGGAGGCGCTGGACGTGGACGTGGTGGGCCTGAACTGCGCCACCGGCCCGGATCTGATGCAGGAGCACGTCCGGTTTTTGGGCAAGAATGCCTCGTGCTATGTATCGGTGCTGCCCAACGCCGGCCTGCCGCGCAACGTCAACGGCGTGGCCACCTATGACCTTTTGCCCAAGGACCTGGCCCGCTACCAGGAGATGTTCGTTCGCGAATTCGGCGTCTCGATGATCGGCGGCTGCTGCGGCACCACCCCCGAGCACATCGCCGAGCTGCGGCGCTCCTTTCCGGCGTCCGAACAAAAAGACAAAGGCGACAAGAAAGACGTCATCCGCCCGCAGCCCCGCCCCCAAAGGGGACCCGCCCAGGTGACGTCGCTTTACAGCAGCGTGACCCTGTCCCAGGTCCCGCCGCCTCTCATCGTCGGGGAGCGCAGCAACGCCAACGGCAGCAAGAAGTTCCGCGACCTTTTGGCCAAGGAGGACTTCGAGGGCATGGTCGAGATGGCCCGGGAGCAGATCGCCGAGGGGGCCCACATCCTGGACGTGTGCACCGCCTTCGTCGGCCGCCCCGAGATCCGCGACATGCACGAGGTGCTGCGGCGCTACGCCACCCAGGTGACCCTGCCCCTGATGATCGACACCACCCAGCTTGACGTGCTGGAGGCCTCGCTGAAGCTTCTGGGGGGCCGGGCGATCATCAACTCGGTGAACCTGGAGGACGGCGAGGGCAAGGCCGACGAAATCTGCTCCCTGGCACGGGACTATGGCGCCGCCCTGGTGGCCCTGACCATCGACGAGGACGGCATGGCCAAGAGCGCCGAGCGCAAGCTGGCCGTGGCCCGGCGCATCCACGACATCGCCGTCGGCCGCTGGGGCCTGCCCCCCGACGCCCTGCTCTTCGACCCGCTGACCTTCACCATCGGCTCCGGCGACGAGGCCAGCCGCGATGCCGGCATGCAGACGCTGGAGGGCATCCGCCTCATCAAGGCCGAACTGCCCGGGGTGCGGACGCTTCTGGGGCTGTCCAACATCAGCTTCGGCCTCAAGCCCTACCCGCGGCAGGTGCTGAATTCGGTGTACCTTTCGGAGGCCCTGGCCGCCGGCCTGGACGGGGCCATCCTGAATGCCGCCAAGATCCTGCCCCTTTCGCAGCTTTCCGAGAAAGACGTGGCCCTGGTCCGCGACCTCATCTACGACCGCCGCCGCGAGGGCTACGATCCGCTTTTCGCCTTCATGGATCGCTTCTCCGGGACCGAGGGCCAAAAGACCGCCGCCGCCGCGGAGACCGGCCCCATAGAGCAGCGCCTGCAGCGACGCATCGTGGATGGCAAGAAGATCGGCATCGACAAGCTCCTGGACCAGGCCATGGCCGAGGGGCACGCGCCGCTGGACATCATCAACAAGATCCTCTTGCAGGGGATGAAGACCGTCGGCGAACTCTTCGGATCGGGGCAGATGCAGTTGCCCTTCGTCCTGCAATCCGCCGAGACCATGAAGACCGCGGTGGGCCACCTGGAGCGCTTCATGAAGCGGGTGGAGGGCTCGGAGAAGGGGGTGGTGGTCCTGGCCACCGTCAAGGGCGACGTCCACGACATCGGCAAGAATCTGGTCGACATCATCTTGTCCAACAACGGCTACAAGGTCGTCAACCTGGGCATCAAGCAGCCCGTCGATAAGATTCTGGCCGCCGCCGAGCAGCACAAGGCCGACGCCATCGGCATGTCGGGCCTTTTGGTCAAATCCACCGTGGTGATGAAGGAGAACCTGGAGCTGATGACCTCCCGGGGCATCTCCATCCCCGCCATCTGCGGCGGCGCGGCGCTCAACCGGGCCTACGTGGAGGGGCAGCTGAGCCTGGCCTACGGCACCGGCGAGGTGTACTACGGCTCCGACGCCTTTTGCGGTCTGCGCATCATGGACGAGCTGTGCGGGCACACCCCGCAAAACGAGCGCGTGCTGACCGGCCCTGGCCGCAAGCGCCATGCCGCGCGGAACCAGGAAAAGGCGACCACCCGGGCCGAGAAGGAGGCCCGGGTCGAGGAGGCATCGCGTCTTTACGCCCCCTCGGACGTCAAGCCCGCGCCGTTGGTCCCACCGCCGCCGTTTTACGGCACCCGGGTGCTGCGGGGCGCCGATCTGGATCTGCGGGAGATCTTCCAGTACATCAACCGCCGGGTGCTTTTCCGCGGGCAGTGGCAGTATCGCCGCGGGCGCCGTTCGGAGGAGGAATACCGCCGCTTCATCGCCGAAGTGGTGGAGCCCAAGTTCCACGAGTGGTGCCAGCGCATCATCGACCACCAGATGCTTTCGCCCCAGGTCATCTACGGCTACTTCCCGTGCCACGGCGACAAGAACGATCTGGTGGTGCTGCACCCCCCGGGGTCGCCAGGGGCCGGTGGGGAATGGCTGCGCTTCCAGTTCCCGCGGCAGCCCGGCGGGCGGCGCCTGTGCCTGGCCGACTTCTTCCGTAGTCCCGAGGCCGCGGCCAAGGCCGGGCCCGACGTGGTGGCCTTCACCCTGGTGACCATGGGCCAGGTGGCTTCCGAGGTGGCCCACGACCTGTTCACCCGGGACCAGTACGACGACTACCTGCACTTCCACGGATTGGCGGTGGAGTCGGCGGAGGCGCTGGCCGAGCTGACCCACAAGCGGGTGCGCCACGAACTGGGCATCGGCGGGCGGGACGCGCCGCTCATCGAGCAGCTCTTCGGGCAGGGCTACCAGGGCAGCCGGTACAGCTTCGGCTATCCGGCGTGCCCTCGGCTGGAGGATCACGTGCCGCTTTTGCAGCTTCTGGATGCCGGGAGGATCGGCCTCGTGGTCTCGGAGGAGTTCCAGCTGGTGCCCGAGCAATCGACCTCCGCGCTCATCTGCCACCACCCCGAAGCGCGCTACTTCAGCATCACCGCCGCCTGAGGTCCCGGGGATTTCTTTGGCCTTCTGGCGGTCTCAGGTGATGCTCCTTTCGGTGCACACCTTGAAAAGAGGCCCTCTCTCAGGTATGAGGATGATATGGACGCAAAGGAGGCTGGGAGCAAGTTTCTGGCCAAAACGTGTGATTTTCTGGTTTCGCTCCCCTTCGATCTCAAATTCCTGCAGGAGGCCACCGCCGACCTGGACCTGGAAAAGGGCGTGCGAGAGCTGGCCGGGGGCGTGCTGATCCACGTGCTCAGCCGTCATGACGGGACCGCGCCCGAGCGCTATCTGGAGGACGTGGTGCTGGTGCGAGTGGCCCTGTCCCGGGTCGCCAAGGAGGGCGGCGAGGCGGCTGCCGCATTCACCGCGCGCTTCCCCGAGATCTACGACACCCTGGAGGCCGACCTGGCGGTCTTCCGGCAATGTCTGGGCGAGGACGTCTGGGCCTGGCTGGGCAACCGCCTGGCAGGCTTCGCCCGCCTCTCGCTCAAGGGCAAGCGCCCCGCCGAGTACGTGGACGACGAGGAGGCACTGGAGTCGCTTTACGAGGACGGCCGCGCCTTCCAGACCAACTACGGCGTGTCCGAGACGCAGTTGCGCAACAAGCTGCGCCGCCCGGAGCAGCTGGTGGAACTGCTACAGCGCCGGTATTCCGAGGAACTGAAGCGGCGCCCGGCCCAGGCCTCGCTGCAGACCGATGACTGAGACCTGCAGGGCCGGTATTCCGAGGAACTGAAGCGGCGCCTTCGCCCTCGTCTCGTCTTTTCGGGCATTTTTCGCAATACGAATTACGATTTTTGCAATGCGCAAAAAATCGGAATTGGATCATGCAACGTTCTGCATTCAAGAGCCGACAACTCAAGTGTAAATCTGATATACACATGGAACCTGGGTTGAAGGGGCACGCACAAGATGATAACGACGGCAAAAACGGCCATGGCGAAAGCGCAGCTCGTAGCAAAGGAAGTGGGCGTCGAGATGAACGTCTGCTTCAACCCGAAAGAATTTTCCGTCGAGAAGTCCGCCACGTGGAACGCGGAGAAGTCAGGGGAGGACGAGCCCATCGAGGTCTTCACCAGCCCCTCTCCGGCGACGATGAGCGTGACGTTGATCTTCGACACCTACGAGGAGTCGGAGGACGGACAGAGGGTGTCCGTCTACAAGAAGTACACCCAGAAGATGGAGAAGCTGATCCACATCGTCAGCAAGGATGTCAGGCGCCCCCCGCTCACCCTTTTCGTCTGGGGTCGCTTCTGTTTCCAGGGCATCGTCGAGAAGCTCTCGCAGAAGTATACCATGTTCCTGAGCGACGGCACCCCGGTGCGCTGCGAATGCACCTTGAGCATGAAGGTGGCCAAGAACGCCAAGGACAAGGAAGCCAAGGCCAAGAAAACGGAAGATGACGTCCTGAAGAAAGACGGCAAGGACAAAGACGCCGGCGCGGACGACGGCCACTTCCTGGTCCACCAGGCGTTGTGGAAGTAGGCGGATCGACTCGGTAGGCTACGCCAGCTTCTTGCGGAACCGCGCCGTGGCCAGCGTCACCAGTACGAGCAGGATCAGGCCCATCGCCCACAGGTCGGGCCCCAGCTCCGAGGGCCCCGCGCCGCGGAGCACGATGCCCCGCACCAGGCGCAGGAAGTGGGACAGGGGCAGGCACTGCCCCACCGCCTGCGCGAGGCGAGGCATGGCCTCGAAGGGGAACATGAAGCCGGAGAGCAGCACGTTGGGCAGGAACACGAAGAAGGTCATCTGCATGGCCTGCTGCTGGGTCTGCGCCAGGGTCGAGATGGTCATGCCCACCGCCAGGTTGGCGCTGATGAACAGGAAGGCCACGCCATAAAGCAGGGCCACCGAGCCGACCACCGGCACGCCGAAGACCCACCAGCCGACGAGCAGGATCAGGGTCATCTGGACATACCCGATTACCACGTAGGGCGTGATCTTGCCCAGGATCAGCTCCAGCCGGGTCACCGGCGAGACGATGATCTGCTCCATGGTGCCGCGCTCGCGTTCGCGGGCCAGGGCCATCGAGGTGAACATCACCATGGTCATGGTCAGGATCAGGCCGATCAGGCCGGGGACGATGAATACCGCGGTGCGCAATTCGGGATTGTACCACGTGGAGATCGCCACCGCTATCGGCGCGGACTGCGCCTGGGCCGAGGGGGTCAGGAGCCGGGTCGTGATGGCCTGGGCGCGGGCGGAGAGGAGGCCGGTGGCCGCGCTCAAGGCAGCGCCGACGATCTGCGGGTCGGAGCCATCCACGATCACCTGCACCTGTGCCGGGCGGTGGCGCAAAAGGTCGGCCTGGTAGCCCGGGGCGATGACCAGCGCCACGTGCGCCCGGCCCGAACGGATGATCCCTGGCACCTCGCGATCGGAAGACAGCACCCCGACGGAATCGAAGGTGCCGGCCACCAGCATGGTGCGCCACAGGTCGCGGGAGGCGGCGGTGCCATCGTGATCGACCAGCACGGTGGGGATGTGGCGAACATCGGTGTTGATGGCGTAGCCGAAGAGCAAGAGCTGGAGCACCGGGATGCCCACCACCATTCCGAAGGTCAGGCGGTCGCGGCGCAGTTGCAGCAGTTCTTTCCAGGCGATGGCAAAGAGGCGCGTCCACCTCATGAGGCGTCTCCGCTGCCGGCCTGCCGTTCCTCAGAGCGCACCAGGGACACGAAGGCGTCCTCGATGGAGGTGCGCACCGGGCGCATGCCGGAGAAGGCGATGGCGGCCTGGTGCAGGGCCTGGATGGCGACCGGCCCGGGATCGGGCGTGCGGAAGGCCACTCGCAACGTGTCGCCGAAGGGGCTGACCTCGTCTACCGCTGGGTTGGCCGCGAGGGCGGTGGCGGCGGCGGCGGACGTGCCGGGGCAGTCGATCTCCAGTACGTTCAGGCCGCTGCCCGCCAAAATTTCCGCCGGGGTGCCGCAGGCCAGCACCTCGCCGCGAAAGATGAAGGCCAGGCGGTGGCAGCGCTCCGCCTCGTCCATATAATGGGTCGTGACCAGCACGGTCGTGCCCTCGCTGGCCAGACGGTGGATCATCAGCCAGAAGGCGCGCCGCGACACCGGGTCCACCCCGGCGGTCGGCTCATCCAAAAAGAGCAGCGGTGGATCGTGCAGCGTCGCGCAGGCCAGGGCCACCCGCTGCTTCCAGCCACCCGAGAGGGTGCCGGCGATCTGACGGCGGTAGTCAGACAGGCCCGCGCGCTGGATGGCCCGTTCGCGCTTCATTTTGCGCTCGGCGCGGGATAAACCATAGATGCCGCCGTAAAACCACAGGTTCTCCTCGACGGTCAGGTCCTCGTAGAGGGAGAAGCGCTGGGTCATGTAGCCGATGTTCT
>JBBRLA010000171.1:0-13440 GCA_038231615.1 Polyangia bacterium | reverse complement strand
GGCTGATTCGTGAGGCAGGAGGAACGCCTCGGGCAGGCCGCGCAGAAGCTCAAAGGGAGAGCCGGCCAGCGCCGGGCCCAGAAGCTCGGGCAAAAGGTGCGTCATCCCGGCCCGGTTCAGGTCCGCGCCCGCCGAGTCGGCAGACTCTGGCGACTCTGGCGCGCCCGCCGACTCTGCCAGGCCGCCGTGGCGCAGGCCCAGCGCCTGCATCAGCAACGAGGGCCGCGCCGCTGGCAGCAGGCGCAGTTCCACCTCGTCCGCGCCGCTGGCTGGCGACAGCCCGGCCCGGCGCCGCGCCTCGGCGACTGCGTCCATCAGGCCCCCGAGGTGGTCGGCCAGGTGGTTCTTCACCGCCGCCACGCCCGGCCACATCCGGCCCCGGGCCAGGCGGTCCACCTGCTCCCGGCTCAGGTGACGACCCGCTGCCACCACCTGGATGAACGAGTCGTAGGCCGCCTGCAAGTCCTCCTGCGCCAGGGCCCGCTCGGCATCGGTGTACGGGCGATAAGCCAGGTTTACCACTTGCAGCGCGTCGGGCAGCCCGAGCTGGTGTTCCAGATCGGCGTTCTTGCCGCGCACCCAGGCAGTCTGACGCAGGCCCAGGCGCTCCAGCAGGGCCTGCGCATCGATGTGCTCGCGCCACACCCCGATGTTCCCCACCACCGTGGACGGGTTGGTGAAGATGACATCGCATGCCGAGGCAATGTGGTAGGCCGCAGAATTGGCCTCGTCGGCGAAGCTGCACACCACCGGCTTGCGCTCGCGGGCCCGGTGGACCGCCCGGTTCAGTTCCTCCGCCAGGTGCATGAAGCCCCCCGGGCTGTCCACCCGCAGGACGATGGCCTTCACCCGGTCGTCCTTTGCGGCCTCCTCCAGGGCGGCGTAGACACGGGCCGGGGACGGGTCCTTCGAGAAGGTGGACAGGAAGCCCCCCCGGTAAAGCAGCGCCCCGGACAGGGTGATCACCGCCACTTGCGCCCGGTGGAAGCGCCGCGGGCGAGGCCGGGCGAGCGGCTCGGCGCGCACGTCGATGACCTCGCCCACCGCGGCGTAGAGCGCCGGCTGCAAGTCATCGGTGGTGTGCAGCTCATCGACCAGGCCCGTGGCCTGCGCCTGCTGGGCCAGATATTGCCCGCGGTCGATGAGCGTCCGGACGGCCTCCCGGCCCAGGTGGCGGCCATCGCTGATCGCGGAGATCAGTCGCTCGTAGCGATCGTCCATGAGCAGGGCCGCCTGCTCCTCCGCGGTGGCCGGCGGGGCGCTTTTGGTAAACGTCTCGGCCCCGAGCTTGTACTCGCCCACGTGGACCAGCTCGGCGCGCACCCCGATGCGGTCAAGGAAGTCCTTCACGTTCCACACGGCCTTGCGCAGGCCCAGGTCGTGGAGCGACCCCTGGGGGGATATATAGATTTTCTCAGCGGCGGTGGCGATGTAGTAGCGCAGGGTGTCCAGGCCATAACCGTAGGCGAAGACGCGCTTGCCGGCTCGGCGCAGGCGCAAAAGCTGTTCGCGCAGTTCGTCCGCGGTGCCCCAGTGCCCGGGGAGGCCGAAGTCCAGGCGCAGGAGCACGCCGACGACCCGCCGGTCGGTCTCCAGGGCGCGCAGCCGCTCCAGCAGGCGCAGGCAGCCGGGGCCCTCGTCGGCGGAGGGCGGGAATATTTCGAGCAGGTAGCGCGGGCCTTCCCACACGGCGGGGTACGCCGCGGTCGACATGCGCACCGCAAGCGAGCCCCCCTGGAACAAAGGGCCCGGGGACCCGGAGTTGCTACCTGCCAGGCCGAAGAGGCTGGCCCCGACGCGGGCCAGATCGAGTTGCAGGCCCAGACCCACGCGCCACTCGGTGGCCCCGGGGGCGGCCTGCGGCGAGCCGATGAGCAGGGTGGCCTCGGCCCCCAGGCCGATCCCCGGGCGCGGGCGCACCCACAGGCGCGCACGGGGTTCGACGTCGCCGTAGCGTTCTCCCAGACGGGCGGAAAGAGCCAGCTCCAGGCGATCGTCGCCCACCGGGCGCCCGAGCAGTTCCAGCTCGTAGACCCGTTCGAGGGGCGGAAAGGCGGCAGCCAAAAGGGGCCCGGTGAGGTCGTGGAGGACCAGGCCCGCGGCCAGGTGGTTGCCCAGGCGCAGCCGGGCCCCCAGGTCCACCGTGTTCAGGCTGTCGAAGCGCGGGCTGTTGGGGGCGAAGAGGTGGGCGTAACCCAACCCCAGGGACAGATCGGCGAAAAGCTGGTAGCTCAGGGAGAAGGCCAGGCGGGCGGACAGGCTGGTGGGCACGCGATCCGGGGGGCGCAGCACCTCCAGGGCGCCGCCGACCTGGATGCGGCGCAGGAAGGAGAAGAGCGAGAGGTTGGGGGCCGGCAGGGAGGTGGCCAGGTACAGGCCGGTGCCGCGGCCGGAGAAGGGGCTCTGCGAGAGGGTCTCGGTGTCGCGCAAGCCGAGGGTGAAGCCGCGCAGCTCGCCGAGGGAGGCGGGGTTTGCGACCACGGCGAAGGGCTCGGCGCCGTCGGCGACGCCGGTGCCCGGCTGGTACAGGGAGCGGGACGGGGCCTCCTCGATGCCGAGTTGTCCAGCCTGTGCCAGGACGCGCCCCGCCCAAAGGAGGAGAAAGAAGGCCAGGCCGGGACATCGCCTCATCCGGCACGGGTACCGCAAAGGCCCGGCCCGGTCAATGTCGATCGATCGATGCGGCGCATGGCGGGCGGCCGTGCAGGCGGCGGCGATTTCCTGGCGATGCCCTCCACGTCCCGGCCAGACGATGCCGGTCCCGCTTCTTTGCTCTGGACAGAGCACTTCGTTCTATGGCAAGCCTTGACGCTCCGTAAGGCCGTGATTAGGTTCGCTCACGAGATTAAAAGTATCTGAAACGGCAAATTCGACGGGAAAACTCTTCGGAGGAACGAGAGCAATGGGAAAGATTATTGGAATCGACCTGGGTACGACAAATTCAGTCGTCGCCATCATGGAAGGGAAGGAACCCAAGGTCATCACAAATGAAGAAGGCAGCCGCATCACGCCTTCGGTAGTTGGATTCGACGACAAGGGCGAGGTCCTGGTAGGTCAGATCGCGCGTCGTCAGGCCATCACCAACCCCGAGAACACCGTCTACTCGATCAAGCGCTTCATGGGGCGCAAGTTCGAGGAAGTCAGTACGGAGATGTCGCGCATCCCGTACAAGGTGATGAAGGCCCCCAACGGCGACGTGGCCGTCGAGATCCGCGGCAAGCGCTATTCGCCGCCGGAAGTCTCGGCCCGCATCCTGGGCAAGCTGAAACGTGCCGCGGAAGAGTACCTGGGCGAAAAGGTCACCGAGGCCGTCATCACCGTCCCGGCGTACTTCAACGACGCCCAGCGCCAGGCGACCAAGGACGCCGGCCGCATTGCGGGCCTGGAGGTCAAGCGCATCGTCAACGAGCCCACCGCGGCGGCGTTGGCATACGGCCTGGACAAGGGCAAGGACCACCTGATCGCGGTCTACGACTTCGGCGGCGGCACCTTCGACATCTCGATCCTCGAGGTCGGCGAGAAGGTCGTCGAGGTGGTCTCGACCAACGGCGACACCCACCTGGGCGGTGACGACATCGACCAGCGAATCATCGATTGGCTGGTGGCCGAGTTCAAGAAGGACCAGGGCATCGATGTCAGCAAGGACAAGATGGTCATCCAGCGCCTGAAAGAGGCGGGGGAGAAGGCCAAGATCGAACTCTCGTCGGTGTTGGAGACCGAGATCAACCTGCCGTTCCTCACCGCTGACCAGACCGGGCCGAAGCACCTGCAGATCAAGCTCGCGCGAAGCAAGCTGGAGCAGATGATTGCCGATCTGGTGAATCGCTCGCTGGAGCCGACCAAGAAGGCGCTGGCCGACGCGAACAAGACGGTGGGCGAGATCGGCGAGGTGGTGCTGGTCGGCGGCTCGACCCGCATCCCGATGGTGCAGAAGCTGGTCCGGGAGTTCTTCGGGAAGGAGCCCCACAAGGGCGTCAATCCCGACGAGGTCGTGGCCCTGGGCGCCGCGGTCCAGGCGGGCGTGCTTTCGGGCGAGGTGAAGGACATCCTCCTGCTCGACGTGACGCCGCTGACCCTGGGCATCGAGACCCTGGGCGGCGTGATGACCAAGATGATCATGCGCAACACCACCATCCCGACCAAGAAGACCGAGACCTTCTCGACGGCTGCCGACAGCCAGAGCTCGGTCGAAGTGGTGGTCACCCAGGGTGAGCGCGAGATGGCCAAGGACAACAAGATCCTCGGCCGCTTCCACCTGGATGGCATTCCGCCAGCCCCCCGCGGCGTTCCGCAGGTCGAGGTGACCTTCGACATCGACGCCAACGGCATCGTCAACGTCCACGCGCGGGACAAGGGCACCGGCAAGGAGCAGAAGATCACCATCACCGGCAGTTCCGGCCTCACCGAGGCGGAGATCCAGAAGATGGTGAAGGACGCCGAGGTCCACGAGTCGGAGGACAAGTCCCGCCGCGAGTCGATCGAGGCGTGGAACCACCTGGACACGGCGGTGTACCAGGCCGAGAAGATGGTCACCGAAAATCGCGAAAAGATCTCCGAGGTCGACCGGGCTGAAGTCGAGCGGCAGATCGAGGTGGCCAAAAAGGTCCGCGAGGAGAACAAGGACGGCAAGAACGCCCAGCTCCTGAAGACCGCCGAGGAGACCCTGAAGAAGTCGCTGTTCAAGGTCAGCGAGGCGATGTACAAGGCCGCTGGCGGGCCTGCCGCCGATGCTGGCGCCACTGCCGACGCCGCGGGCGCGGGCCCGACGGGCACCAAGCACGACGATGGCGTCATCGACGCCGAGTTCACCGAGGAGTCGCACTAAAGCGAGGCATTCTTGGCCCCGGCCCCCTGGCCGGGGCTTTTTTTATGCGCGGGTTTTTATACCGCAGCTTCCAGCAGGCGCCGCCAGCCGGGCTCGTGGCGGATCAGATCCGCCGAGGAGCGTGGATAGGGCGGCAGGTGCCCGAGGAGGATAGGTTCCAGGGCCTGGTCGTGCAGTTGATAGGCCCTCAGTTCGACCAGGCGTGCCAAGCGCGAAGCGTCTCGGTGATGATCGCTGGCCAAGCGATCCCGCGGGGGCTCCATCTCGATCCACAGCGCACTTTCACCGCAATTCCGGGACCATTCCGCCAGGGAATTCCGTACCCGCCCTTGCAGCCGGGCGTAGACCTCCTCGTCGAGAGAGGCGGTGGTCAGGGTGTTGTAGATGATGAGCCGACGCGGGCCGCGCGGGCCCTTTGCGCCAGTACAGAGCAGGGAGATGACCTCGCCCAGGCGCTGGGCCATGTCCCCCGCCAGAAGGAGCGGACCAAGGCCCTGTTCCCGCAGCGCGGCCAGCGTCGCGAAGGAGACATCCAGATGACGCAGGCGATCGACCTGGTCGGCCCACAGGCATGCCTTCAGCGACCGCCGTACCTGGGGGTCGCTCAGGTCCGACGGCGCCGCGTCAATCCCCAGCCGCCGCTCCACCCGGGGTACGCGAACCTCGCCTCCAAGCAGATCGCCGACCAAAAGCACCCCGGCGTGGGCCCCCAGCTCGACCAGATCCAGCGGAAGCAGTCGCTGTGCCTGCAGCGCCTGCGCCGGCAGCATCCAGGCCAGGGAGCGCCCGGGATCGCTGCTCTTGAATTGTCCCTCTTGCAAAAACCAGGTCCAGTCCTCGGGCTGCTCTTCCGCCAGCGCCCACAGCGCCCGGCCCAGTTCTTTTTCCTCCGCGCCGCTTCCCGAGTAGCCGCCCCCGACGGACGGATAAAGCGCCGCCAGCCGGCCCTGTGCCACTCCCCGGGCGCCGGGGCGCAGCACTTGATAGTGCACTGCCGCCGCCGCAACCAGCGCCGCTTGCCAGGGATGCACAAAGCGGCGACCCACGAAATGGCGGAGCAGACGCTCGCGCAGCGCCGCGGGCCGACTTTCCAGGGCCCGCACATGCCACCGCAGCACCGCCGCGGTCAGCGCCGATCGTCCGGTGGCCAGCGCCGCCTGCACCCGCAGCCCGGCCAGCAGTTCCCCCGTGCCAAGGACCCTAGCCGCGCTGGACATTCCACCTCACCGGTACTTCACCCCGAATCCGACGCCAAGTCCGACGCCGACCACCCCGGCCACCGCGGTCCAGAACCACCACCGCCGATACGCCGGGGTCGCCCCCGGGGGCTCGGCGACAAGCGGCGAGGCCAGGCTCCCGGCCTGTGCCAGCCGGCTGCCGTGCTCTTCGATCAGTTCCACGAAGTAGGTCATCCTCCGGCCGGGGCCGGGGCCAAAGGGCACGCCGATGAGCGGCAAGTCCACCGTCACCCTGTCGCCGCCCCTTTGCGCCGGCACCTCGCCCAGCAGCGTCCCCCCGCTGCTGCCCACTGCGTAGCGCAGGACCACCGCCTGCCCCATCCGGCCCCGGTCGCCCCGCACCTCGACCCGCAGGAGCGGCCCCTTGGCCCCGGTCGAAAGCACATATGGCCGCAGTTCCAGGCCCGGCTTGCCCTTGCGCCCCCGCTGCGCAGCCGCGAACGGCGACATGATCTTGGGCGCCACCTCCGGTGGCAGCTTCCCGTTCGGTTCCAGCGAGAGCCAGCGGGTGAAGTCCGCTTCCGCTCGGGCCTGATCGTCCCGGGCGGCGTAGATCAGCCCGCGCAGCCGATAAAGGGCCGCCAGATCCTCGGGGCCCCGCCCGGGCCGGCAAAGGGCCGCGGCCACCGCCTGCTCCGCCGCCTCGAACTTCAGCGTGTCGAAGAGCGCCTGCGCCCGGGCCACGACCTCATCCGGGCCCGCCCGCGCCAGCCCGACCGGCACGCAGAGCCCGAAAAAGGGCCAAAGGAAGATTCCCCGAAGCACCGCCATACGAGCAATCCGAGCGCATCGCGCTCGCAGGATCGAAGGCAGCCCGGGTGGGATCGACATCGACCGAGAGAATGTACCACGACTCGCGCTCCACGGGGGTTCCTATCCCACCTTCTGATCCACATCCCCCAACCCAGCTCGTGGTCCCTTCGGGTAGTGCGGCTGCCCCACCTGATTTACTATTGAAAGGACATGGCCGCTTCGCCACCCAGGTTGCCTGCCTCCTTGATGGCAGGAGAGAGCTTCGGGGAG
The DNA here is from genome assembly GCA_038231615.1 of Polyangia bacterium. GTDB lineage: Bacteria > Myxococcota_A > Polyangia > Palsa-1104 > JAEUJZ01 > JBBRLA01. Next base: position 6,354 of record JBBRLA010000171.1, on the reverse strand, counting down.
TTCGCGCTCCTGCGCAAGCTGGCGACGGGCGGGATGGCGGAGGTGTTTCTGGCGCGGCGGCGCTCGGTGTTGCCCGGCTTCGCCAAGCTGGTGGCCATCAAGCGCATGCTGCCACACCTGGCCGAGGACCCGGAGTTCATCACCATGTTCCTGGACGAGGCCCGCACCGCCTCGCACCTGAACCACCCCAACGTGGTGCAGATCTTCGACGTCGGCGAGGCCGGCGGGATGCTCTACCTGGCGATGGAGTTCCTGGACGGCATCTCGGTGATGGCCCTGCTCCAGCGCAACATCGAACTGCGCGCGATGGATCCGCTCTTCGCTGCCGCCATCGGGGTGCAGGTGTGTCAGGGCCTGGATTATGCTCATGAGCTGACCCTATCGGGCGAACCGATGGGCCTGGTCCACCGGGACATCTCGCCGCAAAACTTGATGCTGACCTTCGGCGGCGTGGTGAAGGTGCTAGATTTCGGCATCGCCAAAGCGGCGGGGAGCGCCTCGGTCACCCGGGCCGGCGCCCTCAAGGGCAAGCTGCGCTACATCGCCCCGGAGCAATACGAGTTCCGCCCGGTCGATCGCCGCACCGACATCTACGCTCTGGGCGTGGTCCTCTTCGAGCTGGCCACGGCGACCCGGGCCTTTTCCGGCGAGGACTGGGAGATTGTCCAGCAGGTGCAGAAGGGGCAGCTCCCGCCGGCTCATCAGCTCCGCGCCGAGGTCCCGGCTCCGTTGTCGGCGGTGATCGCCCGCGCGATGGCAGTGAACCCTGACGATCGCTACCAGACTTCCGCCGCCCTGGGCGATGCGCTCCTCGACGTCATGCGCCAGCTCGGGCACGTGCTGACCGCGGCCGATCTGGCGCTGATGGCGCAGACCCGCTTCGGTCACGATCGCCTGGACCTCTCGCCCTATGGATCGGGGGAGCACCGCCCGGTCCCGCCGCCGCACGCTGCCTGGCCCTCAGCCGGCAGACACTCCGAGGAAAAGACCCTCCTGCCAACCCCCGCGGGGCCCCCCGAGGAAGCACTGAAGCTCCCGGTGGTCTACGAGGGCAGCCTGGAGGTCCTTGACGCCCCGCAGCCTCGGCGCATCTGGCTTTACCCGGCGCTGACCTCGGTGGCATTGGCCTCGATGCTGACGATCGGCGGGCTGCGCCTTTCGCATCACTTTGGGCGGGTCGCCGAACCGGCCCCCATTAGCACCCCCGCAAGGCCCCTCCCGACGCCCCCGATCCCGGCGGTCCTCAGCGAACCCGAGCGGATCGATCGCGAAGCGCGGAGCGCCGCGGTGATAGATCGCGAAGCGCGGAGCGCCGCGGTGATCGATCCGCCTGAGTCAATCGCACCCGCCGCGATGGCGATGCCACTGCCCCAGATGCCCACCCAGCCGCTCCTCATCGGCCCCCCCAAGGCGGACGGCACGCCCCCTACCGCCCCAGTGGTCCAGCCCACGCCCCACAGGAAGCCGTCCTCGGTCAGTCGGGTCAGCTATGGCTTTTTGGTCATCGATTCCAAGCCGTCGTGGGCCAAGGTCTATGCCTATGGCCGGCTGATCGGGCAGACGCCGATCGTGAACCGCTACCTGCCGGTTGGCTGGACCCATCTGAAAGTGGTGAACGGGAAGACCCAGGCGCAACGTATGGTCCGCGTGCACATCAAGAAAGGCGAGGTCACCACCACGCTGGTTCGCTGGCAGTAAGCGGCGCACTGCGGTGGTGCGCAGCCCGGGGCACTTCCCTACCTGCCGATCTTCCTGCAGGTCCCGCGGTCACAGTATTCCGAGTGGTCACAGTCGGAGTCGCTCTTGCAAGAGTCCTCTTCGGATGCCCGCAGCTGCGGCGTGCACGCCCCCAGGGACGCGGCGCCCAACATGGCGGCCAGAAGCCAGTGGCAGAAGAGCAGCTTGCGCACCATAACAAAGACTCCTTGTCGTACATGAACCGATGAAGCTTACATACGGCGTCTGACAGCGATTTCACCCCGAGATGGTTTATAACGATCACGCCAGGCGACCACAGGGGCGCGTTCTCTTGCACATCCCCGCGCTGCTACAGGATGGGAGCCGCACAGACACCCGCACTCCGCATCAATTTCTATGGGTGCTCGACAGATTATCCCGGTTCCCGAGGCAACAAACAAGGAAGATCGGCGGACCCGGTTTCCGGCGTTTGACCGACCGGCGCTGGCAAGACCCGTCATGGATTGGGGGTGACCGGTGGGGCGGCGGCGGCGGCATCTAACGGCCCGGGCGGCCCGGGCGGCCCGGGCGGCCCGGGTACTGGCGCATCCAGGGCTTGTCTCGGAGATGATTTTGCTCGCTTTGGACTTTTTGGCGCATGGGGCCTTGGGTGGTGGCGTTTCCCGGCCCGATCCTCCTTCTGCTTCGGCTCCGGCTTCGGCTTGGGCTTGAGCTTGGCGTTGTCGCTTTGGGCGTCGCTTGAGCCGTCATTTGGGGCGTCGCTTCGGCTTTGGGGGTCCTCGGGCAAAAGTGCAATGTTCACCGTCTGGTCTGGGGCGGCGCCGGCAACCACTCGACTCCTGTAGGGCAGGTACCCCGGCGCGGTAGCCACGATGGACAGCGACTGCTTCTGCCGCGGCACGTTCAGCCTGTGATCTGGCGGCAGCGGCTGTCCCCCGATCTGCACCTCGGCCCCGGATGGAGAGACCACGATGTGCAGGGTGATTTCACCGTTTTTTCTTTTCTCTGGACCGGCGTCGGCAGGGCCTTTCTCTGCGCGAGGCGTCCCGCTCACGAAGACCGCCGCCCCGGTCCCGATGGAGATCGCCAGCACCACCCCCAGCGCCGCCGCCCCCGCTCGCACCAGCGGGGAGCGGCCGGAGAGCAGAGAGCGATCCGACCCGGCCCCCCGACTCACCTCGGCCGCCCGACTCACATTGGCCGTCCCGCGCCGCACCATGAAGGTCTCGCGGGTCTTCTGATCGGGGTCGCTGCGGCCCGCTTCCTCCGCGGCATCGGGTTTCGGTTGGCCCGCGCGCTTGGGGCGGGGCACCAGGGCCGTCTCGGTGGATGCCGCCTTGCTGTTCTTCTTTTTTTTCCCGTCGCCGTCTCGCACAGCCTGGGCCGGGGCCGACCGGGGCGTCAGCGCCGTGTGCCGCGCCTCCAGCGGCAGTTCCTGGCTGCCCTCGTCAAGGGCCTGCCAGAACTCCTGCATGGAAGGGAAGCGCACCTGAGGCAGGGCCGCCTGCGCCCGTTCCAGCACCCGACGCTCATGGAGCGACAGGTCAACGACATGCTCTAGCAAGAGCAGTGCCAGGGCCCGCTGATCGTCCGCGGCGCTCCCCGCTACCCCGTCGCACTGGGCCAGCCCCATGTCCAGCAGGCGCACCGCCTGGGCCCCGCGGCGCTCCCCGAGCGCATTGTCGAGCGCCACATCGTCGTAGCGCAGAAGAAACACGTTTCGCGCGGTGAGGTTGCCGTGCACCAGGCCTCGCCGGTGCAGCGCCACCAGGCCCGCCGCCGCCTGTCGCGCCACCACCCGCCCCTCGGCCTGGGTCAGCTTGCCCCGCAGCGCCACCCGGTTGGCCAGGTCCTCTCCATCGAGAAGGGCGCCGCACAAAAGCAGGGTCTCGTTGGACAGCGGCAGCGCATCATAGGGCGACGAAAGGTTGGGGTGCGTCGCCGCAGAACATCCCCCAACGGCGGAGAGCAGCGCCTCCCGCCGTGCCGCCGACATCCGCGGCAAGAGCTTCACCGCGCAACGAGAGGCCAGCCGCAGGTTGCGCGCCGCGTAGAGGATTCCGTGGGCCCCCTCACCAATCACGCCCTCGATCAGGTACGCTTGTCCAAGCGTGCTCCCGACGAGCGCGAAGGGGTCCGGGGACCGTTCGGATGCGACATTCATGGCAGGTCGCCTTTTATCATCTCAGAGAATTTGCAGCCTCTCAAGCGATCTGGCGATCAAAATCATTCGACAGGTCCGTCGGGCGGCGGCGGATTGCCAAGTTTCCCGGCGATGCTTACGTTTCCCCCATGACACACAGGTCTCACATTCGCACTGCACCCTGCCAGTCGCCCACACGGGGTATTTTCGGCACTGCACCCGCACTTCTGCTGGCATCCATGATCGTGTTCATGACAGCAGGCTGTGGTTACAACTCCCTGGTCGGCTCGGACGAGCAGGTAAAGGCCGCCTGGGGTCAGGTCGAAAATGTCTACCAGCGCCGCGCGGATTTAGTCCCCAACCTGGTGGCGACGGTCAAGGGTTCGGCGGCCCACGAGAAGGATACCCTGGCTGCGGTGACCCAGGCCCGGGCCGAGGCCACCCAGGTGAAGATCACCGCCGGGGACCTGGACGACCCGGCCAAGGTCAAGGCATTCGAGGACGCCCAGGCGAAACTCTCCCAAAGCCTGGGGCGGCTGCTGGCGGTATCGGAAAGCTATCCCGACCTGAAGGCCAACGCGAACTTCCGTGATTTGCAGACCCAGCTGGAGGGCACCGAGAACCGCATCGCCGTCGAACGCCGCCGCTACAACGAGGCCGTGCAAGGCTACAACGTACAGGTGCGCTCGTTCCCTTCGATGCTCGCGGCCAAGATCTGGGGCTTCAAGGTCAAGGAGCCCTTCCGCGCCACCACCGCGGGCGCGGATCGGGCCCCCGAGGTTAAATTTTGATTCTGAGATCTCTCATTCTCTCAGCAGTCTCAACAGTAAATTGTGGTCGCAATCGTGGCCGTGGTCTGCTGCCGGTGTTGCTGGCCCTGGCCATGATGTTGACCCTGGCCGGGCTCGCTCGGGCCGCGGACGAGTTGCCGGCAACCCCGCAAGGGCGGGTCAGCGACTATGCCCACCTCCTGTCGCCAGCGGATCATGAATCCCTGGAGCAGCAACTCATCCACTATGAGCAGGGGCCAGCGCCCGAAGGCAAGGCGGCGACCCAGATCGCCGTGGTCCTCCTGGATTCCCTGAACGGCGATCCGATTGATGAACGCTCCCTTCGCCTGGCGGAACGCTGGAAGATCGGCTCCAAAAATGATGATGGCGTGCTGCTGGTCGTGGCGGTGCGCGAACGCAAGGTCCGCATAGAAGTCGGCTATGGTCTGGAGGGTCGCATTCCCGATGCCCTGGCCGCGCAGATCATCCGTGACTTCATCGCCCCGCACCTGCATACGGGTGACTGGGCAGGCGGCCTGCACTCAGGGGTAGCCGCGCTTCACCAGGCTATCACCGGCCAGCCGGTCACCGGCAACGACCCTGCTCTCGGAGCCCACGCTCCCCCGGCGCAGGGCAGGAGCCTCTCGGACAGAGGCGGCTGGTTCGGCGGAGGCGGGCTGTTCTTCGTCTTGATCCTCATGCTCATCTTCGGCAGGCGCGGTCGAGGCGGCGGCGGCTTTCTGACCGGCATGTTCCTCAGCTCCCTCTTCTCGAGCCGTGGCGGTGGCGGTGGCGGCGGATTCAGCGGCGGTGGAGGGAACTTTGGGGGCGGCGGCGCCAGTGGGGACTTCTGAAGTCCGATGCCTTGATAAACCGATAAAACAACAAAACTCAGGGAGGAAAGCTTCCGGCCGTCCTGGACTGCCAAATTTAGGTCAGTCCCGGGGCTTGGTCCAGGTGGTCTTGAGCAGCCCGCGGAAGCGCTGCGCCCACTCCTCGGCCTCGGCAGCGTGCGCTCCCTGGGGGGCCAGTTCCTTGTAGCGGGCCAGGATCGCCACCTGCTCTTCAGGGCTCGTCTTCAGCTTGCTGTAGGCCAGCACGGTGGAGAAGAGGCCGTCATCCAGCTCCCCTTCGTGCAGGATGCCCTCCTGCCCGTCCAACTCCACCGCCTTCTTGTAATCGGCCAAAGATTCGTCGTAGCGCGCTAGCAGAGAAAACGCGCGGGCGCGATCGTGGTAGGGCTCGGGGCTCTCGGGCTCGCGACGGACGTGCTTGGTGGCCTCGGCCACTGCTTCCTCATAGTCACCACGTTCCATCAACTTGCTGGCAAAGGTCGCGCCGTAAAGACTCATGGCCGAGCAGGCTATCACATCTGGCCTGCGACAAAGAGCTTGCGCCACCGGAAGGGGTGCAGATCCGAAAACTCGGGACCGATGGGGGAGGAAACGGGAGGACAAGAGCAGAAAGATGAGGTGGAAAGGGACTCGACCTCCTCGACGTTGCGGTTGGGAAAGCGGCTGGCGAGCAGCTCGGACGGGTGGCTGGACGCAAGGGGGATCCCCTGGGCCCCATCGTGCTGATGCGCGGAATGTCCCTGGTTCTGGGTATGGTGCGAGCCCTGGAGGAGTTCGGACCCCAGCGGCTGATTGAGATCGCTCAGCAGGTCACGACCCACATGGGGCTACGTCATGCAATCCCTCGGGCTCCATAGGCTTTGGGGAGATGTGTTAAAGGTAAAGGCAT
>JBBRLA010000170.1:0-13448 GCA_038231615.1 Polyangia bacterium | reverse complement strand
CGACCCTGGTCGAGGAGGCCGAACGGCGCCAGCGACAGGAGGCCCCGCCCGAGCCGCCGCCGGACTACAACGAGGACCACCACAACCTGCCCGATGGACAGACGGTGCAGGAGGCCCAGGCCCCGCCGCCGGAGGATCAGCCGCCGCGGGTGCTTCTGGACCCGCCGACGGCGGACACCCACCGGGTGGTGATGGCCTTCCGCACCCCGCAGCTTTGCATCGAGCAGGAACAGCTCATCTACTATCTACTGGGGGCGGCCTTCGACTTTGATTCTAGCAAATACGGCACCTGGACCAAGGTGGACGTGCTGCGCCTCAAGGTGCTGGAGGTGCTGGCCGACACAAAGGAGAACGTCCGCATCGTCAACCAGATGCGGACGCAGCTCAAGTCGGAGGATCAGATGCAGCGGATATGGCTGGCGCTGCAGATCATCGCATTCAGCGGCTGGCGGGTACCGACGTATCCGTACCGGCGGCTGCTTTTGCGAGACGACGTGCCGGAAGCGGCAAAGGCGGCCATCGAGTCGATGCTAGTGCGGGAGCAGTGGGAGCTGGACCAGGTGGGGGTGGAAAAGCGGCGGGCGGAGGAAGCCGCGCAGCGGGTGGAGGCGACGCGCATCTTCGCATAGAGAGTCGGCGAAAGGACCTGGAGGCCCAGGTCCGCCCGTTTGCCAGACAAAGCTTGACTGACATCTATCTATCTATGCAGGCTGCGATGGCTTGAAAATAGGAGTGAGCTGGCCACGAAAGGGCAGCGATGCGGCTTACCTGCTGGCGAGCATGCCCCAGGTAAGCGGCTCTCGGATTGGTAAGCCTCTAGCGTTGGCCGTTCCGCTTCATCCTGGCGAGATAGCCGTCTACATCCTTGCGCATTGGGGCATTGGGCCTACCTGTTCAATCACATTACGGACGAGCGGGGCAGGGAGACCGTGCTTTCCGGCCAGGTATTTGACTTCGTACGGTTCGGTGGCAGAAACACGATCACGATCCGGCTTTCCTGTCTTCTTCTTGTCATCACTCATGCGCCTGTCCTTCCTTTCCGTTCGGCAACTGTCCAAGTGGAATATTTGAACGCTTGATCAACGTATCTACCTATCATGATACCCGCAACTTCTAATTTCAGTATTAGAGCGGCGGGCCAAAACTAAGAAATTGCGAACCGTCCCCTCGCCTCTTCGAGTATCTACCTATCATGATACCCGCAACTTCTAATTCTTCGCGTTCGTCCAGTCTCCACCAAAGCGGTGGGCCTTGGGATCTCCTCGATGACCTTGCCGCGATGTCATGGCGGACACTATACGCATGTTCAGTTTGTGTTTTGAAGTATTTTGATGGCTGCGCTGGACGCAGCCCACCACCCCCTGACTTGCCCCGCTTTCCGGTCGGCCCTATGCTAGAGGACATGAGCCCTCCCGCAACCGCCAGGCTGGACCAGTACGAGGACGACGATCTGCCAGCGGTGCCGGTGCTGCCCCCCGACGTGCAGGCGGAACTGCATCGCCGCCTCAGCGAGGTAGACGACCTGCGTGCCCAGGGCCTGCTCATTGATGCCGACGACGTGCTGTTCGACGACTGATGGCCAGGGTCCATCTGCACCCCACGGTCCCCGCGCAGATTCGTGCCATCGACCGGTGGTGGCGCCAGAACACCGGTCGCCCTACCCTGTTCCGCGAGGAGTGGACGCGGGCCAAGCAGAAGCTCCGCGCCACACCGCTCATCGGGCCGCCGGTTCCCAGCGAGGGCCCCGACGCCCACTGTCTCTTGCTTGCGAAAAGCAAGCACTACGTCTACTACCGCTACGATGCACCGCCCCTCGATGAGGTCGTGATCGTCCTTGTATGGAGCCACCACCGGGACGAGCGTCCGCCGCTGCCTCGCTGAGGCGCCAGGTTCGCGCTGAGTTCCCGCGTCGGCCCAGCCTTCGGACAGACCTGATGATATCTATGTCTCAGGATCGCTTGGCGCCCTGTCGCACAGCAAAGACAGAGGCAAGACCTGGCAGACGCTGGCCAGCGGGACTTATGTAAACTTTCAGGGCGTATGGGGCAGCGGACCTGGTGATGTCTACGCTTTTGGCGGGGGCATCTTGCATCGCCGCCAATAACTTCCGCCGTCGGAGGCGTGCCGCTACTCGCCCTTGTCGCTGCCGCTGTTCTCGACCATGTCTCCCTTACCCAGACCACCCGGCGCGCACTGGCCAGGTTTAGTCGCAGGACGGGCTACGCGACGGCGGCACCAACCATACCTCGGGAATTCGCTCCCCGTCGACCTCGTAGGGTGGGCTTGAACGCAGGTGATCCCCGGGCGCGCGCCTGCCTGCCACGTAAACCGACAGGCGCTCCCTGGGGAAGTAGGCTGCAGCCAGCGCGTCGCGTACCGGCGGCGTGGTCGGCACAAAATGTCCTTCGGCTGGCTCATAAACACCCGGCTGGTCCCTCGCCGCGCTTGGTGATGAGCTGCACCGTGACCCCATTGGATGTCGTCGCACAACGGAGAGGCTGGCATAAATTGCGTCCGGCCCGCACAGGTGGTACGTGAAGGAGGACATGCGCTCTCACGTCACCAATCTGGTTGTCCTGATGGTCCTTATGGCATGTTCCGCGGTGGTGAACCTGCACCCCCCGGGAATCTACCGGCAACCAGGCAACCTGCTCGTCGGCGCCGGGCTCCTTGGCGGCGCGGTGGCGGTGGCCCTGCGGCGGCGGCGCTCCTATGCCCTGGGCATGATCGGCGCGGGTTTCGCCGTCCTGGGCGGCCTGCTCTCTTTGCGCAACCTTGTCTCGACGGCCTTGCCGGGCTATCCCATCCTGTGGATCGGCATCGGCCTGTATCTGATGTTGCGGCTCTCGCTGAACCTGCACGCCGAAAAGGAGGCCCTGCTGAAGGCCCGGGCCAAGGATCGCCAGAAGACCTTCGATGACGCGCAGCAAGACGGCTGACCGCCGCCTGGATCGATCACTTCGGTGCGCAGATGGAAAGAATCAGACCCAGGAGGAGATCGACGCGGTCGATGTAGTATTCGTCCTTGTCGATGGTCAGGGTGCTGCCGTCGAGGCGCAGGAAGCGCCAGACGTTGCCGGTGGTGACCGAGCCGTAGACGGGGCTCTCTTGTTCGGCTCGCTTGTTGAAGATCTGGGCGGCAATCATCTCCGCGGCGCACTGTGCGTAGCCGGCGCGGACGTTGTCGTTTTTGGCCTCGACGACTGCGAGGACGGGGGCGCGGACGAAGAGTTGCTCGGGGCTGCGTCCAATCAGGTAATCGCAGACGCCGTTGAGGCCGCGGGGCTGATCGACGTTGAACTCCACGCCGGAGAAGAGGGAGATGCGCGGCTTTGCCAGGCGGCGGACCTCCAGCAAGATCGGCGCGATGATCATCTCGGAACGGGCCTTCTCCGTCTGGAGGGCGAGCGCCAGGGGCATGGCGTCGTCCAGGGTACTGCGCAGGAGCGCCGAGGGCTGCACGGGCTTTACGCCGGAGAAGAGGCTGATGTCTTCCTGGGTGGTCAGCCCGAACTGCTCAACAAGTTCGCGCAGGGAGAAGTCGCTATATGACATGACGAAAGATTACTTCTCGCCAGGACAAAAGACCACGTAACGGGGCCGCTGTCAGCGGCCCATCACGATTCCTCGGGTCCCGACCCCATAGGCCAGCCAGCGTACGGTATCTCGCCGGCATATTCCCAATTACGAATGCCTCGCCTGATGAAAGTAGCGCGGGCGGGGCCTCTCGGAGTTTCTGGATGTGCTTTTGGCGGTTCGTCCAGGCGCAAGGGTGCTGGCCGCATCGGCGGGGATACAGGCGCTGCGCCTGCTTGAAGACGCTACCCCTGACCGCGCCAGCCGGCCCAGCCGGCCCGCCAGGGGGAGGGTCCTTGTGCGGAGGGACCTGCGTCCTGCGCCGCGCCCTCGGCCTGCGACACCGCGTGGATCGCCGCCGCCTGGAGCATCACCTTCAGCGTGTCCTCGTCGGGGATGTGGGGCGCTAGCAGCTCGGCCTTGTGGCGCTCGATGTAGCTGGTGTCGTAGGTCCCCGCGACGAAATCCGGCTCGGTCATGACCCTCCGGTGGAAGGACAGGTTGGTCTTGATGCCCCCTACCCGGTACTCGTCGAGCGCCCGGCGCATCCGTTCGATTGCTTGAAGCCGCGTCGCGCCGAAAACCACCAGCTTGGAGATCATCGGGTCGTAGAAGGTGCTGATCTCCGCCCCTTCATAGATACCGCTGTCGTCCCGCACGTTGGGCCCCGCGGGGGTGCGCAACTGAGTGATCCGCCCCGGCGAGGGCAGGAAGCGGATGGGGTCCTCGGCGTATACCCGGCACTCGATGGCCGCGCCGCGCAGGCGCAGCTCGTCCTGGGTGAAGGGCAGGGGCTGCCCCTGTGCCACGTGGATTTGCAGATGCACCAGATCCAGGCCGGTGATCATCTCGGTCACCGGGTGCTCCACCTGGAGGCGGGTGTTCATCTCCAGGAAGTAGAAGCTCTTGTCCTGGGCCACCAGGAACTCGCAGGTCCCCGCCCCCACGTAGTCCACCGCCGCCGCCGCCCGCGCCGCCACCTGGCCCATGCGCCGCCGCAGGTCCGGGTCGACGAAAGGGGAAGGGGCCTCCTCGATGACCTTCTGGTTGCGCCGCTGCACCGAGCAGTCGCGCTCGAAGAGGTACAGGTGGTGCCCCTGGTGGTCGCCGAAGACCTGGATCTCCACGTGGCGGGGCCGGAGGACCGCCCGCTCCAGGTACACCGTGTCGTCCCCGAAGGCGGCCTTGGCCTCGCGGCGGGCCCCGTCGAAGGCGGCGAGGAACTTGGCCTCGCTCTCGCACAGGCGCATGCCGCGTCCGCCGCCGCCCGCCGCCGCCTTGAGCATCACCGGAAAGCCGACCTTCCGTGCCGCTTCCAGCGCCATCTCCACCGTGGGGAAGCCTCGGTCCCCGGGGCCGTTGTCGCCGGGGACCACCGGCACCCCTGCGTCGCGCATCGCCGCCCTGGCGCGGGTCTTTTCGCCCATGGTGCGCATGGCGTGGGCCGAAGGGCCGATGAAGGTCAGGCCCGCCGAAAGACAGGCCTCGACGAACTCGGCGCGCTCCGAGAGGAACCCATAGCCCGGGTGGATCGCGTCGGCCCCCGATCGCCTGGCCGCGGCAAGGACCTTGTCGATGTCCAGGTAGCTTTCCCGCGCGGGCGGCGGGCCAATGAGGTATGCCTCGTCGGCGCTGCGCACGTGCAGGGCGCCGCGGTCGGCCTCGGAGTAGATGGCGACGCTGGCGATCCCCAGCTCGCGGCAGGCGCGCATGACGCGCACCGCGATCTCGCCGCGGTTGGCGACGAGGATCTTGCGGATGGGGCGAAAGGAATCGGGGTTTGGGCTGGATGGGATCATGCGGGGGCGTATCTTACGCGGTTTTGTGCCGCAGTCTTAGCGCAAACGATCGCCCGCGCCTCAGGCGCCGTGGTTAAACGATGAGGGGAATGGCGCAGCCGGGCGTAGCCATAGCTCGGCACGGCAAGTCTGGGTGGATGTGATTCGGCTCTCTTGTTGCCCAAATGCTCTGGACAGGCCCCTAAGTCTAGCTAGACTTAGTTTATGATCATTATCAATACGCATGAGGCCAAGACCCGGCTGTCTGCGCTGTTGGCGGCGGTCGAAGAGCAGGGGGAGTGGGTCCGAATCTGCCGGAACGGCAGACCCATTGCCGAGCTGCGTCCAGTCTCGGCCACCAAGGACCCGCTTTGCAAGAATCCCAGGTTGGCGGGCGTGGTGTTCATGGAGGATCCCACCGCCCCCTTGTCGCCAGAGGATTGGCCCGCGTACGCAGCGCAGCTCCCACCGATCCACGCCGACCCCTGCGACCGATTTATCATCGCCACGGCTGCACTGCACAAGCTGCGCATCCTGACCTGTGACGAGAAGATTCGGGCCTATCCCGAAGCTCGCGTGGAATGGTAGGAAGGTCAGATCGAGCGGGACGTGGGGCTCTTTGACCGCGCCAGGGTTCCGGCGCCGCGAGTGGGCTTTGAGGTCGTCAGGATCGCCCGCGCCTCAGGCGCCGTGGCACTTCTTGTACTTCTTGCCGCTGCCGCAGGGGCAAGGATCGTTACGTCCCACCTTGGGCTCGGTGCGGAACACGGGCTGCTTGCCAGCGTACATCGCGCTGGGGTCGAACGTCTCGTGTCCATGATCCTGTCCAGGCCCATGATCGTGCGAGCAACCGGGACCGTGAGTATGAACGTGGGCCTTCGGGGTGACCTTGTCCTGCGCCTCTTCTGTCATCAAAGAACTCTACCCGATCGTCGGGTCCGAGGCATCCCGCTCATTTCGTCTCCCTCGGCTATACAGGGTGTCACGCTGATGAAAGTCATCTAACGGAAGAAGCGGTCGGTGGCTGAGACCAGCTCGTGGACGTTGCCGGGCTCCATGGCGGAGTGGCCGGTGTCGGGGACGATGCGCAGGTCCGACCCGGGCCAGGCGCGGTGCAGCGCCCAGGCGGAGTCCAGCGGGCACACCACATCATAGCGTCCCTGCACGATCACTCCGGGGATGTGCCGGATCTTGTGCATGTCCTCCAGAAGCTGGTTGTCGCCGCGCAGAAAGCCGTGGTGGACGAAGTAGTGGCATTCGATGCGGGAGAGCGCCAGGGAGAACTGCTCCTGGGTCATGCGGGCGACCATCCCCGCATCGGGCAAGAGCTTGCTCGTCCGGCCCTCCCACAGGCTCCAGGCGTGGGCCGCCTCGACGCGCACCGCGGCGTTCTCCGAGGTCAGGCGCTTGTGGTAGGCGGCAATCGGGTCCGCCCGCTCCTCAGGGGGGATGGGCTGCAGGTAGTCCTCCCAGGCGTCGGCGAAAAGCATGGCGGCGCCGCCGCGGTAGAACCAGTTGATCTCCCGCTCGCGCAAAAGAAAGATGCCCCGCAGGACCAGCTCGGTGACACGATCGGGATGGGTCTGGGCGTAGGCCAGGGCCAGGGTGCTGCCCCAGGATCCGCCGAAGACCTGCCAGCGGCCGATGTCCAGGTGCTGCCGCAGTGCCTCCATGTCGGCCACCAGGTGCCAGGTGGTGTTGTCCACCAGGGAGGCATGCGGGGTGCTCCTGCCGGCGCCCCGCTGATCGAAGAGCAGGATGCGGTAGTGCGCCGGATCGAAGAAGCGCCGCTGCGTCGGCTCGGTGCCACTGCCGGGGCCGCCGTGAACGAAAACCACCGGCTTGCCCTGGGGATTGCCCGACTCCTCGAAGTACAGCTCGTGGATCGGGGAGACCCGCAGCCGCCCGGACCGGTAAGGCTCGATCTCGGGGTAGAGGGTGCGTCGAGGTTCGGTTCGGGCGTCAATCATAAAGCCAGCTTGACAGAGTCTATTGGAATTTGCTACGGCTACCTACTTGTGCGTCGAGAGCGCCGATTGCCATCCTAGAAAACACAGAAAGCCCCGATGTCCCCAACCTGGCAAAGACGCGCGGTGTTGCTCCTGTGCAGCCTTTTTACCTTCGGCAGCTACTTCGCCTATGACAGCGTCGGGGCCATCGAGACCTCGCTTTTGCCGGCCCTGTCGATGGGACGCGAGGCCGTCGGCATCCTTTACTCGGTTTACAGCGTGGCCGCGGTGGTGTCGGTGCCGCTGGGCGGAATACTGATCGACCGCTTCGGCGCCCGCCGAGCCAGCCTTTTGTTCTCGGCGCTGGTGACCACCGGGGCCGCCCTGGTTGGATATTCGCGCGGCTTCGGGTCGATGTGCCTGGGGCGCTTCGTCTTCGGCTGCGGTTCGGAGTCGCTGGTGGTGGCGCAGAACGCGATCCTGGCGCGCTGGTTCGCCGGGCGCCGCCTGGCCTTCGTTTTGGGCCTGGCGCTGGCCCTGTCCCGCCTGGGCACCATCCTCAGCTTCAACACCGAGGCCCGCATCGCCGCAGGCCTGGGTTTTCGCGCGGCGCTGCACGGGGCGACTGTGTTGTGCGCCTTCTGCCTTCTGGCCAATTTGGCCTACAGCGCCCTGGAGGTCCGCGCCGTGGCGACGGGCACCGGGCCCGCCCCGACAGTGCCGGAGGTCGGGACGGCGTCCGAGGAAGACCCGGGCGGGCGCGACACGGGACGCCACTTCGGCCTTCACCGCTTCCCGGCGGCCTTCTGGCTGCTGAGCGTCCTGTGTACGGTGTTCTACTCGTCGATCTTCCCCTTCACCGCCCTGTCGACCGATCTGTTCCATGAGAAGTGGGGGCTGCCGCTTGCCCTGTCTTCGGGGGGCGGGTTCTGGGCCTCGATCGGCGACAACGTGCTGGGGATGTTCATCACCGCGCCAGGCACCTCGTCGCTGATCATGCTGGCGTCGCTGTTTCTGGCCCCCGCCGCCGGCTACCTGATGGACCGCACCGGCTGGCGCACGGGCCCGATGCTGCTGGGGGCGCTGCTTTTGGTCCCGTCGTTCTTGCTACTGGCCTTCACCAGGCTGCCGCCAGCCCTGCCCATGTTGCTCCTGGCGATCGCCTTCGTACTGGTCCCAGCCACCATCTGGCCGGCGGTGCCGCGGATGGTGCCCGCATCCCGGGTGGGGACGGCCTATGGGCTGATGACGATGATGCAAAACCTGGGCCTGGCGGTGATGACCTGGGCCAACGGCAAGCTGCGCGACACGACCCACAGCTACGTGGTCAGCCTGATGCTCTTTGCCGCCCTTGGGGCGGTGGGCGTCGTATGCGCGGTGTTGCTGCGGCGCACGTGGCGGTCGCATTGACGACGTACATCGCTAGAAGAGCAGGCCGCCGCGACCGATCCGGTAGCGGTGCCCTCGCCAGGTGATCCGGCGGGGCCCGAGGGAAAGGGGCAGCGCCAGCCAGAGCAGGATCTCGGAAAGGACCGCGTCCCGGAGGGCCGGCAAAAGGCCCACGGGCGCGATTCCTTGCACGCTGCGCAGGAGCAGCGCCAGTCCGGCCCGGGCGATGAGGAGCACGCTGGCGAAGAGCCCCAGCTTGCCGCTGCGCAGGCACAAAGACATAATGAAAAGCGGCGGCGTCACCGCCAAGAGGAATGGGTAGCTGAGGATCAGGCCCGGGCGCTGCGCCCGCACCACCATCATCCACCGGCTCACCCTGCCGACGACCTCCCGGAGGCTTCGGCCGCCATCGGTGCAGCGGGCCGGGCTGGGAGACAGGGCGATGGTGCGGCCAGCCGCCCGCAGTCGCCGGGCGATCTCGTAGTCTTCGCCCAGGTAGCGGCGCAGGGCCGGGAAGCCGCCGATGGCGTCGAGGGCCTCGCGGCGGTAGGCGCACAGGGCCCCGGCGAGGCTGGGAGTGCCGCCGAGCAGCTCCGAGAGGGCATACAGAGCAAGGAAGCTCTGGTGGGAAGCGTTGACCAGCGCTGCCGAGGCCCGGTCGGGCAGGGTCAGCGGGGCGACCTCCACCGGCGCGGCGAAGGCGGCGCCGCAACGCGGGTCGGCGAGCAGGGCCGCGACCAGGCCCGGCAAGCTGCTATCATCGAGCATCACGTCGCTGTCGGCCTGGATGATGATCTCGGCCGGGTCGGGGCCGGCGAGCGCGGCGCAGAGTTGCGCCACCTTGCGGTTCTGCACCGTCTCCACATCAATGCTGGTGATGCGTACCTCGACCGGCGGGGCGCCCGGCAGTTCCCTGGCTGCTGCTGCGGCGGCCTGGGCAATCTCGTGGGCTTTATCGGCGATCTCGGGCAAAAGGAGGAGCACCCGGCGCGGCCCGTCATAATGGGCGGTGGCCGAGGACAGAAGGTTGTGAAAGAGCGAGGGATCATCCCCCTGGCAGGGGCGGAGCAGTACGATCGCCGGCCACTCGAAGCGCGCCGCCGGGGCGCGGCGGCGCAAGAGGAGGGCAACGGCCACAAGGGTGGTCGCGGTGAAGCCCAGGGCCGTGCCGCAGAGCACGAGCGCCCCGTACTCGATGAGAGGGAGAACAGACAATCCGCTCATTCCACCCGCTGGGTCTTGTCGCGCAGGCGACGGATCCGTTCGGCGGCCGTTGGCGTGGCGATCATTCCACCCGCCGGGTCTTGTAGCGCAGGAGGAACTGGATGCCCCGGGAACGGAACCGCCGCAGGTCGAGGTATTCGCCGAAGCCGGTGAGCGCCTGACTGGGTCCACCGAAGGAATCGTCCTTTTTTGGGGCGTCGGGAAAGCGGACGGGGAAGCGCGCATAGAACGGGGTGTCCAGCAAGGCCCCGGGCAGGCGCTCGCAGGTCTGTCCATGAGCCTGGAAGCTCGCCGGCACCGGCATCCACAGGAAATCGCCCGGCCCATCGGTGAACCCGGGGCCTCCGGCGGTCTCTTCGGCGGCCTGCAGCGACATTCGGCCCCCCTCGCGCCGCAACGCCACGCTCCGCCCGCCACCGTCAGAGAAGCAGGTCCGGTAGAGGACCACGGCTGGCTTTTCCACCCCTTCCGCGCCGCCGTGGGCCCAGCCCCAGCGGGAGAAGGTCGATTCCAGGCGACCGGTCCCGTAGTTGCCGTCGTGGTAGGCCCGCCCCTCGAAGCGCAAGGGGACCTGGCCCAAGGTCAGCTCGACGCGGGCGCGGCAGCCGATCGAGAGCGGCTGCCAGTGGTGCTGCTCGGCGGCCCCCTCCCGGGAGAGCCGGATCGGCCCGACCTCGGCAGGGCCGCCCGCTTCGAGAATCATCCTGCCGCGCACCCGCACCCCGGGTACGGCGAAGAAGCGGGTGGTCTGTTCGTCCAGTTCGATCTGGACCTCCCCATCGGCCTGTCGCGAGAGGCGGCTGGCGCCGATGCGCAACCCCGCCGGCTCCCGGCACAGGGAGGCGGCCGGGTGCTCGTTCATCACCCAGGCGATCTGCCTGGGTTTCCCGAGTTTCCCGGGTTTCCCGGGTTTCCCGAGTTTATAGATCGCCAGGTTCACCGCGGGGTGGGCAAGCCCGCTGTCCGCGCCCCCTCCGCGTACCCTTTTGGCGTAGGTGGGAGAGAACACCGAACCCGCGAAGAAGATCGCGCTCAGCGCATACTCACCATCGCTGGCGTCGACGTACCACCAGGCGTAGCCGCCAGGCCGAGAGGCCGCCTGCCAGGCGGCTTCGCCCAGCCCGTCTGCGGGAGGAAAAAACGAATCCGACCTCATGGCGCATGAACCTCGGCGTGCTACACAGATGTCTGGAGAAATGCTCTCACGTCAGCCAGCCTCTCGGCGTCTTCATATTAATCGCGAAGCGCCGGAGGCGACGCGGTCAATCTACTCGCTAAGCGCCGCAGGCGCCGCGGTCAATAGGACAACGCTTTCGCTGACCTGGGCCAAAAGTTCCGTAACCCCGGCGCATCCGTATACGATGGTCTATAATACAAGCCAAAGATGGCGAAAGCATGGACCTTCTAGACAGCGGGTCGAAGGGCACCCCCTTCTCCCCAATTCATGACAGTGCGCCACCCGACCTCGAACCGGAGCCATGGATGAAGCGCTATTTTAAAGTGATTTTGGTCGGCATGGCCGTGCTCGTCGCGCTGGCGCTGACCGTGTCCCGTCGCGGGCCCGCATCTGTGATGGTGGGCCTGGGCAAGACCGGGGCGGCCAGCATGGACCGCCACTCCTATGACCTGTCCGCGCTGCGGGTATTCAACGGCACCCTCATGCGGGTCAACGACGCTTACGTCGACCCCACCCGCGTCGACCCGAAGCAGATGCTGCTCTCGTCGCTGGATTCGGTGCAGAAGCAGGTCGCCGAGGTGATGGTCGAACCCTATCCGGAGAAGAACAAGGTGGTGGTCCGCGTCGACACCGCCTCGCGGGAGTTCGACATCGGCGGGGTGGACTCGCCCTGGACGCTCTCGACCAAGATGAGCGAGATCCTGCGGTTCGTGTCGCAGAACCTGCCCCCGGGCACCGACGCCGAGGCGGTGCGCAACATCGAATATGCCGCCACCAACGGCATGCTCTCGACGCTGGACCCCCACTCGGTGCTGCTGGACCCGCAGATGTACACCGAGATGAAGATGTCCACCCGGGGCAGCTTCGGGGGCCTGGGCATCGTCATCGGCATCCGCAAGGGGGCCCTGACGGTGATCCGGCCGATGAAGGGCACCCCCGCAGGGGACGCCGGGGTGAAGAAGAACGACAAGATCGTCCGCATCGAGAAGGAGTCCACGGTCAACATGGCCCTGCAGGACGCGGTGAACCGCCTGCGCGGCGATCCGGGGACCAAGGTCGAGCTGTGGACCGAGCGCTCGATCGAGAAGACCGGGGACAAGAATGACAAGACGCCCAGGCACCTGGTGCTGACCCGCGCCGAGATCCAGGTGAAGAGCGTCGATTCGCACCTCTTGAAGGCGGCGGCCGGGCCGGTGGGCTACATCAAGCTGACCCAGTTCAGCCAGAAAAGCGACGAGGACATCCGCCGCGCCCTGGACGACCTGACCCGCAAGAACATCCGCGGGCTGGTGCTGGACATGCGCAACGATCCCGGGGGGCTTCTGGACAAGGCGATCAAGATCGCCGACGAGTTCGTCGAGTCGGGCACCATTGTCACCACCGTCGGCTACGCCAACAAGCAGCGGGAGGAGAAGCGGGCCACCCAGCGGCAGAAGCCGCACTTCCCCATGGCGGTCCTGGTGAACGGCGCCTCGGCGTCAGCCTCGGAGATCGTGGCCGGGGCGCTGAAGAACCTGGACCGGGCGGTGATCGTGGGCAGCCGCACCTTCGGCAAGGGCTCGGTGCAGGTGCTCTACGACAACGAGGACGGGTCGGCCCTGAAGCTGACCATCGCCCAGTACCTGACCCCGGGGGACGTGTCGATCCAGTCGGTGGGCATCACCCCGGACGTGCAGCTTGAAGAGGTCACGGCGGAGAAGGACCGGATGGCCCTGTTCCGCACCTACAAGGGGCTGCGAGAGCAGGACCTGGACGCCCACCTGACCTCGCAGAACGCCCGTGGCAACGACCACCCCGTGGAGACGCTGCGCTACGTCTACAGCGACCCGCGGAAAAAGGCCCCGGCGGGGCCCAAGGTGTCGCGCCTGCTCGACGGCGGCGACAGCAAGACCGAGGCCACGGACCCGGACGATGAGGAAGAGCCGATCTACGACGACACCGCGGACGATCCCGATAACTTCCTCGAGGACTACGACATCCAGTTCGCCCGGGACTTGGTCGCCACGGCCAAGGGCTGGAAGCGCCACGAGGTGCTGGCCTCGTCGAAGGAGTTTTTTCAGAAAAAGCAGGCCGAGGAGGATGCCCACGTGACCGAGTCGCTGAAGAAGCTCGGCGTGGACTGGTCAAAGATAGGGACGCAACCCCAGCCGCCGGTGCTCTTTGCGACGGTCAGCACGGACAAGCCGGGCAACGCCGCCAAGGGGGGCGAGACAATCACCTTCAAGGCCACCGTGACCAACAAGGGGCCGGGGACGGCCGGGCAGGTGCGGGCGCAGCTCAAGTCGGAGAACTGGCTCTTCGAGGAGCGCGAGTTCGTCTTCGGCAAGCTCGGTCCCGGCGAGTCGCGGACCTGGT
>JBBRLA010000169.1:0-13504 GCA_038231615.1 Polyangia bacterium | reverse complement strand
AGCATCCCCAGGTCGGCGCGACCGGGATACTCCAGGTTCCTGGGCAGGTAGCGGGCGACCTGCAATTGCGCCAGCAGCAACGCCGGCTTTTCCAGGGGAAAATAGGTCGCCAGGACGCCTTCGGGCGTCCGGTATGCGGTCTGCTTTAGCCCATCGCTGGCGAAGAGCGCCAGGACCTCCCGCGCCGGCTCTTGCAGGCTGTGGAAGTCCTTCGTACCCAGCTCTTGACGCTGCCGCGTGGCCTGGTCGCGCTCCGCGATGAATCCTTCCCGCGCGCCCTGGAAAGCCACCAACCGGGCCCGGACCCCGTCCAGTTCTTCATCCGAGCTGGCTGTGCCCTGGCTGATTCCTGGTGCGCTCATCGGGCGCACCTTTGACGCGGGGTCTCACCGCTTGCTGGAAGGGGGTCTATTTTGCCGACTGTTGATTTCGATCTCTCTCTCACCGGGTTTCTCCTTATGGGGTTTACACCCCGGCAGGTCCCGGTCAGTCGGCATCTTCCAATCAGCGGCGGTGTTGGTCATTGGGTCCAATGTCGTGACACTTAATATGCGCCGATCTGGAAGTCAAGCGAATTCTTCGAAAGAAATTGCCGGCAACGGAAGGCACATCGCCATCCCACGCTGTGGCTCCCCCCTATCGAACCCCGTAAAATCCGTGTTATTGTCCGCCCTTCGGAGGTCGAAATGGTCCCCCAAAGGTCACGAACGCCCGCCCTGCTCACGGCGCCGCTCCTCATCCTCTCCATTCTCTGGGGTGCCCCCCCCCTGTGTCCTCAAGGATGGGCGCAATCCCCCACCAAATCCGCCCCCAGGCCCCCGGCAACCCTTGGCGCCAACCCCATGGACCCCAGCCTGCCCTTCACCCGCATGAAGCTGCCCAACGGCCTGGAACTCCTGGTCCACGAGGACCACACCGTTCCCCTGGTCGGCGTCAGCATCTGGTACCACGTCGGCAGCAAGGACGAGGTCCATGGCAAGACCGGCTTCGCCCATCTGTTCGAGCACATGATGTTCCAGGGCAGCGCCCACGTCGGCGACGACATGCACTTCAAGTACATCTCCGAGGCCGGCGGCATGCTCAACGGCACCACCAACGAGGACCGCACCAACTACTTCGAGGTCGTCCCGTCCAACTTCCTCGAACGCGTCCTCTTCCTCGAATCCGACCGCATGGGTTTTCTCCTGGACACCCTCACCCAGGAGAAGCTTGACAACCAGCGCGACGTGGTCCGTAACGAGCGCCGCCAGAGCTACGAGATGCCCCCCTACGGCCTGGCCCCCAAGTTCCTGGCCGAGGCCCTCTTCCCCGAAGGCCACCCCTACCACCATCTGACCATCGGCGACCACGCCGATCTGGCCGCCGCCACCGTCGACGACGTCAAGGCGTTCTTCAACCGCTACTACGTCCCCATCAACGCCTCCCTGGTCATCGCCGGCGACATCACCTCCAAGGAGGCCCGGCGCCTGACCGACAAGTGGTTCGGCCCCCTGCCCCTGCGCCCCGCCCCGGACCTCGTCAAGAGCGCCGCGACCCCCCAGTTTGCCGCCGAGAAGGTCATCAGCACCACCGACCGGGTGACCCTGCCGCGCCTGTACCTGGCCTGGCCCACCCCGGCCATCTTTCGCCCCGGCGACGCCGATCTCGACATGCTCGCCGGGGTCCTGGGCGGCAAGACCGGACGTCTGTACAAGCGATTGGTCTACAAGGAGCGCCTGGCGCAGGACGTCACCGTCAGCCAGGACTCCCAGTACCTGGCCTCGGTGTTCACCATCGTAGCCTCCGCCAAGGAGGGCCACACCCTCGACGAGATCCGCCGAGTCATCGACGACGAACTCCAGCGCCTGCGCAAGGACCCCCCCACCCTCAAGGAGATGGAGAAAGTAAAAAACCAGCACGAGGCGCAGTTCGTCTACGACCTGCAACAGGTCGGCGGCTTCGCCGGGCGCACCGAGGTGCTGCAAACCTACCTGGCCTTTGCCGGCGACCCCGACTATTTGAGCAAGGACATCCAGCGCTACCGCGCCACCACCGCGGAGGGCGTGCGCCAGGCGGCGCAGACCTGGCTTGGGCCGGGCCGGGTGGCGCTGATGATCGCGCCCGGCGAGAAGCCGCAAGGCGCGGCAGGCTCGGGGGGCATGACCCGCCTGAGCGAGGAAGGACAGTGATGCATTTTGTCAGGGCCCTCCGCCCCATGGTGAACACGTTCCGGGCGGCGAACGATGGGCCGCGGCGCTTGGCGAGTCTTTTGGTCTGTCTTGTGGGCGGATCGCTGGTCGCGGGCTGCGCTGAACAGCAGCCGCAGCTCACCTCGATCACGCCCCAGCCCCCGGGGTCCGCCGCCGCCGCAGGCATGTCGGCGACGACGACGACACAGAGCGCCGGCACTCCGGTGACGGTGTTGCCCGGCGACACCGACCGCGGCAAGGTGCCCGGCCCCGGGCCAAATCCCCGGCTGAACCTGCCCCTGCCCCAGCGTCTGGTGCTTTCCAATGGCACCCAAGTGCTGGTGGTCGAACGCCACACCCTGCCGGTGGCGGCAATCTCGGTGGTGTGGCCGGTGGGCGCGCTGGAGGACCCCGGCGATCGCCCCGGCATGGCCTGCCTGGCCGCCGACATGCTCGACGAAGGCGCCGGCTCCTACGGCGCGCTTGAACTGGCCGACGCCCTGGCCCGCCTGGGCTCGCGGCTCTCGACCCGGGCGGACTGGAACGGCACCTACGTCAGCGCCATGACCCTCTCGCGCAACTTCGACGAGACGCTGAAGCTAGTGGCCGACGTGGTGCGCCGTCCCGCCCTCTCGGCCAAGGAGCTGGAGCGGGTGAAGGGCGACACGCTGACCACCCTCACGCAGCGCCACGACGTGGCCAGCAACATGGCCAGCGACGTTTACGAGGAGACGATCTACGGCGGCGGCCACCGGCGCCGCGCCCCGGCGCAAGGGACGCTCGAGGCGGTGAAGCTCATCGACAACCTGGACCTGCGCTGGTGGCACCGCGAGCGCCTGCGCCCGGACGACGCCACGATCATCGTGGTGGGCGATGTGGACATGGGTTCGCTGCGGGGCAAGCTGGAGGCGCAGCTCTCGGGCTGGACGGCGCCGGCAAAGCGCAAGGAGCTGGCTCCGATGGGCGAGGCGCCACCCAAGCAGCGGCGTCTGATAGCAGTCGACACGCCGGGCAAGAGCCAGGCGGTGCTGATGATCGGCGAGGCGGGGGTGCCACGGAAGCACCCGGACTACTTCCCGCTGCTGGTGATGAATTCCATCCTGGGTGGGCAGTTCAACTCTCGGATCAACATGAACCTGCGGGAGAAGCACGGCTACGCCTACGGGGCGTCCTCGGACTTCGCCTTCGGGCGGGACGCCGGGCCCTTCGCGGTGCGGGCGTCGGTGAAGGGGGAAAACACCCGGGCCTCGGTGGAAGAAGTGATGAAGGAGCTGGGCGCCATCCGATCGAGCGACGTGACCGCGTCGGAGTTGCGGCAGTCCAAGGACCTGCTGCAGCGCTCGCTGGCGCGGCGCTTCGAGACGGTGCTGCAGGTGGCGTCGGAGCTGTCGGCGATTGAGATCTTCAAGCTGCCGGACAACTACCTGTCGACCTACGCCGACCGGGTGGAGTCGGTGACGGTGGCGGACGTGCGGCGGGTGGCACAGACCTACCTGGATCCGGCGCGGATGTCGCTGGTGGTGGTGGGCGAGCGGCGGAACATCGACTCGCTAAGTGAGCTGAACCTGGGAACGGTGCAGTACCGGGCCTCCGAGGTGGCCAAGGGAGCAGAGGCGACGAAGGGCCCGGCGCGGGACTTGAAGGCCGGGCCGGGCACGCCCCCGGTACAGAAGAAGCCCGGCAAGGTGCTGACGCCCTAGCCTACCCCAAAGAGCGCGGCGGCGACCTCGTGAAGGTCATCGAAGCGCTGGGCGGGGGCGCCCTCCGCCAAGAGCAGGCGGTCCAGGTCGGACCCCCGAACGGCGAAGATCGCGTCGACTTTCTGGCCCACGTGGTCTAAAATGCAACGGTCGGAGAAGCCATCGCCCACGAAGGCGATGGGCCCGGCGACGGCGACGCGGACGTTCTGGCAGACCCGCCCCTTGCAGATGGCGCAGCGGGCGCACGACAGGTCGCCATGAGGGAATTCGATCTTGACGATCTCGCCGTGAAAGCGAGCGCGGTTGTAGAAGCGGCTGGACAGGCTGTTCAATCGGGCCTGGCCCAGCAAGGGCTCGATGTAGAAATCGAACCCGCCGGACGCCAGCGTCACCGGCACCCCGGCGGCGGCGGCGGCGGTGAGCAGGCGGTCCAGCCCCGGTCGCAGCACCCCGACCTCGTGGGCGTAGGCGACGGCGTCGGCCAGGGTGCAGCGGCACAGGGCCCACATCTGTCGCTGGGCCTCAGAGAGGGAAAGGTCACCCCGGGCCCAGCGATCGGCGATCTCTCGCCAGCGTGGCGGGGCGAAGCGCCCGCAGATCAGGTCGCCGATGTCGTCCCGGGTCACGGTGCCGTCGAAGTCCAGGATCAGCCCCGAAAGGGGGGGCGCGGTCGGGGCCGATGGGAATGGCGTTTGCACGAAAAAAATGTAGCATTGTCCAGGATGGCGACGCTGGCCGAAACAGACATCACCTACGACTGGAACGCGGAGGGCAAGCGGGCACCGCTTTCCCCCGGGCCCTTCACCCTCTTCGACGAGACGCTGCGGGACGGCATCCAGTCGCCCTCGGTGCACGACCCCTCCGTCGAGGACAAGATCAGCTTCACCCGCCTGCTGAACGAGATCGGCGTGGAACACGTCGACATCGGCCTCCCTGGCGCGGGGCCGCGGACCTACGCCGACTGCCTGCGCCTGGCGACCTTTATCCGGGACGAGAAGCTCGCCATTCACGCGACCTGCGCGGCGCGCACCCACCAGAGCGACATCCGGCCGATCATCGAGATCTCCCAGCAGGTCGGCATCCCCATCGAGGTGATGACCTTCATCGGCTCGTCTCCCATCCGGCAGTACGCCGAAGGCTGGGACCTGGCCCGGCTCCTGCATATGTCTGCCGACGCCATCGACTTCGCGGTGAAGAGCGGCTTGAAGTGTACCTACGTCACCGAGGACACCACCCGATCCCGGCCAGAAGTATTGGCGGCGCTCTTCAAGAACGCCATCGATCACGGGGCGCACCGCCTGTGCATCTGCGACACCGTCGGCCATGCCACGCCGGACGGCATCCGCAACCTGCTCTATTTCGTCCGCTCGGTCATCTCCGGCCTGGGCATGCAGGGCAAGATCGGCATCGACTGGCACGGCCACAACGACCGGGGCCTGGGGGTGACCAACTCGCTGCACGCCCTGGAGTGGGGCGCCGACCGGGTGCACGGCACCGTCCTGGGCCTGGGGGAGCGGGTCGGCAACGCGGCCCTGGACCTGATCCTGGTGAACCTCAAGCTTCTCGGGGAGCTTCCCGGCAGGGACCTCAGCAAGTTGGTCGAGCTGGTGACGTTGACTTCCCAGGCCTGCAGGGTGCCCATCCCCTTCAACTACCCGGTGTCGGGCAGCGACGCGTTTCGCACGGCGACGGGGGTCCACGCCGCGGCCATCATCAAGGCTGAAAAGAAGGGCGACGCCTTCCTGGCGGACCGCATCTACTCGAGCGTGCCGGCGGGGATTTTCGGCAAGCAACAGGAGATCGAGGTGGGCTACATGTCCGGCGAGTCGAATGTGGTGTACTGGCTGAAGAAGCGGGGCATTTCACCCGACCCCCCGCTGGTCAAGAAAGTCTTCGAGCACGCCAAGTGTTCGGATCACTTGCTGACCGGCGAAGAGATTTATGCCATCATTCACGAACATCAGGCTGGACGACACCCATGAGCGACAAGAATAAATTCAACATGGTCAAGGTCTTCTCGGCCACGATGGCCCAGGAGCGGGATCAGCTCGGCGAGAAGCTGACCGCGTGGCTCTCCGATCGCCGGCACCTCAAGATTGTCGACACGATCGTGACCCAGTCCAGTGATGAAGCGTTTCATTGCCTAGCCATCACCCTCTTCTTCTGGGACGAAACAGAAGCACATGGCCGGGCAGATTTTGGCGTACCTCCTCGCTCCCTCGGTCACGTACAGTAGTACGCTCCCTCAGTCGCTGTGGGGGTGCGCCAAAATCTGCTCCGGCCATGTGCTTCTTGATGACTTTTCGTCGGGTTGGCTTTTCTTCGGGTTGGCTTGGTTTAATGTAGATGTACTGCTGGTTGCGAAAGTTTGACTAGTATGTAGATCAGTACGACTAGGGCCAGCATCGCTAGGGAGAGTTGCTCGAAGGGGATTTTTCGGACCCAGCTCTTGGGGCCGAAGAAGCGTCCCTGGGACCTTTGATGGATCAGGGCGGGTACTGTGCCGATCATGTCCGGGGCGGGTATACGGTGCAGCTTCCCCAGGGGGGCCATGGCTTGCTCGAACCGCTCGTACTCTGCCCGGCAACTGGCGCAGCTGCTCAGATGTTCCTCGACGGCTTGCCTGGTGGTCGCATCCAGGGACGGCGCTTGGCTGCGCTGTGCGCTACCGGATGCTTGTTCCCAGAAATCGCTGAAATGTTCCTTGGCTTTGTCGTGATCCATGCTCATCGCTGTGTTCGTGGTGCCTCGTCGCTGATGGCGATCATTTCATGTGCCTCGCGATATGCTCCTTCAGCGCCATCCGCGCGCGATGGAGCCGTGACTTCACCGTGCCCTCGGCCAGCCCGGTGATCTGGCCGATCTCCTCATACGATAGTTCCTCGACGTCGCGCAGTACTACCAGCATGCGGTGCTCCTCATCCAGAAGCGCAATCCCTTGCTGGACGATCCGCTCAAGCTGCATGCCCTCCAGTACTTGATCCGGCCCGGCGATGTGGGGGGTCATGGCGTGGGGCTGCGCGTCCAGGATCTCCCGCTCGGAGGTGGCTTCCAGCTCCTCGGTGGAGCGCTGCGCCCGGCGCCGCAGGTACTTGATGCGGTTCTTGCAATGGTTGGCGGCGATGCGATACAGCCAGGTCGAGAACTTAGCGTCGCCGCGGAACGATTCGATGGACTTGAAGACGGTGACGAAGACCTCCTGGGAGATCTCTTCGGCTTCCGCCCGGTTCCCCAGCATCCGGTAGACCAGGTTGAAGATCTTGTCCTGGTACTGCCGTACACATTCCACGAAGGCTTTCTCGTCGCGCTGCTGAAGGCCGGCAATCAGCAGCCGCTCGCGGAGCGGGTTCATCCTTCAATCACCGGCCATCACCATCAATCACGGAAGATCCGGAATCCGAGGAGCAGGACGGTCTCGTTTCCTCCCGCCAGGCGCTGTCGCATCCCAAAGTCCAGCCCGAAACTCGGGGTGAAGTAGCCCAGCCCGGCAGTGATGCTGTGACTGCCCAGGTTGCTGTCAAAGAGGTAGCCGGCGCGCACGGGCACGCGATCCGCTACGGCGTATTCCAGCCCCCCGCCGGTCCGCACGGTGGTGCGGTTGGCCGTCTGAGCGCAGGGGTTCGGCGCCATGCCGACGCACTCCTGGTTGCCGGTGAAGTTGACCAGGGCGTCGGCGGACAGGGTGAAGCGGGTACTGCCGGCATAGGCCAACCCGCCGCCCAAGGTGCTGGGCTGCTCGTCGGAGTGCCCCCACAGGTTCTGGCCCACCAGGCCGATGTTCAGCCCGCTCGACGTGTGCACCGTCAGCCCGACGTCGAAATTGACCACGCTGGACAGAGAACCCAGGTCATAGACGAAGTTCTTGTCGACCGCCGGATTGGTCGGCGCGAAGTTCGTCGGCAGTGGCCCCATGGCCGACGGGGTGGGCAGCTGCGCGGTGGTGGAATAGTAGCCGTACTTGGTGGTGATGCCGATGCTGAAGTGATCCCCCAGGGGAAATGCGGTGACGATGCCGACCTCGTGGCCGGTGCGGGTCAGGTTGGTGGGCCAGGTGTGGTTCGGGTCGAGCACCGCGTCCCGACTGTTAAACACCCGGTTCGAGGGGGCCCCCTCAGGGACGTTGTAGCCCACCGTGGGCGACTCGTAGATGAAGTTGTAGTACAGCCCCATGGCCACCTTGGCCTGGGTCAGCGAGTCGGTGATCGAGACGTGCACCGCGTGCCCCAGCGACTGGAGCCTCAGGCTGTAAAAGCCGGTGACCACGTACTGCCGCAAGATCGCGATCCCCGAGGGGTTTAGTAGCACCCCCTCGGCCCCCGTCGCCGCCGCCCGCAGGCTGTCGCCCATGGCCAGGGATCGGATGCCGACAAGCGGCTCGGCTGCCCCCGCGGTCCCTGAAGGGACTAAAGAGACCCCAAAAAGTAGGCCGAACAAGGAGAGCAGGCGTCCGGGGCCCGGCACCCCCCGCAAACGCGGGGAAGCCGGGCGTGACCGGCGAGGCGGAGTCGCGTGAAGTGACAGCAGCATCTATGACCAGGGCCCTTCTCATCATAACTGGCGGCGGCACCCTGTCTATCCCCTGTCTCGTCTATTTCTGGGCGCGCCGGACCGGCAAGGCCGACGCATCCAAGAGCCCGTGGTCGGCGAAGCTGTAATGTCCCCCCAGGGCTACCACCACATGGTCCAAGAGCGGGATGCCCAGCATCTGACCGACCTGCGCCAGCCGCAGCGTGAGCTGTTCGTCCTGTGGGCTGGGATCGGGCTCGCCGCTGGGGTGGTTGTGGGCGACCAGGGCGGCGGCCATGCCCTCCCGGACCAGCGGCCGGAAGACGTCGGCGATGCCCACCTGCACCCGGTCCACCTGCCCGATGGCGGCGATGTGGCGGCAGCGAATCCGGTGGCGTGCGTCCAGCCCGAAGACGTGCATCGCCTCCTGCTCTCCCTGCGCCAGCTCCGCCCGCAGCAGATTGGCCACGTCCCCGGCGCCGCGGACCACGAAGCCGTTGAGGGGCTCGGGCAAAAGGGCCCGCCGGCCCAGTTCCAGCGCCGCCTTGAGCTGGCAGGCGCGCGCCGGCCCGATGCGAGGCAGCTTGCACAGCTCGCCCATGCCCGTGCGCCGCAGCCCGGTGGGCCCGCCGGCCCGATCCAGCAGCAGCCGGGCCATCGGCAGCGCCGCCCCGGAGCCGAACACCAGGGCCACCAGCTCGTCGTCGTTGAGATGCTCGGCCCCCAGAAAAGCCAGCCGCTCCCGGGGGCGGTCCTGGGCCGGCCGGGCGGCAAAGATCGGTTCCTCGATCGCGTTCATCTCGGGTCTCCGTGAATCTCCTCTTCCGTCCTGCCGCGGGGTGCGGTAGTAGCAAGAGGCCGTGTGCTTTCTTCACTTCGTGCTGATCCAGACGCTGGCCCTGCTTGCCGGACCCACGGACGCGGCCATGGTCCCGGTGCCCGCAGGTCCCTTCCTGCGGGGCGACGATGCCCGTAATGCCGCTGACGCTGACGAGCGCCCCCGTCGGCGCGTTTTCCTCTCGGCATTCCACATCGATCGCCTGGAGGTGACCGCCGGGTCCTACGCGATCTGCGTCGCCGCGGGCCGCTGCCCTGAAGCGGCCCCATCCGCCGATCCCCGGGAAAACCTGCCCGCCGTCGGCGTCACCTGGCATGGCGCCGCCGCCTATTGCGCCTTCGCCGGCAAGCGCCTGCCCACCGAGGCCGAATGGGAGAAGGCGGCGCGGGGCGACACCCCCCGGACCTACCCCTGGGGCGACGACTTCGCCTGCGCCAGGGGCAACTTCGGCTGCTATAAGGGCGACGGCCGGTGCGCTGACCAGGGCGCACCCGGTCACCCGGTCCCGGTGGGCAGCTACCCTGCCGGCGCCTCGCCCTACGGCGCGCTCGACATGGCCGGCAACGTCTGGGAATGGGTGGCCGATCGCTACGCCCCCGGCTACTATCAAAGGGCGCCGGCCCAAAATCCACAAGGGCCGAAAGGTTTGGACGGCCCGGATCGGCGGGTCCTCCGGGGCGGCGGCTGCTGCTCCATCTTCGGCCTGCCCAGGACCGCCGATCGAATTGCCTTGCCTCCCGATTACCAGGACGTGGACATCGGCTTTCGCTGTGCCCGTTGATTTTTTGAGGTTTCCTTGCTGCCATTTTTCGTCCTCAAGTTGATAGGATTGTTGCTGGCTGGCCCCGTTAGCCCGCCTCATCCTCCAACCACCCCGGCGGTCCCGCCGTGGCTTGCCCGCTGCCTGCCCCAGCTCCAGAAGACCGCTCTGACCCAGGGGGCGCCCCTGCCGATCGACAGCCCCCGCGGCGCCGAGTACGGCACCTGCGCCGCCCGCTGCAACGCCCGCTGCTTCCTTCAGGGCGACTTCGACGGCGACGGCCAGAAGGAGCTGGCCGTCGCCAGCCCCACCGAGCTGCTCTTCTTCCACGACGTCGAGCGCAAACGCGATCGCCGGGCCCTCCTGGGACGCATTCCCCTCTCGGGCCAGGAGGTGGCCCTCATCTCTCTGCGCCGCACCATCCGCTTCGCCGACGAGGTGGGCCTTCTGCGTGACGGCCAGTCCCCGATGCCGATCCTGCCGAGGAACGAACATTTGGTCCTGGGTCTCATCCTCTGGCACAACGTCGCCGATGCGAACGACGAGGACGATGAGGACGATGACGAACCCCACGGCAAGCAGACCGGCGATCTGATGGTGGCGATCTTCGACGAGACGACCACCAGCTACCGTCTCCAGACGCTGCTTCAACTCGGGGGCGCTCCCTGATTCCGAACACGGGTTTCTTGACGATACCCACAAAGACCGGTGATAAAGCAACATCCGAGGAGGAACCCCGTGAGCATGGCACCCGATGAGATCTGCCGCCGCCTGGGCGAGGCGAGGACCAAGGAGATGTTCCACTCCCTGAACTCCGCCAGCATGAAGAAGGTTCTTGGCCAGTGCGGCATCCCCGCCGTGCGTCTGCCAAGCCACTCCAGCACCAAGAAGCGCAACGAGGACTGGGCCAACCGATTGTGGAAGGCCATGACCTCGGCCAAGCCCCAGTTCTGTAGCGTCTTCCTTTTCGAGTGGCTCAGCGCCACCCGCAGCGACATGCTCTCCTGTTTCCTCGACGCCCTGGGGGTCAAGCATCAGCGCGGTCTGACCGACTCCGACTTCCTGAACGAGGCCGGCGACGAGAAGGTCATGCAGTCGGCCAGCGCCCTGCTGAACGACGAACGGTTCAACCGGCAGGAGGTCGCCCTGTACCTCCTGTTCCTGGATCTGACCAACAGCAGTGACAAGTTCGCCCCCCTGGAACTTTTGCAGTACTTTCCCGCGGCCGCCTGAGAGCGATCTCATCTTGGGGCGGCTGACTCTTTGGTTTCCGGTCGCGTCGCGTCCCAATCGCAGCCTTAACTTGCGGTAAGCGGCCCTTTCCCTACAATAGAAAGGGTGAGTTGCTTCACCCGTGCATGCCGCCGTTTCAGCATGCCCATCTGGCTTCTGGTTTGTGCCGGTTCGGCCGCGGCCGCTCCTCCGATGTCGATGGCGATCCCCGGCCGAGAAGTCCCGGCTCACCTTTGGCCCCGGCTGCCCGGAAAGCCCGACGACCCGCGGGAGCAGCGCATCGTCCACCTGCGCGATCAGGTCGAGTCCATCCTGCGCAGCCCGCTTCTGTCCCGCCTCCGGGTGGGCCTGGAAGTCAGCGATGCCGAGAGCGGCGACATCCTGCTCGCCCAGAACGCCGCCAGCCCCTTCAACCCCGCCTCGAACACCAAGATCCTGACCACCGCGGCGGCGATGAAGCTCCTGGGCGCCGACTGGCGTTACCGCACGGTCCTTTTTTCGTCGCCGCAGAAGCGTCCGGCCACTGCCGCCCTGGGCAGCGCCGCCGTCGTCCCGCCTCAACCCGGCATCATCCACGGCGACCTCTTTCTCCAGGGCAGCGGCGACCCCTCCCTGACCACCTCGGGGATCGCCCAGCTCGCCCGCAGCCTCTCCCGCGCCGGCGTCACCCGCGTCGAGGGCGATCTCCTGGTCGATGACCAGTTCCGCTCCCTGGATGTCCTTTACAAGTCCGGGCAGGCGCCGGCAGAAGGCGGCGGGGCCCTCATCGTCAACCGCAACAGCTATGCCGTGCACGTCAGCCCGGCTGGCGCAGGCCACCCTGCCGGGATCTACGTCGAGCCCCGATCCACCTACTTCGTCCTCGACAGCCGGGTACAGACCGTGCGCGGCAAGCGCGTCCGCATCCTCGTGGACCAGTACCACAAGGACGGCCACCTGGTCGTCTCCGTGCGCGGGCGCATCGGCGAGCAGCACGAGGAGGCGGTGGTCAAGCGCCACATGCCCGACGGGGGCTCCTTCGCGGCGGTGACCCTGGGACAGGCCCTGTCCGACTTCGGCATTGAGCTGACCGGCCAGGTAAAGGTCGGCCCGCCGCCCAAGGGCCCCTTGAGCGTCCTTTCCGAGCACCAGTCCTCGCCCCTGTCCGAGGTCTGTGCCCTGAGCAACAAGGACAGCAACAACTTCGTCGCCGACACCATCTTCAAGACCCTGGGGGGCGAGCGCTTCGGCCTCCCCGGCACCCTGGCCAAGGGCGCCCGCGCCGTCGGCGAATGGCTCTCCCTTCTGGGGCTGGACCCGTCCCACGTCAAGATCATCAACGGTTCCGGCCTGACCCACGAGAACCGCGTCACCCCAAAAGACCTGAGTCATCTTCTTATCAGCCTGTATCACGACATCCAGCTCGCCCCGGAGTTCTTGCAGACCCTGGCCGTCGGCGGCATCGATGGCACCATCCGCTACCGCTTCCATGGGACCTCCGTCGGGCTGGTGCGGGCCAAGACCGGCACCCTGGCCGGCGTCTCCGCTCTTTCGGGGTATGTCGGCGAGAAGAAAGGGGTCCTGGTGTTCTCCATCCTGGTCGAGGGCTTCGGCCAGCGCCGACTGGATCAGGTGCGTCACGCCCAGGTGCTCATCGTGGAGAGCCTGCTGCGCTACCTGCAGGCAGACACCTCCCGCCCGCCGCTGCCCCAGGCACCGCCGCCGACCGAGGAGCGGGACAGTGAGAACGGCGATGAGACGGAGACGGACCCGGTCTGATCGGGCCCGCTGTCCGCCGTTGTCCCGTGGCCCGCGAGGAGAGCAGCATCACGCTGTCGAATCGCTGGGCGCTGAGCATTTCGTGAAGCAGCGCCTGGTAACAGGCCGCCCGCACCCCCCGGGCCGCCGCCTGCGGACAGGCCGGGCGGGTGGCTGGCGCTGCCGATAGCCGAGGCGTCAGGGAATCCATCATCGCCGAGGCCAGCCTCGGCGTCGGCGTCCCTTGGCGGGCCAGCAGATGGGCCAGAAGCCGGGCCCGTTCCCGGCGCAAGCCGGCCAAAAGCACGGGATGGTCCATCACACTGTCGATTAGCAGGTCCAGGTTAACGAAGAGGTCTCGGGCCACTTGTTGTTCACTCATGCTCGGACATAAAGCACCTG
Source organism: Polyangia bacterium (assembly GCA_038231615.1). Lineage (GTDB taxonomy): Bacteria > Myxococcota_A > Polyangia > Palsa-1104 > JAEUJZ01 > JBBRLA01. The sequence goes on along the minus strand of JBBRLA010000169.1, from coordinate 160 downwards.
CCGTGCCAGGCTCAATGCCGCGGATTCAGCGACTTTGGCCTGGCAGCGTCCGGCACCCGGACAATCGCCCGGAGACTGTCCGGCACCCGGACGCCGAGTTGCCGGGCGAAGGCATCCGGATCGGTGGTCGGAAGCTGGCACGCCCCACCCTGGCAGATGT
>JBBRLA010000168.1:0-13520 GCA_038231615.1 Polyangia bacterium | reverse complement strand
TGCGTCTGTGCGACCAGGGCTCGCCCTACGCGCTGACCGGAGCGGTATTCGCCAGGGACCGGCGGGCGGTGCTGCAGGCGATGACCGCCCTGCGCAACACCGCGGGACACTACTACGACAACGACAAGCCCACCGGCGCGGTGGTCGGACAGCAGCCCTTCGGCGGGGCACGGGCCTCGGGGACCAACGACAAGGCTGGATCGGCGTTGAACCTTTTGCGGTGGACCTCTTACCGCACCATCAAGGAGAACTTCCTCCCGCCCACCAGCTACCGCTACGGCTACATGGGCGAGGAATAGACGCCTCGGCCTGACTTACAAGAATGCCGCTTTCCTGGCGGGTCAGAAGCGCAGCGGAGGTGGGGTGCCTTCGCGGCGGGCCTCGGTGCAGCAGGTGTCATCGGTGGCGTGGGGCACGTCGGCGGGGGTGCGCTGGATCAGGGTGATGCCGTGGGCGGCGTCCCGGTTCGCCCAGCGCAGCATGGTCTTGGCCGAAGCCGTCCTGCGGGAGTGCATCCATGCCTGCAGGTTCAGCCCGGACTGGACGTTGTATTCGTAGGCGCCGCGGCGGAAGTTGGCGGTGCGCAACACCGCGGTGCGGCCGTCCACTGGCAGATCGAGGATGTTCTCCTTGAACTCGGCGTTGTAAGCGAAATAGCGTTCGGCGTTGGACAGGTAGAGCACCCGCACCGGCAGGTTCACTTCGCGGGCGGCGGCGCCGATCTCGCGGACGGTGTGGTTGCGCGTCAGATCGCCTCGCAGGGCCACCACCCGGTTGTTGCGGAACAGGTCGACCAGGTAGCTGTACTGATCGTTGTCGCCCAGGAAGCACGGGATGCCCAGGCGGCGGTAGAGGCCCTTCATGCGCTCCAGCCGACGCTGCACCGCGGCCCGGGAGATGCGGAAGGCATATTGCGCGCCGATGCGGAGCTTGCCCTCGGGGTAGGTCTGGTCGATGAGGGCACGCATGGCGGGGGCGTTCTTCGGCTCCCACAGACGCAGAAAGGCGGCGGGGTTTGGGGCCTGCAGGAAGGCTACCCGGTAGACGCGGTGGAGGTCGACGACCACCTGGTCGAAGTCCATCAGGACCAGGACCTCGGGGCGGGACCAGCCGGCGAGCATGTAGTTCTGGTCGGCCCCGACGCCGACATACACCCCGCCCTGCGCCGCCACGGCGTCGCGGAAAAGGAAGTGGCGGTTCTCGTTGGAGGTGACGTAGTGGGTCTGGCGGATGATCTGCGGCGGTGGCGGGTCCTGGGTGATCTTGGCGAAGGCCTGTTCCCACAAAGGGGGCATGGGGGTCATGGAGCCCGGAGTGGCCGTTACCTGGATCGGGGCCGGTACCGGGGCGGCCGGCGAGGGCGTGCCGTCGGCGCGGGCGGGCTGGACGCACATCCCGACCACTGCGGCGGCGACGAGCAGGGAGGCCCGCACGGGCGGGATGGCGGGAGAGGCGGAACGGGTCTTGTAGCGGCTGGACAGGGTACGGCTCATGCATGCTCCGGCGCGTCTGCCCGGTGCGGGGAGGGGTGCGAGCACCTGGATCTTGGGGGTACCTCGATCCCTCTGGCCACGGGCGTTGAAGCCTCATTATATCCGACCGAGGCCGGCAGGCCAAGAACTACGTGACAGCCGCGCAAGCTTCCGCGCGAAAGGATAGGATAGGGGCCGACCATGACGGAGACCCGCCCATGAAAGACCTCACGACGCGCAGGCTTTCGCTATCACTGTCCTTGCCGCTGTCCTTTTCACTATCGCTGGCACTTTCATGTTCGACGCTGCTTCTTGGCGCCTGTCCCAAGGCGGCGCCAGAAACGACGACGACGACGACGACCCCGGTGCCACCCTCAGCGGATCAGGCCGGGATCGAGAAGTGGGCGCCGCAGTATGCGCAGGGGTCCAAGGACCTAGGCGACTGGGTGCGCAGCGACCCGCAGGGGGCGGCCAAGGTCTTTCGCTGGGATGGCCGTCACCCCGACCAGACCCACGAGCTGGTCACCTGGGCCATCGCCAACCCCGAACGGCACCTGGACGCCTTTGCCGCCCACCACCCGGACTGGCTGGTGGTCCCCGACCTCGTGAGTCACCACGGCGCGGCGATGGAAGCCTTCCTGGCCTGGTGCCACAACCATCCCGAGGATGCCACGGCGCTGATGAACTACCCCCGGGCCCTGGAGTGGGCCGGGCACAACCTGTACCCCGGCCTCAGCACCAGGCCGGCGCAGTAGGCCCACCGGCGGACTGGCGCGAAGACCGGCGGCCCGGGCTACATCTACCGCTACTTCCGTCGCTTTTGGCGCCGCTTCTGGTGATACATTCCGCCCATGAGCCATCGCCCTCCGCTTTTGTTCTTCCTTGGCGTCGTCACGCTTCTTCTCGCCTGTGATTCGTCGTCTCCCGCGCCGTTCTCGGTTCGCGAGATCATCGGGCAACTCCAGGTGACCCACGCCCTTCCCGGGAGCACGCTGACCGTCTTCGACGGCGGCGGCACGATGCTCCAATCGGCCAAGGTGGACTCGCTGGGCAGCCTCATCTTCCGCCACCTTGTGCCGGGGCCGGGCTACGTCATCCGCACTGACGACGTGCCCCCGGCCTCTACCGATCCCCTGACGGTGATGTCGGCCGCCGGCAGCCTGCCGCCCCCGTCGTTTTACCAGGACCAGCAGCTTGCCGCCGGCTTCGGCTACATCCGCACCCGCGACGGCAGCCAGCTCTCGGTCTTCATCACCCTGCCCGGCCCCCCCGATCAGGGCCCCTATCCCACCGTGGTCAACTACTCCGGCTACAACCCGTCGCAGCCCGGCATGCCGATGAAGGGCGTCGAGGGGCTCTGCCCCATCTTTCCCACCCTGTGTGACGCGCCCAACGACCCGAGCGCCCTCATCGCCAGCCTGCTGGGCTATGCCACCGTCGGCGTCAACGTCCGCGGCACCGGCTGCTCCGGCGGCGCCTACGACTTCTTCGACACCCTGCAACTTCTCGACGGCTACGACATGATCGAGACCGTTGCCGCCCAGAGCTGGGTGCTGGACCACAAGGTCGGCATGACCGGCATCTCGTACCCCGGTTTCAGCCAGCTTTTCGTCGCCCAGACCCAGCCGCCCAGCTTGGCGGCGATCACCCCCATGTCGGTCATCGGCAACCCCTTCTACACCCTGGAGCCCGGCGGCCTGCTCAACACCGGCTTCGCCGTGGCCTGGGCGCAAGAGGTGCAGAACAAGGCCGGCCCCTACGCCCAGGGCTGGGAGATGGCCCAGGTCGGCACCGGCGACACGGTGTGCCGCGAGAACCAGCTTCTGCACATGCAGAAGGTGGACATCGTTGCCGAGGTCAAGGCCAACCCCTACTATCGCGCTGATCTGGGGGATCCGATCAACCCGGTGACCTTCGTCGGCAAGATCCAGGTGCCGGTGTTCCTGGCCAGCGCCTGGCAGGATGAGCAGACCGGCCCCTACTTCACCGGCCTCCTGGACCGTTTTTCCGGGAGCCGGCTGGCCCGCTTCACGGTCTACAACGGCGTGCACGTGGACGCCTTTGCTTCCGAGGTGATGATCGAGTGGAAGAACTTCCTCGATCTCTACGTGGCGCACAGGGTCCCCTCGCTGGACCCCAAGGTGCGCACCGCCGCGCCGCTGCTCTTCCAGCAGGTCTTCGGCACCTCCCTGTCCTTCCCGCCGGATCGCTTCGCCAGCGCCAAGAGCTACGAGGAGGCGCGGGCGGCCTACGAGGCGGAGCTGCCGCTGCGGGTGCGCTTCGAATCGGGGGGCGGGCCGACCGCCGGGGCCCCGGAGCAGACCTTCGAGCATTCCTTCGCCAAATGGCCGCCCGATACCGCACCCCTGCGTCTGTACTTCCAGCCCGACGGCACGCTCCTGCAGGAACTGCCCCCGGCGGGGGAGCTGGCCTCGTCGTTCAAGCTGGACCCCGCGGCGGGCGACCGCCTGTACCTGGCGCAGGGCGGCAACGTGTGGGACCTTTTGCCCAAGTATGACTACCCGAAGCTGCAGGACGGCGCCGCGGTGGCCTTCATCAGTGCGGCGCTGACCGACGACATAGTGATGCTAGGCAACGCCAGCGTGGACCTCTTTTTGCAGTCCAGCGTCGACGACGCCGATTTACAGGCGACGATCACCGAGGTGCGCCCCGACGGGCAGGAGATGTACGTGCAAAGCGGCTGGCTGCGGGCCAGCGAACGCAAGCTGGCGGCAGAAGCGACAAACCTGTGGCCGGAACACACCTACCTGGGGCCGGACGCGGCGGTGCTGCCCTCGGGCACATGGTCGCCGGTGCGGGTGGGGATCGCCGCCTTCGGGCACGCCTTCCGCGCCGGGTCGCGCATCCGCGTCGCGGTGGACACCCCCGGCGGCACCCGGGCCATCTGGCGCTTCTTGCTGAAGACCTTTCCCGGCCCGGCCACCCACCGCATCGCCCATTCGATGGCCTTCCCATCGAGCGTGCTGCTGCCCGTCATCAAGGACCTGAGGCCCAGGGACAAAAAGGGCAACGCGCTGCCCCTGCCCGCCTGCCCCTCCCTCCGCGGGCAGCCCTGCCGCCCCTATGAGGCGCTGCACAACACCCCGGCAAACTGACTTGCCCGGGCCAGGGCCTCCAAGGCCGGGAAAGGACAGCCGAAAGCCGGCCTTGCTTGCACCCCCCTTTCGCCTGACCGATCATGGAGACCATGGCAGAGGGAATCTTTCCCGACGGTCTGGAGCCCCTCCTGGCGACGCTCGCCGAGCACTTCGCCCAGGAGGGCGCTACCCGCGAGGTGGCCATCGTCAGCAGCGGCAAGGCCAGCCTGGTGCACCTGCGCAACGATCCCGTTGCCGGGGACATCTTCTGCATCTGCATCCGCATCCCCCCGGCGCTGCACCAGCAACTGAGCAAGCGGCTCTCGGCCTACGAGGACCGGCTGCTTTACCGGGCGCAGCGGCTCTTGCCGCGGCACATCCAGCACAAGGTCGAGAAGATCTCGCTGGCCCCGGCGCTCAGCGCGGGCAAGGGCTGGCGCAACGAGGCGCGGACCTGGCTCAGCCTGACGGAGAAGGTCGGCAAGGGGGACTTGCGCACCGCCCCCGCCCTGACCCCGGCGAAGCGCCGCATGCCGCGCACCGCGCAAGAAGTCGAGGTCTGCTCCAGCATCCCCGACCCCACCCCCGCGGCCCGGGAGACCCGCCCGGTGGTGGGCGGTGTCACCGGCCAGCGCCTCGAAGGCCGCAAGCGCGAAAAGGGCGCCGTCTCCGGGGACGCGCCCGCCGTCGCCGAGGTCCACATCCGGACCCGGCGCTAGCCGCTCCATGGGACACGCAACCATGCGCCGCGCGAGCCTTCGCACGCGCTGGACGCTGACGCTTTTGGGCGCGGGCGCCCTGCCCCTTTTGCTCTTCGCCGGGGTCACCCTGGAGTTGCAGCGGCGGCGCAGCATCAACGCGGAACAGGAACTGGAGATCTCGATCACCGATCATGCCAGCGAGGTCATCGATCGGGTGCTGGGCGAGGCGGCGGAGGCCACCCATCGGGCCGGCCGGCTGCTCACCGAACCGAGCATCGAGAATGGCGACGCCCGTCTGGCCCTGGCGCGGGAGATGATGGCCCGAGCGGAGGCGCTGCGGCAGGTCGCGGTGTATACGCCGGACGGCAAACTGCTGGATGCCATCGGACGCAAGCAGGACGACGACGACGCGCCCGCGCCGCCGGATGCGCTGCCGGATGCGCTCCTGCCTGCGTCATTGGGCACGTCGACAATCACGTCATTGGGCACGTCGACAATCACTTCATTGGGCACGTCAACGGGCATGGAAGGCCGCTGGCTGGCGCCGGTCCACGACATGGCCCCGGCCATGGATCACCCCGGCGCTTCGCGCTTCGCGATTCGCTACCTGGAGCCGATCCTCCGCGAGGGGCAGCGGCGGGCGCTGGTGCTGGGGACGCTGGACGGCGCGTTCCTGGACCGGCGCCTACAGGAGATTTCCCGCGACCGCTTCTATGGCCGCTCGGATGGGCTCTTGCTCCTGGATGGACAGGCGCGGGTGCTGGCCGGGGGCGGCGGCGGGGCGCTTTCTGTGGGACAGTCGCTCCTGGGGCGGGACGTCTTTCTGGGGAAATATGGCAAGCATGGGCTTTTCACCCGGCCCTTCGCGATGGTCAGCGCCTTCCGCGCGGGCGACGGCGAGGAGATGGTCGGCTCGGTCCGCTCCCTGCAAACACGAGGCTGGGCGGTGGTGGTGCGGCGCGCCTCCCGGGAGGTCTTCGCCGGGGTCGCGCGGACGCGGCTGATCCTTTTGGGCACGGCGGCGGGGCTTTTTGGGCTGGCGATCTTTTTGGGGGCGTTCATCGCCGCGCGGACCACCCGGCCGATCCGCTCGCTGGTCGAACTGACCCGGGCCTTCTCGCGGCGAGAGTTTGCCGCACGCTCCACCGTGCACACCGGCGACGAACTGGAAGAACTGGGCGAATCCATGACGCAGATGGCGCAGAGCCTTCAGCAAGGCGAGGGGGAGATCGCCCGCCGCGCCGCAGTGGAAGCCGACCTGTCCCGCTACCTGCCGGCAGAGGTGGCCCGATCCATCGCCGAAGGAAAGCGGGCGCTGGCGCTGGGGGGCGAGCGGCGCACGGTCTCGGTGCTCTTCGCCGACGTTGTGTCCTTCACCACCTTCGCCGAAGGTTCGCCGCCGGAGCGGGTGGTGGCCTTCCTGAACGAGCTGTTCACCGTGCTGACCGAGGTGATCTTCCGCCACGGGGGCACGGTGGACAAGTTCATCGGCGACTGCATCATGGTGATCTTCGGGGCGCCCGCCGATCAGCCCGACCACGCCGCCCGCGCCCTGGCCGCCGCAGAGGACATCCACCGTTTCGTCGAATTCAGCGCGCCGGCCTGGAAGCAGAAGTACGGCGCCGACATCCGCTTGGGGGTCGGCGTCAACAGCGGCGTGGCGCTGGTCGGCAACCTGGGCAGCGAGAGCCGCATGGAGTACACCGCCATCGGCGACGTGGTAAACGTGGCCTCCCGGGTCGAGGGGATGGCCCGCCCCGGACAGACCCTGTGTACCGCCGCGGTGGCTGCGCTGGTGGGCGACGCGTTCCTGCTCATCTCCCTGGGTGAACACCCGCTCCGCGGCAAGCAGAAGCCGGTGGAAATCTTCGAACTCGGATAACCCCCATGACCTTCCCCAACTCCAAGTCCACCCACAAAAAAGACACGCCGATGGTGCGCTGCCCGAGCTGCGGCGGCACCATCCCTTTCTCCGAGATCTGCCTGCGCTGTGGCGACTCGACGGACCCGAGGCTGGGCCTGGTCCTCGACGGGAAGTATCGGATCGAGGCGCTGCTCGGGCAGGGCGGTTATGGCCGGGTGTATCGCGCCCGGCACCTGGGCCTGGAGGCGCAGGTGGCGGTGAAGTTCCTGCTCTCGCAAGGGGCCCCGCCGGGTGGCGTGCACCGGGAGCGGTTCCGCAGGGAGGCCCTGGCGCTGGCGCGGCTCTCGCACCCGGGGATCGTCGCCGTGCATGACCTGGGCGAGCAGGAAGGCGCGCCCTACATGGTCATGGAGCTTTGCCGGGGGAGGCCCCTTTTCGAGTCGCTGCTGGTGGATGGACGGACGATGGCGCCCGAGCGGCTGTGCCGCATCTTCGACCAGCTGTTGGAGGTGCTGGAGGTGGCGCATCGGGAGGGGATTGTGCACCGCGACATGAAGCCGGAAAACATCCTGTTGATGGAGGCCGGCTACCGCCCTGACGCCATCAAGGTCCTCGACTTCGGCCTGGCCCTGTGGACCGAGTCTCCCGGGAACCAGCGCCTGACCGCCGAGGCCGAGGTCAACGGCACGCCGATCTACATGTCGCCGGAGCAATGCCGCGGCGGCGAGCTGGGCCCGCCCACGGACATCTATTCGGTGGGGGTGATGCTTTTCGAGATGCTCGCCGGGGAGCCGCCCTTCACCGGGGAGAGCGTGGTGCAGCTGATGGCCCAGCACATCTATGTCGCCCCGCCCGCGGTCAGCGCCCGGGGGCTGAAAAAGGAGCCGCCTCCCGGCCTGGAGGCGCTGGCCCACTGGGCGATGGCCAAGGGGCCGGATGAACGCCCCACGGCGGGGCAGTTCCGCGAGGCCCTGTCCCGGGCGATGGATGGGACGGACGCGGCCTCTGTGCTGGGGCGGTCGGCGGGGCAGAAGGCGGCGGAGGCGGGCAGCGGGTCGAAGCGCGGCCTCATCTCCGCGGCGCCGCGAACGGAGTTCGGGCAGGGCTTCGCGAATGCACCCACCCTGAAGGGGGAACAGCGTCCTTATGTGGTACTGTGGGGCATGGAGGCCGGTCGAATGAATGCCCTGCGCGTGGCCCTCGCGGTCAACGGCATCGATTCGCAAACCTGGGACCCGGACCAGGCGCCGCCGAAGTCCATCGGCGAGCGGACGGTACGGACGGTGATGGTGGCGGCCACCGGCGGCGCGGCGCGCACCGTGTCGGTCCGCGGCGCCCCGGGGACGGGCCAGGTCCCGGTGATGGTGGTCGACGTGACCGGCGTGGAGGAGACCCCCGCGCTGATCCGCGCCGGGGCCAGCGATGCGGCCCTGCATTCGGCGACCGATGACGAGATCTGCAAGAAGGTCTGGCGGCTGGTTCGCCGCGGCAGATAGGGCGATGACTCCAATGACCCGACAGACTGACCCGGGAAAGGGCCGCCTGGCCCTGATTCTCCTTTCGATCCTTTTCCCCCTTTCTGCGCCGGCCGCGCCGGAGCTGATGCCGTACACCGTACAGGCCGGGGACACCTGTCCCAAGATCGCCAAGACGATCTACGGGGACGCCCGCCGCATCGATCTGATTCATCAGAATAACTCCCTCGGCCCGCCGCCCCACCACCTGCGGCCCGGACAGGTGCTGCGGCTGCCGCCCGCGGCCCACAGGGACGCCGCGCCGGACGCCGTCCTGACCTTCGTGCGCAACCAGGTGGAGGCTTATACGCCCGATCTGCATCCGGGGCACAAGAACGATCCCCTCCTGCGCGGCCACAAGGTCAGCACGCTGAACGCATCGTCCGCAGAGATCACGTTCGGGGACGAGACCCAGCTCCAGCTAGGGGAACGCTCGCTGGTGGTGATCCTGGGGTCTGGCAGCGGGGAGGTCACCCGCCACGCCACCGCGGAGGACACAACCCTTTTGCGCGGGACGCTGCGGGCGCATCTGGCGGAGTTGGCCGGGGGCCCGCCCAAGGCGCCGGTGGCGCTGCAGACCCCGGCGGGGAAGGTGAAGCTGGGTCCCGGGGAGGCGCAGGTCCACGTGGACGAGCGGCGCTCGACGCGGGTGGCGGTCTATCGGGGCAATTCCCGGCTGCATGCCGCCGGCAAGGAGATCACCGTCGCCGCCGGCTTCGGCAGCCGCGCCGACGAGGGCAAGCCGCCGATGCCGCCCCACGCGCTGCCGCCGGCCCCCTCGTGGACCCAGGCCCCGCCCGCGCTGGTGCTGCTGAGCGGCGAGCCACGAACGGTCAGCGCGGAGTATGCCCCGGGAGGGGCGGCGGCGGGTTATCACCAGCAGGTGGCGAAGGACGAACGCTTCAACGACCTGGTGCTGGACCTGCGGGTCGATGGAGCGACCACCCATCTGGACCTGAAGGCCCCGGACCAGGGGACCTACTTTGCCCGGGTGTCGGCCATCGACAACGACCAATTCGAGGGGACGGCGGGGCCGGTGGCGAAGCTTTTGGTGTCGCGCCTGGCCATGCGGCCCGCGGAGCCGAAGCGACGGGCGGCGGTGACGGTCCCCGTGGGGGTGATTTGTGAGCTCGATCGCGAAGCGCCGCAGGCGCCGCGGTCCATCGATCGCGAAGCGCCGCAGGCGCCGCGGTCCATCGATCGCGAAGCGCCGCAGGCGGGCGCGGGGTCCCTGGCGCTGTCTCCGGGACGCGGGCATGTTCTGCGGTGCAGCGCCGCCGGGGATGCGGCCAGCGGTGGCGCCGGCACCCCGGCGGAATCGGTAGAGGTCCGCATCCCCGCGGAGCAGGCCGGCCCGATGGTCGGTGTGGTCGCGCCCGGTCCGGCGCGCTTTCTTCAGGCGGGGACGGGACAGCGCGAGCTGACGCTGCGCCTGCGGGATGCCGAGGGCAAGCCGCTTTCCGGGCTCAGGCTCGACGGCAGCGCCGGGCCCGCGGCCACCCTGGGGCTGATCGGCGAGACCACCGAACCCGGGGCCTACCGGACCCGGCTTTCCTGGCAGCCCGGCACCGAGACACTGGCGCTGCGCTTCCGCACCGCCGATGGCCAGCTCGTGGAATCTACGCTCCCGCGAGAGGCCGCACCGGTGGTGAAGAGGTCGGCGCCACGGCCCCCCCGCCTCGGCCTGGAGCTGGGCCTGCACGCCGGGGCCTCGGTGGACGTCGAACAAGGTCACCCAGGCGGCCTGATCGGGCTGGAACTGGGGCTGCGCACCAGGCTCCCCGCGGGGTCGCTGTGGATCGCCCTGCGGGCGGGTTACGAGGGGCAATCCTTTGACACCGGAGTGCTGGAAGCGCGAGACCTGCTGACGGTCTCGTTGCCGATCGGCTACCGCTTCTTTCCCCACGGTTCCCGCGGAAACCTGTATCTGGCGGCGAACCCGGCGCTCCTGGTCGGCTGGTCGCATGTGAGGGCGACTCGCTCGGAGACGGTGGTGGCGGAGCACTTCGGGCTTGGCGGGCTTCTGGGCGCCCAGGTGCGACTGGGCATAGGGGCGCTCTTCCTGGAGGGCGGATACCGCCACGTATTCCAGCAGCAACGGGTCATGGGCGACTCGACCCTGGATGCACTGACCTTCGCCCTGGGCTACTGCCTCTTCTTCTGACTCAGGTTTCGCCTTTTCTTCGAGACCTCTTGGACCGCTTCGTCTCTGGCTTACCGCGCAACGCGGGAATTTCCGCAAGTGCGGGCGGGTCAAGGACATCCAGGGGGGCCAGGACCCGCTGGGCGGTGCGCAGGATGTCTGCAAAGCAGAGGCCTTGCTTGTGTGAATACCAGGGGCGTAGCGGAGGGTTGCGGATGTTGCGCGGACGGTCGTACTCGGCCTGCCTGGCCACGTCGAGATCGCGCGTTCGCCATTCGCCATCGCCTCGCCCCGTGAAGCGGCGCAGTTCGATGCTGCCGACGATCTGGGCGTCGTACCTGCCTACGCCCTCGCCAAGTTGCTGAACGCCAGAAGATGTCAGCTCAGTATTCATGGAGGGCTCCTTGATGAGGTAACGTTTAGAATGGCCCCTGTCCGCGCGGAGTGCCCCAGACCGTCAGGATGATCAGCGACCGCTGGGCCTCATCGACGATGTAGTAGATATAGTGCTGTGTGTCCCGCAAAAGCTCTTGCAGGGTGCCGGGTGGCGCGTTGGGATTAAGACAGGGATGACCGCTGTACGGCAGGCGGCGAAGGCGGGCCACGGCGGCGCGGTACTCTCGGGAGAAGGGCCCAGCCCCCCCGCCGCAATTCTTCTTTCGCCAGGCGCGGATCTCCCGAAGATCGGCCTTTGCTTCAGGGGTAAGACGGACCCTCATTCGTCGTCGTCGTCATCTTCGTCGTAGTCGACCAGCTGGCCCGCCTTGGCGCTTTCATAAGACTGCCACAGACGAGCGTTAAGGCGGGCCCGCTCCTCAGCCGTCATCACCAGGCCCTCGTCGGGGGCTTCTGCGAGTCGAGGAGGGGGAGTTGCTGCGCTACTGGCCATGGGGTGACCTCCAGTGCTGAACCTAGCAGGGTGAGATCGTGTGTGCAATTAAAATGGTCGTGTTATGGTGGGCACAATGGCCACGCCGAAGAAGACCAAGAAACGCCCCGTCGGACGCCCGAAGGGTAGCGGCACGGGCAAAAAGACCAGGGAGTACAAGATCAGCCTCCCTCTAGACGTGGCGGACTGGCTCGACAAGCAGCCGAACAAGAGCGGTGCCATTGCCTCCGCCCTCCGGGTATCAATGGGTGCCGAGGGATAATTTTACATGCTCAATAAAATTGAGCATGTTATTTTCCCTCCATCGTTCGCCTCATCCACCTCCCCGGCCGCTCTCGCGAAGAGTCCCTGTGCCTCATGGAAGTCGCGCAGCGGGTGCTCCTGTGCGAGTTTGTCCGCCGGCTGCTGACGCTCCTTGTCCCCTGCTCACTCCAGGGCAGGGCGCTCAAGAGAATAGGGGCGTACTGCCGAGAGGTGATGCACAGGCCGATCAAGGAGCAGTGGGAAGGGCTCAAGCGGAAGGTCCAAGGGCACTACGGCTACTACGGGATCACCGGAAATGCCGAGGCGTTGGGGCGATTTCGCTATGAGGTGACGCGAATCTGGAGATACTGGCTTGGGCGACGGGGAGCAAAGGGGGGCGTCACGTGGGAGAAGATGCACCGATGGCTGGAGTGGTTTCCTCTGCCCCAGGTCCAGGTGGTCCACTCGGTATATCGGCTCGCAGCGAAGCTGTGACCTGACGAACCGGATGCCTTAATCGGGCACGTCCGGATCTGTGGGAAGTCCGGGGGCAATCCCCGGGCTGACCGGGCAAAAAACGCCTGTGCCCCTCCATCTGGGCACACCGCCCCCAACCGCCGCCGACTTGCATCAGCGGGCGCCCCCCTTTTAGGAGTCCCCATCGCCCCGCGCCAAAACCGCTCAGGAAGGAGCGGGCGGATCGGCGAAGTCATCCCACAAAGGGCGGAACCGGCGGATCTGCGAGGTCATCGCAGGCGGCTGGGGCAGGCAGATCGGCAGATTCATCCCACGGCGATACCGCAGCCGGGCCTTGGTGCCGATCCTTCCACCGTCTAGCCTCCTCGGGGCAAGTCCGCACACCGGCCTGATCCACGAAAGTCACTTTCTGCGTGCCCCGCCGCCGAAGCGAAGCCATAACCTTATCTTGAAACGGCCCGATAACCATCGACCCCGACATTCAGGAGTTTCCCCATGCAAGCCCGAAGCGCAATGACGCGCGATGTAATCTTTCTCGGCCCCACGGACACCCTTTGCGAAGCCTGGCTGACGATGAGCACGTGGCACATCCGACATCTGCCGGTGGTGGCGAGCGGACGACTGGTGGGCATCCTCTCGGATAGAGACGTGCTGCGGCACGCAGTGCTTCGCGGCGGCGAGCTGGATGTCCCCAAGCTACGGGTCTCGGAGGTGATGGTCCGCGAGCCTATGACCTGCGTGGCCAGCAGCACCATATCGCACGTGGCGGGCCTCATGGTGGACAACCATCTGGACGCCATACCGGTGGTGGAGGGCGAAGGACGCCTGGTGGGCCTGGTGACCAGCAGCGACCTGATCCAACTTTTGCGAGACCACGATCAGAAGGAAGGCAAAGTGATTCCCTTTACCTTCAATCTTCGCCAGCAAGAGCACGCCGTCGCATAATCGGCGACGCGTTGAGCGACACGGACCACCGGTTGTCAGCGTGTCGCGCCGCGCATCGACAATCCGACCTATCAGACCGGCGCTCCGTCCGGCCGCTACAGCGCCTCCCGACGGTGCGCGCGCTGATCGATAGGATCTGCCCGGCCTGGCGCCCCAGGTCTTTGATGGTCCGCT
>JBBRLA010000167.1:0-13532 GCA_038231615.1 Polyangia bacterium | reverse complement strand
CGGCGCCAGCGCGATGACGTGGAGCACCGCCCGGCTCAGGTCCGCGGCCCGCACGTCCTCGTCGCTCAGTTCGCGCCAGATGGCGAAGTAGATCTTCGCCTCGTCTCCCGTAAGGCCCAGCCGGCGCTGGCTCCACTGGTTAAAGTCGCGGCCGTAGAGGCCCCTGCCGATGATCTCGCCGATGTACCCGCCGGTTCGCAGTATGCTCAGGGTCCCGCGTCGCTGAATGGCCAGTTCCTTGCGGACGTTTTTCTCCAACCGGCGCCGATCGGCCAGTTCTTCAGGGGTCAGTTCGCGGTCGATCCCCGCGAGTTCTACGATGCTTGTAGTGATCATGTCTGGGTTCATGGAAAGGAGATCTCGGCACCGCGGACCCAGGTTCAAGAGTGCCAAGCAAAGATCGCCAAAAAATCGGCCTAACCGGCCAAATCAACCAAATCGACCCGACCTGCCGATCGCCTTTTGATAGTGGCTCGGGCAAAAGTGGCGAATCACTGAACGGGTGTGCAAAACTGATGCCCACTCGAAAGAACCATGCAAATGTTCTTTGATTCCACGACGCTCACAAAAGCCGCGCAACAGGTGCTCCCACGCGACCCGCGCCCGATTCGCAGCCTCACCGAGGGAATGCGCGTTCAACAACTCGTCTGCGTGCTTGAGTTCCTTCTGTGTCGAACCCTGTCGAAGCCGCATCGTTCGGGCACAGGCCCTGTGGGACCACATCAAGCGCCATCGTTTGTGGCCATCCGGGTGATTGAGCAGCTCGGTCATCGATGGGTACCGCTGCGCCAGGGCGGCGCCGTCAGCTGTGCCGCATCGCCGGGCGGTTCGAGGCAACTGCCGGGAGTTCCCCAGGAGCTTGTGATTTCGGCCTATACTGAAGGCGGATGCCCAGCGAAAAAGAGCCTTCCTTCGACTCGACCCTGATCGACGATGCCTCTCGATTACCGGCAGCCGCACCGGCGGAAGGCACCCCACGATCGGCCGCCGCCGCCCCTTTGCCGGTCTCCGCCCCTCCGCCGGACCCCGCCAGCCTCTTCGCGGGCCGCTACCAGGTCCTGCGGCAACTCGGTTCGGGGGCCATGGGCAGCGTGTTCCACGCCCGCGACCTGGAGCTGGGCGGCGAGATCGCCATCAAGGTGCTGCGCCGCGACACCGTCGCCTCGGCTGAATTGATCGAGCGCTTCCGGCGCGAGGTGCGTCTGGCCCGCCTGGTGACCCACCACAACGTCGCCCGCACCTTCGACATCGGCGAGCATGCCGGCGAAAAGTTTATCACCATGGAGTTCATCGACGGCGAGCCCCTGTCCCGGCGCCTGTCCTCGACGAAGCCGCCGCTCTCCGTGCCCGAGACGCTGCGCATCCTCAGCGAGATCTGCGCCGGCCTGGGCGCGGCCCACGATGCCGGGGTGATCCACCGGGACCTCAAGCCCGACAACATCATGCTCCACCGCGAGGGCCGCGTGGTCATCACCGACTTCGGCATCGCCCGCGACGTGGGCGATGATCCCGCAGCGCGCATGACCACCGGCGTCGTCGGCACGCCGGGCTATCTGGCCCCCGAGCAGCTGGACAACTCGTCTCCCATCGATGCGCGCACCGACCTTTACGCCCTGGGCTGCCTGATGTACGAGATGTTCACCGGGGAGCTGCCCTGGCGCAGCACCAACCTGCACAGCATGCTGATGTTGCGCCTGGTGCAACCGCCGCCGGACCCGCGGGAAAAGCGGCCCGACCTGCCGGAGACGGTGGCCAAGGTGACCTTGCGCCTGATGGCCCGTGACCCGAAGGACCGCTTCGCCAGCGCCGCCGAGGTGGTTTTTGCACTGCACAACATGACCCTGCCGCTTTTGCCCTGCCAGATGCTGCCCGAGACCGCGCCGCGGGCCGCGCCGGGAACGGCCGTTGGCAAGGCATCCCTTTTGGGTGCCGCGCCCAACCCGACCGGCAGCCTTTTGACCAGCAGCGGCAAGACCCTCGCCGTGCTGCCCGTCCGCAACCTGGGCCCGGCGACCGACGAATACCTGGCGGACGGTCTGCTGGAAGACCTGATCGACACCCTGTCGATGAACCGCGGGCTGAAGGTGCGATCTCGCGGGGCGGTGATCGGGCTAAAGGGGCACAGCACGGACCCGCAGGAAATCGGCCGCGGACAGGGCGTGGCCTACGTCGTCGAGGGATCGGTGCGTCGCGGGGCCGGCATGCTGCGCATCCAGGTGCGCCTTATCGGCGTGGCCGACGGCTTCCAGCTCTGGACCCAGCGTTTCGACCGGCCCGAGACCGATGTTTTCGCCATCAGCGACGACGTGGCCAGGGAGATCACCGCGGCCCTGCGGGTCGAGGATCGCGGATCCAGCAGGGACCTGCCGGAAGACCCGCGGGCACAGGACCTGTACCTGCAAGCGCGCCACGAATACCACCGCCCGGATGCCCTGGGCGCCATGCGCGCGGTCGAACTTCTGCAAGAGGCGCTGCCGCTTTCGCCCAACAACGCCATGATCCTTTCGACCTACGCCCTGGCTCGCGCCCGGCTGTGGTTCTTTGGCGGCGAGGGTTCCGGCGAGATGGCCCACGAGGCGGCGGTAAAGGCCCAGATGGCGGCGCCCTTGCGCGGGGAGCCGCTTTTGGCCCTGGCGGTGGTGCGCTTCCAGTCCGGCGATCTGGCAGGCGCCGCGCGGGACCTGCGCGAGGCGATCAAGCGAGCGCCGACCCTGGCCGAGGCGTATGACTTTCTGAGCCGGATCGTCCTGGAGGCGGGCCCCGTGGAAGAAGGTTTGCGTCTGGGCGAGAGCGCCATGCGGCTGGACCCGGGCCTCTCGCAATTGCGCATCAACCTGGCCCGCGGCCAGGCATTGAGCGGGGTGTGGTCGCAGGCCTGGGAGACCCTGGACGCGGTGGCCAAAAAGGGCGACTCCCCGGGCCTGTGGGTCATGCGGGCGCGGCTCGTGGCCTGGCAGCGGGACCAGGCGCGGGCGGCGGAGTACCTGAAGCATCCGGTGCTGAGCGATCCGATCTATGCCAATATCCGGCGAATGATTGCCCATGTCGCGGGGGAGACGGTGGATCTGGAAGCCAACGATCCCCGGCGCTGGCTCAATGCGCGGGGCGGCAGCGAGCGGAACCGCACCTTCGGCCTTCAGTTGCAGGCCGAGCTGTCTTGCATGAGAGGCGACCTGCCGCAGGCCATGGAGGCGCTGCGCCAGTTGGCGGAGACGGCGTTCTACGATCTGGTGTGGCTGGATCTGTGTCCGCTCTTCGTGCCCCTGCGGCAGGACCCGCGCTTCCTACCCCTCAGGCAGCGGGTCGCCGAGCGGGCGCGGACGGTGCAGGTGGCGCTGCACGGGTAGGGACGGCTCATAGGCCTACAGGTCTACAAGTCTACCACGACCAGGCCCATGATGCCGGCCTGGGTCAGGTCCAGGGAGAACACGTCGGCGGTCAGGCTCAGCGACTGCGAGAGGGCCAGGCCTCCGTCGGTCTTCTTGCCGGTGGTGCTGAAGACTTCCAGCCGAGGCACGCGGGGATCGGCGCCGGCCACCGGGAAGGCGCGCAGCCGGTACAGGTGCCGCTCGGACGAGTCCAGGGCGACGTCGGTGGAGCCAACATCGTCGTCATGCGGGGTGTTCGCGCTGACCTCGCTGACGTGGCCGTCCTGGGCGATGGAATACAGGGTCAAGGTTATGGGGATGAAGGCCGAGTACCACAGGTGGCGGCCATCCCGGGTGATGACGGACCAACAGGGGTCCTGTTGCGGCGCGTCGGTCACCGCGTTGATGAGCGCCGGGGCGCCGATGTGGGGCAGGTGGTAGGCGGCCACGCCGGGGGCGGGCTGGCCGGCGTCGGGGCTGGCCAGGCCGACGAAGAACTGGTTGGGGTGTACCGGGCTGAAGATCGCCCCAAAAGGACCGGGCTGGTTTTCCAGGGGCGCGGCGCGGTCCAGGCGGCCGTCCCGGGTCACATGGAAGGTATCGATGACATTGCCTCCCAACCGGTTTGCGATCAGCCGGGTGCCATCATGATTGAAGAGGATCTCCGCCGGGCTGTCGCCTTTGTTCAGTAAAATGGTGGAGCCGGGGACGGGCGCAAGCGAGCCGTCATGCCGCACCCGGAAACCGCTGTAGCTGCCCGGCAACTGCTGGTCCGCCGGCAGGCCGGGGGTGTTCCCTTCGTTGGCGACATACAAAAGGTCGTCGTGAACGGCCACCGCCACGGGGCGCCTGCCGCCCGATGGCACCACGTTGAGCAGCCGGAGCGAGCCGTCCTCGTGTATGGCAAAGGACGATATCGTATCATCGCCGGGGTTGACGGCGTACAGGTGGCGGTCGTCGTTGACCAGGGAGTGAGATTCAAACCCCCCGACAGAGGGATCGCCCATGCCGCCGGTCAGATACAGCCCCTTGGGGGTCAGCTTGCCGGTGGCCCGATCGCGACTGAAGGCAAGCACGGAGTTGGCCCCGCCCGGGTTGCTGATCAGGTACACCGCGCTTTTCTCGTGTGATTCCCGCGAGTCCGACTCCGCGCCACTCGTGGCGGTGAAGCCCATCGAGCAGAACGCCGCGCCCACGATCGCCAGGGTGGCCGCCGAACAGGGGTTTCGCTTCCTCTTCATGTTCTCTCCTCGTGCCGGATCGTGTAGATCAGCAACGTCAAAAAGGTCTCTCACTCGGAAGAAAGCTGCGTCAGCAGGGCAATAACTCGACCGGCTGGACCGCTTTCGCCCGACCCGCCTGGACCTGTGCAAACCCCATCTTAGTGTGTAAATATCGTATGCCAAGTCTCTATTTTGTCAATAAAGCTAACGTAGCGCGGATGCATGGGTTCCCCTGCTCGCGCCGACCACGGCGGGCCCCCTACCCTACGGGACCCGGTCCCTGCTCGGGCTTGCGCAGGAGCCGCGCGGTCAGCCACAGGAGCCCCACCACAGATGCCAGCAAGGCCCCCCACAAGATGGCCGTCGGCGGGGCGCTGCGAAAATAGTTTCCCAAAAGGCGTCGGTACGCGGGGTTGGCCGAAAGCGGCCCCGGCGACACCGGCACTGCCGCGTAGGAAAGGACGGTCTGCCGCAACCCCTCAATGTCGTAGCGCGGCGGTTCGGCCGACTCATTGCCCAGGAGCAGGCGGTATTCCGGCCGGTCGGGCACGACCTTGAAGGCCAGTCGGGGTACTTGCACCCACCCCGCGGCCCCTGCCAGGGTCAGCGCCAGGTTGTCGCCCTCCTCGATCTCCAGGATCAGCTCGTGCCGCCGGTTGCCATCTAATACCAAGCGTACCGGGGGGCCGCCCTCTTCCCGGGCCAGCTCGCCGGCATAGAGGACCTCGGCGCCAGGCCCGCCGCCATGATTGCCACCTGGGTCGTTGGGCGCTGGCGCAAGAAGCCGCGCCCGGCGCTGAAAGAAGGTCTCGCGGATGTCCAGCTCGACAGCCCGCAGGGGCAGCGCCGCGCCCGCGCCGACCAGGGGAGGGTCAACGATCAGGTGATAGCGGCTGATGCGCGGAGGGTGCGGCCCGGTCTCGGACTCAACTGATAGCGCCACCTTGCGTTCGGCCACCGCCGTCTCCAGCACGTAGGGGACCTGGTGGTCGGCCCCATCGGCGATGCGCAGGTCGCCCAGGTCCGATCGCAGCAGCGCCAGGTCCTCTGGCGAAAGGATCAGGCCGTAAAGATCCTCGCCCGCTGAGAACGAGAGCGCCCGCCGCATGCGGAAGTGCTCGGGCTTTATGGGGGCGCCCACGCTGGCGGCGAAATGCAGGGGCGGTGCCGGCCGAAAGAGCGGGTTCTCCGCCTCAAGACCCACCGCGGCGACGGCGTAACCCGGGCGGACACGATCGGCGAGGCGGCCCCGCAACGCCTCCAGGTCGTAGGCCGGCGCCCGGGTGGCGGGGTTGCCGTAATACAAGGTGAAGCCCGCTGCGTGTTCTCCTGTGGCCCCGGCCCCCCCGGATGCCGGCGAGGACCAGGCGGGCCACAGGGGAAAGACCATTCTTTCGCCGACGCCCGAGACGCGCACCCTGACGTCACGCAAGGGCGGGCTGTCGCCATCGTCGATCTCGAGCACCACGCGGCCCCTCGCCGCGCCCAGGCGTTGCACCGGCAGAGACAGAAGTTCGACAGACTGGGGCGCTTCGCGGTCGATGGACCGCGGCGCCTGGGGCGCTTCGCGATTGTCCTCGGTCGCGGTCTCCTTCAGGCGCAGCCGGTAGATCTCTCCGTTGCCCAGCAGCGCCCGCAACACCCGGGGGGACTTGCCGGGGGCCTCGATCTCCTCGAAAAGGCGCACCTGCCTGGCGAAGGCCGGCTCCCCGGTGATCACCTCGATGGCATCGATGGGCAGCCCGGCGGCCTGCTCGATGCGGTACTGGCTTGCCCCATGCCGGCCGGGGAGCGGCGTGGCGGACAGCTCGCGGACCCAACGTTCCTCTGGCACCATGCGCCGCCGCTCGGCGGTCACCCCGATCAGGTGCAGCGGCCGGAAGTGGCCGTCGGCGGCGATGATGCGCAGGTAGCGGGCGGTCTCCGGCGCGGGCAATTCCACCTGGGTGCGGCGCACCCGCAGGCGCCACTTCTCATCGAAGACGTTGGCCTGGTCCCGCACAAGACGAAAGGCGCCGGTGGGCGCGTCGCCGGCCTCGATGCGCAGCCGCCTGGCAAAGTCGGTGTCGCCGATGTCGAGCTGGATGGCGTCGAAGGTCCGCGCCTGGCCCAGGTCCACCACCCAGGTTGTGCGCGGCCCGGATTCGCTGTGGGTCTCGATGAGCGAGCCTTCCCAGGATTCGGTCCGCTCCCCGGCGGCAAGCTGCTCGATCAGGTAGGGCACCTCCTGGCCGTCTTGGCCGAGGAGGCGCAGGTCCCGCCGGTCGGGTTGCCCGCGGGAGAGCAGGTCGGGCGGCAAGGGCAGCGCAGCGAAGGTGGCGCGGCGGCCCCCGGTCAGGTCGCCGGGTCGAAGGGTGACCCATCGACGGTAGCGCCAGGCCGCGCGCTCGCCGTCGGGGCTGGCGGCGGCGGGGGACCCGGAGGACGCCGGGGAGAAAAGCGTCGCCGGGGAAAAAAGGGCCACCGCTACGACGAGAGCCAGGCGCCTCATCGAGGGTCTTCCTGGGAGGCGGCGGGGGCGGCCGGTCTGGGCGGGATCTTGCGGAACACGAAGCGCTGGTAGAGCAGCGACACCAGGATGAGCGACGCCGCCAGCCCGAGGAACGAGAGCACCTGGTAAAGCCCCTTCAGGCTGGACAGATCATAGAGGAACACCTTTGCGATGGTCAGCAGCAGGAAGCCCAGGGAGATGAAGCGCAGCGAGCGCGCCGCGCGCCACATGCCGATGCCCAGAAGGATCAGGGCATAAAGGCCCCATGCCACCGAGGCGGTCAGGTCGCGGGCGTACTGTCGGTGCCAGTCGAACTCCAGGTAGCGGCCGGTGGAGAACGTGTCGGCGATTTCCAGGTTGATGAGGGCAAAGAGGAGCAAAAGCCCGAGCAGCCGGAAGATGGCCGCCAGCCGCACCGACCCGGGGTAGAAGCGTTCGCGCTCCCACTGCAACATGTGCCGGTCTTCCACCGGGCCCAGGAACGCCGCGCCCACCAGGCAGCAGGCGGCGGACACGCCGTAGGTGTACAGAATCCAGTTCAGGATCGGCAGGCCCCGTGGCTCGTAGGCGAAGATCGCGGCGTTGAACAGAAGGCGGATGCCCACGGCGGCGTACAGCAAGAGGGCGAAATATTTCAGCCCTGGGTGGGGCAGCCGCCGGTAGAGCCAGAGCACCGCCGCCGCCTGGATCGCCCAGCCGATGCTGACCCACTGCCGCGAGAGTTGCAGGGGGATCGCCAGCCCGATGAAGCCCAAGGCCACCGCGGCAAAGAGCGAGAGATTGCGCAATCGTGCCGCCTGGGCGGCCGGGCCCTCCCCGGGCTGCGCCTCGCCAAAGCGCCGACGCACCCCGAAAAGCCCGCCCACGGATAGCGCCGCCAAGAGCACCGGCAAAGCGCCGATGAAGTCCTGGCCCCCGGCCGCCACCACCGCGTGGTAGAGCACCAGGAAGAAGAGCGGCCCGGAAAGCGCCGAGGCCACCCAGGGGCCACGCCGATGCGCCAGAAGCTGCGAGCGGGACGCTGGCAGGAGAAAGGGCAAGACCAGGAACATCAGATAGAAAAAGCCGTAGGCCGGCAGCACCACCGGCAGGTCCGGGCGCTGAAAGTAGGTCTGGTGCCAGGCGGTGCAGAGCCCCGCGCAAAGCACCAGGGCCAACGGCAAAAGCCAGGTGGCGCCGCGACGCAGGGCCGCGCTGATGAGCAGCGCCTCCAGCACCGCCACCGCGGCGAAGAGCGGTCGCGGATCGGCGCCCAATTCCCGGGTGCGCAGGCACAGGAAGATGCCCAGGAACGCCAGCCCCGTCGCAAAGAGAGCACCTGCCTCGGCGGGGCCGATGCGCCCGCCGGGTGCCGCGGCCGGCCGCTCGCGCAGGAGGGAAAGGACCGACGAGGCCAGCGCCAAGAGCAAGGGCAGGCTGAGGTTGCGCAGCAGGGTCTCGCCGGTGGTGGCGTGCAAGAACCAGAACTGCATCAGGCCGGCAAGGGCCAGCGGGCCGAGCACCCGGACCGCGACGAAGGCCGGCGCGACACCACGCTCCCAGCACAGGGCGAAAAGGGCGGCGCAGAGCAGCAGGAAGGCCCAGGGCGGCTCGCCAAACCCGCGATCCACCAGGGAGCCGGCAAAGAGCAGCAGGCCCACTCCAGCGACAAGCCCCGAGACGTCCGGCAGCGGGGCCGCCGGAGCACGCCCGGCCAGGAACGGCAGCCGGGACAGGCGCCCGGGCAGGTTGAAAAGCAGGCACAGGGCGATGGCGATGAGGGTCACCGGAATGGCTTCGCCCGCGACCAAGTGCTGCCCCTCCCACGAGAGCAGGGTCAGAACGGTGGCCACGGCGCCGCCGACGAGCAAGCCGCCCTGCCCGCGCAGCATCGACACCACCACGATGGCCACGGCCAGGCAGGCGACGAAGGCGAAGAGCAGCGGATAATGGGCCGCGTATTCGGCGCGCCCGGTCATGTAGAACGCCAAGGCGAAGGGGTAAAGGCCGGCGAGCATCGCGCCCCTTTGCAGGTTCCGGTGCGGCTTGCCCGGATCGGGTGGGACCAGCGATGGCAGGATCAGATAGACCAGGGCGAAGAGGGTGAAGATGATCACCACGAGGGGCATCTTTTCCGGGGTGCCGTACTTCCCGAACCACACGGCTTCGACCAGCAGGGTGGCGATCAAACTCAGGTTGGCCAGGCGGTCCCAGCCCTTGCGCACGGCCAATGTAAGAAGGCCCAGGTCGAGCAGCAGGATGTACGAAAAGAGCCCGATCGGCCGGTCCTGTCCCGTCGAGAGTACCAGCGGGGTGGCAAAGCCGCCCAGGAGGCCCAGCGCGGCGATGAAGAGGGCGTCGTGGCGAATCGCCAGCAGGCAGGCCACCGCGGTGGTGAGGGCCATCAGAGCGAAGGTCGGCGGCAGGGAGAGCAGGTGGTACAGACCGTGTGCGGCAAAGAAGCCGGCGTAGAGCAGGGCCACCCCGGCGCCGCAGGTGGCGTTGGCGGTGGTGGCGTAGCCTCGGCGCAGGCCGACCTCGGAGACCACCAGGGCGGCGATGCCGAAAAGCAGGATCAGGGCGATGCGGACCGGCGGCGGAATGAGGTTGTTCTCGATGGAGTACTTGGCGAAAAGGGTGCCGGCGATGACCAGGGCGATGGCCCCCACCCAGGCGGCGCCACGGACGCCGAGGAGGGCCTCGATGTCGAAGGCCGGCTTGATCGGGGGCGGGTCGTTCCCGGGCGGCAAAGGGGCGGCTTCCCATGGAGGAAGGCCCGCCGGGGCAGGTTCGTGTTGCGGTGCGGCGCCCACCGGGGCGGGTTCGTGTTGCGGTGCGGCGCCCACCGGGGCGGGTTCGTGTTGCGGTGCGGCGCCCGCATGGGCGGGTTCGTGTTGCGGTGCGGCGCCCGCATAGGCGGGTTCGTGTTGCGGTGCGGTGCCCACTGGGGCGGGTTCGTGTTGCGGTGCGGCGCCCACCGGGGCGGGTTCGTGTTGCGGTGCAACCGGGGCGAGTTCGTGTTGCGATGAAACACCCGCCGGGGCAGGTTTGTGTTGCGGTGAAACGCCCGCCGGGGCAGGTTCGTGTTTCGGTGCAGCGCCCAGATCGGCCGCATTGTACAGGGCGGCGGCGGAGACCGAGCCATCGGGGAGCGGGGCCGCTCTTTCATCGGGAAGCGGGACCGCTCTTTCATCGGGGAACGGAGGGGCCGCTCTTCCATCGATGAACGGCGCTCCGCTTCGCTGTGCGCTATCGATGAACGGAGGGGCCGGCTGGGGGGCGGACAGGCGCGGCTGCGCTTCGATCACCTCACGCAGCCGACGCTGGAGCAGGTTGACCTGAAGCTCCAACCCGTTCACCTTGAGGTCGAGTCCCTCGACGCGCTTTTTGCTGCCTAACGCCGTGAACAGGCCGACAAATGGCGCCACCACGAAGGCCAGCGCCAGAAGGCCGAAGATTGCTTCCATGAATGGACCTGCTCCTGTGGCCCCCATCGTACACCGGCCCGACCTTTTTACTCATGGGGGCTCTCAGGGGACTTTCTGGGGGCTTTCAAGGCACTGGCTGGCGCCAGATTCCCTGGGCACGACCCGCACCGCTGGCGATCACCGAGTAGACCAGATTCGCCCCGTCCGGCTCGCCCTCCAGCGTGTCGATGAACTCGACGCCGGTGGTCAGCGCCGGCCCGGTCTGGCCGCCGATGATGGCGACGCGCAGGGTGCCCGCCACCACCGTCTTGTCGATCAGCGGCTGTTCCAGGACCGCGAAGCGCCCGCCTCTGACCTGGATGACCTGCCCGGCATTGTCGTCGATCGAGGTGGCCGCCTTCTGTCCCGGCAGCCAGACGTAGGGATGCTGCGATAAAGCCTTGTACACGATTACCCCGCCGCCGGGCAGCGGCCTGCGCTCGGTGACCGGCTCTGCCGAGATCCGCGTGGTGCCGAGCCCGACCAGATCCAGCGCCAGCATGTCATTTGCTCCGGCCGCCGGGTCCGCGTCCGACAGGTAGGCCAGGGGCACGTCGACGGCCAGGCCCCACAGCGAGGCGGCCCGCGGCAACACCGTCTGTTCCTTCCCGTCCTTGCCCAGGCGCACAAGCGTCCCCAGCATCCCCGCCTGGGCGCGGATGAAGTAGGCCAGGCCGTCGTACACAAAGCTCGAGTAGTCCACGATGGGCCCGTCGGCCAGCTGGGTGGGCGTCGCCCCCGGACGCAGCTCCTGCCCCTGTAGCGAGTCGCCTTCCGTCACGGCCCGTCCATCGGGCAGGATGCCACTCATCCGTCCGGGCAGGATGATGGGGGACGGCTCCTGGTCCAGCCGGAAAGCGGCGAAGGGGATGTCGCTGATGCCCGGCAGTTCCACGTAGCGCGGCCCGGTCCCGCCGAAGCCGAACCAGCGCGGCACGGCCACCGCCAGCGCCGTGCCCAATTGCCGCGACGTGCCCGTGGCCACCTCGGTCACGTCGATGCTGAAGCGGTTTTGCTTGATCAGGTCGGGGTTGATTCCGTAACTCAGCAGGTACGCCCCGTCCGGCGAGAACACCGCCGGCTGCCAGACCAGCCGCCCGTCCTTGGCCTGCACCTCCCTGGGCGCCTGCCCCGGCCAGCACAGGAAAAGCCTGCCGATGCTGTGCAGGTCCTGGGGGCGGGAATCCATCGGCACCGAATACGAGACCACGGCGGGCCGCCCGGTTCCCTGCCGCAGAAAGCGCACGCCGTAGACGTCCTGCGCCAGGCGCTCCAGGTCCCCGCCCGCCGCCGGCAGCCGGTACAGGGCGTCCCACTTGTGCTTGTCCAGGGGCCGCGTCGCGCCCTGCCCCACCAAAAGGACGTCGGGCGTCCAGGCAACGATCAGGTGCAGGTCCGTCCCGGCAGTGAGCTGCATCGGCTCCGGGGGCTTGGCGGGCGGGCCGTCCCCATTCATGTCCATCGACGAGCTGCCAGCGCCGCAGCCGAGAAAACCGCCGGCCACAAGCCCGCAGGCCAGCATGGATTGGGCGACCCGCTGCACCCACAGACGCCCGCGCTGCCGGGTCATGACCGCTGACGCCGCAGGCCCGCCAAGTGCCGCGGTCCATGTATCGCGAAGCGCCGTAGGCGCCGCGGTCCCTCGACCAGCAGCAAGGCCAAAAGAAGGCTGCCCACCGCGCCAGTGCCGGCGCCAGTGCCGGCGTTGCAGCCGCTGGCCTGGCCCTGGCTGATGGTCAGGCCGGCGGTCAGCATGCCCTTCTGCCCGTTGGGGTTGCCCACGATGACATTATACGTCCCCGCAGGGAGCGCCGCGGGGATCTGTATCTTGATGGTGCCGACGTCGTTCACCAGGACGCCGGAAATCACCGTCGGTCCCTGCGGCCCGTCCAGGGTCACCGTGGAACCGGGGTTGCCGTTGGCGAAGTTCTTGCCCAAAATGACGGCGGCGCCGCCCATGCCCGCAGGCAACGTCGCCGGAGTGATCGAGTCCACTTGGGGAGCGCCCCCCATGCCGGTGCCGCCGTCGGGCTTGCCGCCGTCGGGACTGCCGCCGTCCGGCGTGCCGAGGATGCCGTCGCTCGAGATGATCAGCCGGATCAGCCAGGCGTGTTTGATGAACAGCGAGGTGGCGTATTGCCAGGTGCATGGCGCCTTGGGCAAATAAGCGCAGATGGTGGTGCGCTTGTCCGAGGCGGTCATCGGGTCGGCCAGGAACTGGATACCGCTCGGGAGCGTATCGGTATCGGTGAAAGCGGTCACCCGCAGCGAATCCTCGCTGGAGGACACGGGACTCGGCAGGTCGAGTTCCTGAAAGAACATGGTGGTGCCCTCGACCATGGCCGCCATCTCGCCAAGTTTGGTCCCCGGCGCCGCCTGTCCGCTTTCCCGGTACACGCCCGTGGTCACCGTCGCGTTGCCGCCGCCGCCGATGAAGAACTCGACGCCGACGATCTGATAGGGCGCGTACTTCGACAGGCCGTTGAAGGTCACCCCGACCCCCTCTCCCTTGGCGAACGTGCCCTCCTGCGCCACCATGACGGTCCCGCTGTCCGGGAGCTGGTCGTTCTGGATGACCATCATTCCGGCCCGGGCCTGGCCCGGGAAACAGACACCGGCGAAGAGAGACCCCACGAAAGACAGAAGGAATGCCAGCCGCAATGTCGTACTCCTTGTCAGGGCGTGTCCCTGGTGCCGATGGCCGGTAGCCGTCAGCCGGAATCATCGGAAGCACAGGGGAAATGCCCCAGCAGGATACTCAATTGCAGGCGACCCTGGCAAGACCAAATGTGAGGGCTGTCACTACCTGGTCCGGCGTCCCGACCAGCATCCTCACATGTCGGGCTGGTGTGCGGCGCTGCTATGAACCGCGGCGCCTGCGGCGCTGCTATGAACCGCGGCGCCTGCGGCGCTGCTATGAACCGCGGCGCCTGCGGCGCTGCTATGAACCGCGGCGCCTGCGGCGCTGCTATGAACCGCGGCGCCTGCGGCGCTTCGCGATTGT
>JBBRLA010000166.1:0-13590 GCA_038231615.1 Polyangia bacterium | reverse complement strand
TGTGGGTCTCATCATCGAAGAGGAACCCGGCCAGCGCCCGCGCCATCTCGGTCTTGCCGACACCCGTCGGCCCGAGAAAAATGAACGACCCGATGGGCCGGTTCGGGTCCTGCAGACCCGCGCGGGCCCGCCTGACGGCATTGGACACCGCGGAGATGGCCTGCTCCTGGCCAATCACCCGGGCCGAGAGCCGCTCCTCCATTTGTGAGAGCCGCTCCATCTCGCCCTCCAGCATCTTTTCGACCGGGATGCCGGTCCATTTGGCCAGAATGGCCGCGATGTCCTCCTCGGTGACCTCTTCCCGCAGGAAAAACCCCTGCTTCTGCATCTCGGCCAGCTTGCTGTTGTGCTGGTCCAGCCTGCGCTGGAGGTCGGGCAGGACACCATACCGCAGCTCGGCGGCGCGGTTCAGGTCCCCGTGGCGCTGGGCCAGCTCGGAATCGGTCTTTGCCCGATCGATCTGCTCGGCAATGGTGCGACTCTGGGTGATGATGTCCTTTTCCCCCTTCCAGCGCGCCTTCATCTCGCTGGATTGCTCGCGCAGGTTGGCCAATTCCTCTTCCAGTTCGCCGAGGCGACTCTTGGAAAGGGCGTCTTTCTCCTTGCTCAGCGCCCGTTGCTCGATCTGAAGGGAGACGATGCGCCGCTCCATCTGGTCGATGGGGGTCGGAAGCGAGTCGATCTCCATCTTCAGTCGGGCCGCCGCCTCGTCGATCAGGTCGATGGCCTTGTCCGGCAGAAACCGGTCGGCGATGTACCTGTCGGAAAGCCGGGCTGCGGCCACCAGCGCCGCATCGCGGATGCGGATGCCATGGTGGACCTCGTATTTCTCCTTCAGGCCGCGCAGGATCGAAATGGTGTCCGGCACCGACGGCTCGTCGACGAGGACCGGCTGGAAGCGCCGCTCCAGCGCCTTGTCCTTCTCGATGTGCTTGCGGTACTCGTCCAGGGTCGTGGCCCCCACGCAGCGCAGTTCCCCCCGGGCCAGCGCCGGCTTGAGCATGTTGGCCGCGTCCTGTGCCCCCTCGGCGGCACCCGCCCCGACCAGGGTGTGCAGCTCATCAATGAAGAGGATGATCTGGCCGCTGCTGGATCCGATCTCTCGAAGGATGGCCTTGAGGCGATCCTCGAACTCACCGCGATACTTGGTCCCGGCGACCAGGCTGCCCAGGTCCAGCACCAGGATTCGCTTGTCCTTGAGCCCCTCGGGGACATCGCCGGAGACAATCCGCTGGGCAATCCCCTCGACAATCGCGGTCTTGCCCACCCCCGGCTCGCCAATCAAGACCGGGTTGTTCTTGGTGCGGCGAGACAGAACCTGGATGGCACGGCGGATCTCTTCGTCACGTCCGATGACCGGATCCAGCTTGCCCTTCCGGGCCACCTCTGTGAGATCTCGGGTAAACCGCTCCAGTGCCTGGTACTTCCCCTCCGGCTCTGGGTCGACCACCCGCTGCGCGCCGCGGACCTCGAAGAGCGCCTTCAGCAGGTTGTCATGGGTAATCCCCTGGGCCTGCAACACCTGGGAGGCGAAGCCGATATCCTTGGCACAAAGGGCCAGAAGGAGGTGCTCCGTGGAGGTGAACTCATCCTTGAACTTTTCCGCCTCCTTCTCTGCCGTTTCCATCAGGTCTCTTGCCCTGCGGGAAAGGCCGATGTCGATGGAGCCCGCGGCCTTGGACTGCTGATCGATGTGCCGTTCCACCTCCGCGGCCAAGAGGGCGGGATCGCGGATGCCCGGGGTGGCGCCCGCGGAAGCATCCAGCTTGCGCAAAAGCGCGCTGGTCGTGCCGCCATCCTGCCTCAGCAAGGCCAACAGGATGTGTTCGGGCTGAATTTCGGGCTGACCCTTCTGGCCGGCAATCTGTTGGGCCACGACCAGGGCTTCGCGGGTCTTGGTCGTGAACTTGTCCACGCGCATCCACGGCTCCTTTCAACGGCATTCTTTTTGCTATGTCTCAGACTGAAAGTAATCACGAAGCTAGCGACGGCAAGCCCAAGAGCAGCGGCACATCACCAGCATCCCGACGCGACCTGAACCTCAGCGGTAGAGTCGGTCGGCAAAGGCCCTCAATTCCATGAGGGCGGGCTGGTTCAGGGCATCTAGCCGACCGAGAGGCTCTGCCGTTGGGTTTTCGCACAGGGCTAGAATCGCTGCAAGTAAATCTCCCGTCTCGGCCAGGGCCTGCCGCTCGGCGGCGCGCTGCGCGGCCTGGATGAAGCCCGGCAAGGACGCCAGCGTGGCATTGGCATCCATCATCAAGGCACGAAGGGCGCTCTGGGCCTGCTCGCGCTGTTCACGAGGCAGGGACTCGGGGCGAAGCTGGAGGGCCTGCAGGTCGGCCAGCCAGGACTGGGACAGCGGGCTGCAAAGGACCACGTCGGGCAGGAAAAGGCTGGCCGCGGCCTGCAGGAAGGCCAGGACATCTTCGCCGCTCCTCCCCTGTATGAGCGACACGCCCGACAGGAGAAGACGCAGCGCCCGCAAAGCGGCAAAGCGGGCCTGGGCGCCGTTCGCTGTCATCCGGTGAAGCAGGCGCAGACGCGGCGGGTGG
Source organism: Polyangia bacterium (assembly GCA_038231615.1). GTDB lineage: Bacteria > Myxococcota_A > Polyangia > Palsa-1104 > JAEUJZ01 > JBBRLA01. The sequence continues at coordinate 11,035 of JBBRLA010000166.1, read as the reverse complement.
GTCGGGTCACAGCGGGCCGGACCCTCCATCGGCATCGTCCCCAGGCTTTCCACGATCGCCACATCCAGGCGCGGAAAACCCAGGGACTGCCCCAGCGGCCGCAGACGCAGGCCCCACTCCGAGGACAAGGGGAGCGGCGGCGCCGGTAGGCCCAGCAGGTGACGCCCCAGCACGGCCATCGCATCCCGCAAGGGCCCTCTGCCTGACGGGGGCATCGGATCCTCGGTCAGCATCTTCGGCGGCGCCGGCCCCAGGACCTCAAGGCGCTGGTGGGCATACCCGTCGGGCAGGAGAAAGGCCAGGACCGCCAAGTGTACCCGGGCCGAGGGTTCACCACGAAGCTCGGCCAGCCGACCCAGGATCTGCCTGGCGCCCACGTCAATTCCCGCGCTGACCGGCCGCAGCCGATCATAAAGCGCCGACTCCAGAAGGGGCAGGGCCCCCGTGCCGCCCAGGGACCGCACCGCCGCGGCGATGGGCTCGTCCAGGATGCTGAGATCTCCCGGCATGGCCAGCCCGATGGAGCACAGGGCCACCGCCAGGTCCTCGGCGCCGGCCCGGGCCAACAGACGATCCGCGTGCTCGTCGTTGCCGGCCAGCGCCATGCCGACGCCGGCCAGGTACTGGACCTCGCCCAGCCCTTTTTCCGCCTCCTCCAGTTCCCGCACCGTCTCGCCAATCCCAACCCCGTTGGCGTCGCGGAGATAGCCCACGATCAGGCGACGCAGCGAAGGCACATGCCCAGGGACCACGTCGGTGGCCTGCTGGTAGATCTCGAAGGCCTTGCCGGGCGCCCCCAGCTGCGCTTCGAAGATCGCTGCTTGCTCATAGAGCAGGTCCGCACGCTCTGAGGGCAGATCGGTGATCTGGATCAGCCGCTCAAGGACCTCTGCTGCATGCAGCGGCTCGTCCGTCTGACGGTGCAGTTCAAGCAGCATCGACAGCCCTTCGGGACTGCCGGGTCGATCGGCCAGCAGGTCCTGCAGGTGGCGGCGGGCCTCCGGGACCTGCCCACTGTGCAGGGCCAGCCAGGCCAGATGCAGGCGGACCAGCACCCGCCGGCCCACGGCCTCTTCGGAGGCCCCTTGGGGCAGGTGCGCCTCGACCTGTTGATGTACCTCGTAGGCGGCCCCATAGTCTCCTTGGCCCTGATACACCCGCGACAGTTCCTCGGATGCCCTGACTCTCGTCGGTCCTGTTCCCCGTTCCAGGGCCTTTCGGTAGGCGCGCTCGGCCAGGGCTTGGTCTTCCTGTGACTCGCAAAGTTCGCCGTACCGGAGCAGATGTTCGCCCTCATTCGGCAAGCCGGCCGGCTCGGCATCCAGCAGATGCGCGGAATCGTAGAACCCGCGGGCTTGCTGATAGTCCCCCCGGCGATACGCCAGATCGGCCAGGGCCAAAAGCGCCCACGGGTGCCCGGGAATGAGTTCCAGGGCCACCTTCAGATGTCTTTCGGCCTGCTCCTTTTCCCCCAGCATCCCGTCGTAAAGGGCCGCCGCCTCGCACATCGCCTCGGCCCGGGCCAAAGGATCCGCCAGGGCCGCGGCGCGCTGGTGCAAAAGGGAGAGCAGCCCGATCACGTCACCCCGTTCTTCCAGGGCGCGGCGGCGCTCGCGAAACGCCAGATCGTTCCCCGGTTCCGACGCCAGAAGCTCCTCGCTGTGGCACAGAACAGCGTCCGTGTCTGCGGTCTCGACGGCGACCTGCATCAGGCGAAAAAGGAGGTCGCGCCGTTCCGGTTCGCCGGCCAAAACCAGACGTTCCTCCAGCGCCCGTTTTCTCTGCTCAGGGTCGGCTCCGCCATCCAGCGCATAGAGTTCTCGCTGCGCCCGGCCCCCCGCCGCTCCGCCCAGGTGCAGGGCACGGCCCAGATACCCCCTGGCGCTGGATTCATCCCCGCCCCGCAGCGCCAGGTTCGCCGCGGCGAAGAGGGCCTCGCCGGATTGGGGCTGGAGGGACTCCTCGGCGGCCTGGCTCGCGGCGTCTGCCGCCCCAAGGTAGTCCTGGCGTTCCGCCAGCAGAAGCGCCCGCTCTCGAAAACCCTGCTCCGTGGTGGGCCGGCCCACCTCGCTATGGCCCTCGAATGGGGCCGCCCCACGCTCCACGCGAATCTCGTGCAGCGCCCTCAGCACTTCTATGTCGCCTTCGCCGCCGCCGCCGTCTTGAAGCTGTGCTTGATGGAGCACGTCTTCGGCCTCATCCAGTCGACCCAGGAGCCTGAGTACATGGGCCTTTTGCAGCAGCACATGGGCCGGGTCCTGCCCCAGGGCCTGCGCATGTTCCAGGATGGGGAGCGCTTCCTCCAGGCGCCCGGCGTCCATCTTCATATTGTAAAGGGCCCACACGGGGCGCGTGTCCCGGGGCAGCAAGTGCGCCGCTCGCGCGAAGAGCGTGCCCATGTCTTCCTCGGCGGTCGGGCCCCCGGATCCGGTCTCGTCCTTGGCGGAAGCGCGCCGCACCTGCGCGGCCAGCAGGGCGCATTCCGCTGCTTCGGACTCTTCCACGTCGTCGGCGAAGGCCGCGAACCACAGGTGGTGTTGCCCGCGCTCCGTCTCCGCGGCTTGCTGCGAAGTCGCCAGCAGGCGACCCAGCAACGCATGGGCGGGACCGAATTCGGGCATCCGCATGAGCAGAAGATCGAGTTGCCCGATGGCATCATCCGCCCGGCCCAGCCGATGCAAGAGTTCGGCGTGGAGGACGCGCAGATGCGCAGCGCCGGGGCCGGCCCCCTTGCTCCGCCGCAGCTCGGCGTTGACGATGTCCAGGGCGGCTTCGGTCCGGCCGGACTCCGCCAGCACCCGCAAGCCGTGCCGGGCCGGCAAAAGGCCAGGCGTGCCAGACGTGCCAGACGTGCCAGACGGCTCCGACGAGAGCGCCAAGTCATGGACCCAGCGCGCGGCGGCCCGTTCCTGGTCCTCGGCCTCGTCCTTTGGGCCCGCATCGGGTGAGGACTCCAGGGCCACCGTCCAGGCGTTGGCGGCGGCGATCGGATCGCCCAGCCTCTCGCAGACCGATGCCAGCTCCCGCGCGGCAACCGCCCGGCGCTCCCCCTGGCTCTTGTCGATGTCGCGCACCAGCGCCTGGGCCAGCCCCGGCAGATCCTCGGCCATTCGCAGACGGGCCTGCGCCCTGTCCCGGACCTCGTCGTCGTCCGCGTCAAGCTTGGTCAGCTCATCGTCCACCCTGGGAAGCAAGCTGGCGCTGACCAGGGAAGCGGCCTGCTTCAACAGAGCGAGCCGGGGCGCTTCCGATTCATGGTCCGACCAGGCCAGCAGCGCCGCGCCCAGACGGGCCTGCTCCCCCTGCGCCCGGAACATCGCTGCCAGCGCGGGCCAGGCGGTCGCGCCGGCTCCGGCCTCGACCGCGGCGGCCAGTTCCTGCTCCTCGGCCTGGGCGTTGCCACGGCGGCGCTCGATGGAGGCCAGGCGCAGCCGGACCCGCCCCTGCTCCTCATGGGGGACCTCGTTCACGGCGAAGGCCCGGCGGTAGTGCCGCGCCGAGGTGTCCCAGTCGCCCTCGTCGAAAAAGTAGTCGCCCAGGGCCATCAGCACCATCGGCGTGGCCTCGCCCCCGGCGCTCAGCGCGCGCCCCAGGGCCACCGACCCTCGCTCCCGGTCCCCGAGCAGGTTCCACAACTGCCCGGCCCGGGACCAGAGAATGGCCGCTTCGCTCTCCGGGCCGCGAAAGAAGGCCGCCTTCTCCAGCAGGGTCGCCGCCCGCCGGTGATCCCCCACCTGGTGCTCCGCGATGTACGCCGCATGCTGGTACAGCTTGCGGGCGTCATCCGGCCGCACCGCGGCTTGGCCGAGGAGCGCGTCGAGCAAGGCCTCGTGGGTCCCCGCAACCTCCAACTCGGCCAAAAGATCGTCCGGGTCCGCGCCCGCCTCCAGTTGCACCCGTGCCGCCTCGCCGTGGCGACCGCGAGCGGTATAAAGGCGCGCCAGCGCCCGCAGCTCCTCGCTCCCGGCCAGCCCCTGTGCCCGCAGGCGCTCCAGATCCGGCGCCAAATCCTCCTCGCTCCCGGGAAGCGCGCTGGCGATCAGGTCCAGGTCCAGTTCGACCCTGGCGTGCATCGCGTTCTCGCTGGGGCCGGCACGACGCAGCAACCCCCGGGCCGCCAAACGCTCCCCGCCGTCGGCCAGGACCCGCGCCGTCGCGATGAGCAGGGTCTCCCGGGACTCGGCGGCCGGGTCGGCCGGGTCGGCCCGGTCTATCCGGTCGGCCCGGTCTACATGCAGAAGGGTGGCCGCAAGGACCGCCAGCGCCTCGTCTTTCGGGCCCGATTGGATGAGTGCCAGGGCCAGCCCAGCATGCTCGGGAAACCGGGAATGCCCCCGCCGCAGCAGGTCCAGTCGCGACGCAGCGTCCTCCTGCGCCCCCAACAGCAGGAAGGCGTCCGGCGTGGGGTAAAGCTCGATGGACCGGGACAGCAGCTCTTTCCGCGCCGCGGCCTGTCCCTCGGGCAGTTCCCGGGCGACAGCCAGCCAGCCGGCGGCAGCATCCTCGGCGGTCAGCTTCCTGCCCAAAGTGTCCAGGAGCGCCGGGGCCTTCGCTCGCTTGACGAGATCGGGTTCGATCTTCGTCCGCAAAAGCAGGATCTCGGCCAGTTCGGCCCACCGTCTGGTGGCGCTGTATCGTTCCTCCAGCAGCGAGAGCGCCTGGGGGTTGCCCGCATCCAGATCCAGGGCCTGTCGCGCCTGCCCCTCCGCCACCTCCTGGCGCCCCGCCCGACGATGCAGCACCGCCAGGCGCGAATGGACCTCGGCCTTCTTGGCGGGCTCGACGTTCCAGTCGATCGAGGCCGCCAGGCGCTTCAGGTGCGCCAGCTCGGCCCCATAGTCCTCCCGCTCCCGGGCATCCTCCGCGAAGAAGAGCAGCCCCGGGTGGAACGCAGGATCCAGGGCCAGCGCCTGGCGAAATGCGTCGCGCGCCAGATCTCGGCGACCCAGGTGCTCGGCATAAAGCGCCCCCAGTCGCGCCAGCAGGATCTTGCGCTCTGCGGGGCGGTCCAAAAGCGCCCGCGATCTGCGCAAAAGCGTGCTGGCGACCAGGGCCTTGTTGCCCGCCCGCTCGGCCAGCGCCTCCAGTGCATCCAGTGCCGGCAGGTGCCGGGTGGACAGGTCCAGCGTCTGCTCGTAAAGGCCCACCGCGTCTTCCAGCCGCCCCTGCTGCTCCCGCAGGCCAGCGGCCTCGTTTAGCCGGTCCGCCCGGGTGGCTGGCGGCTCCTCCGTGCGGGGGTCCGCGGCAGCCTGGACCAGGGCCTCGATCCGGGCCTCTCGATCCGGCGGCCCCTGCCCGCCTGAGGGGCGCGACAGGATGCGCAGCACCCCACCCCATGCCCGGGCCGCGTCATGGCTGCCGGGATGGCCTGTAAGGACCAGGCGAAAATGCCCCAGGGCCGCATCTGGATGGGTGGCCTCGCCCAGCTCGGCCAGGCGCAGCGCGATCTGCATCACCTCCTCGCTGACCGACCCATCGCGAGCGGCCTGCTCCAGCAGCGGCGCCCAGGCGGCCTTTGCCACGTCGAAGCGGCCGAGGGCCAGCGCGGCCTCTCCGATGGTGCTCCGCGACCCATCCGATGCCGGCGCCAGCGAAAGCGCCAGTTCCAGCCGGGCGGCGGCCTCCGGCTTCCGATCCAGGCGGGTCAAAAGTTCCGCCTGCCGGGCCAGCGCGCCCGCCCGTTCCTGGTCGCGCGACGAATCGGTCCCCAGCACCTCGATCAGTTCGCCGAGGGTCTGTTCCTGTGCCGAAAGATCGCCCCGCCTGACTGCAATCTGAATCAGGGCCTCCAGCACCACCGGCTCCTTGCCGGCACGACTCAGGTGTACCTGGGCCCCCTCCAGATCGCCACCGGCGGCCAGCACCTGACCCAGCTCGAGTTGCGCCCGCTGGTTCTCCGGGGCCAGTTCCAGCAACTGCTCCAGCGCCCCACGCAGCCCCCGGGTGTCGCCCATCGCCTGCCGGGCCAGGATCAGGACATGCAGGGCCTGTTCCGCCCGCTCCGGCGGTTCCGGTCGCTTGAGCGCCGCCCGCGAGTTGAAGACCAACTGGATGGCCTCCTCCGGCCGCTTCAAGGCGACCAGCACCTCGGCCCGCCGCAGCACGACATCCTGGAACCCGAGTTCCTCCAGACGGGCCAGCGCCTTCTCGACGTTCTCCAGTTGCCCGTCGGCCTCTTCCGCGGCGGCCCAGGCCCGCAGCACCTCGGGATCGTGCTCCCCGCCCAGCGCCAGGGCCCGACCCAGATACCCCCGGGCCCGATGGCGATCGTTTCCCATCTCGATGGCCAGGCGCGACAGGGCCAAAAGCGCCTGGCGACGGATGGAACTGCCCATCTCGCCAAAAGGCGCCCGTTCGAGCAACGCCTCGTAGGCCTCCCGGGCCTCTTCCAGCCGCCGCGCGTCGGCGAGCAGGTCCGCCAGGCGCTCCAGGGCCCCCAGATGACCCGGCACACAGGAAAGCGCCTTGCGATACCGCAGGAGCGCCGCCTCCTCCTCGCCCATCCGCTCGGCGACAGCCCCGGCGCGGGCGTAGATGTCCGCCGCCTCGTCGGCATTGGACAGGGCCGCGGCCTTGTCCAGGGCCTGCAACGCCTCCGCCCGATGGCCGGCGCGGCCTTGCAGCAGCCGCGCTTCCAGTTCCCACACCGCGGGATTGTTCCCGCCCAGGCCCATCGCCTTGTCGATCTCCTCCTGCGCCCGCGAAAGATCGTTCAGATGTTCCAGGTACAACGTGGCCAGACGCAGGTGGTGGCGCTGGAGATCGGCGTGGGCGGCCTTGGGCAGCAGGCTGATCTGGCGCTCTTCCAGGTGCGCCAGTTCCTGGTACCGGCGCTCTTTCGTGTACTGCTCTGCCAGGTGGCTGGCGGCCCGGGAGGATGGCGGCCCGCCGTTCAGGGCGGCGGCTTTTTCCAGCCACTTTACCGCGTCCCCGGAATATTCGTGCAGCAGCAGTTCGGCGGCGCACAGGATGGCGGTGGCCACCTCTTCGGGGGTGTTGTCCGGCAGTTCGGACAGGCGAAGGTAGCGCGCGATCGCACTTTTCGGCTGCTCCCGCAGGGTCTCGATCGCCGCCAGGGCCAGGTGCGCTCCGACGTGGTCCGGGGTCCGGTGAAGCTCCTCCTCGGCCAGCGCGACGGCCTCATCGAAACGGGCCGGCTGGCTGGCCAGCACCGCCAGCCGCCGGCCCCGGGCCAAAGTGGCGGCGGGACCGTCTTCCTGCTCCTTATAGGCGGCCAGCGCCAGGTCCACTTGTCCCGCGGCCAGGTGCCGGTCTCCCAAGAGCAGCTCCGCCGGCAACGCCGCCGCCGGCTCCCCGGAGGAGTTCTGCGCCAGGCTGCCGAAGTGCAAGACGATGCTCCCCTCGATGACGCGCAGCTCACTGATCGAGATCCGGGAAGCGTCCGGCAGGCGGTAGCCCTGCGAGGGCAGCGCCCCCAGAAGGGCGAGCCGGAGGGGATCGATCCCGACCTCCGACACCCCGCGGACGGCGATCGTGCGCTCGCCGGTCCCGTCGGGGCCGCCAAGGAGGGCCGTGCACAGGGAAAGACCACACACGGGCGCCGGCATCGGCGCGAACCCATGGACGCGGACCTGCTCCAGGCACAGCAGGGTCTTGTGTCCCCACAGCCCATCCGCCTCCTTGTCGGCGCGAAGACGCACCCGCGCCGTCAGCCAAACCCGGCGCCCCTCCACCAGCATCTGGGCCGAGACAACGGCGTGGGACCGTGCCAGCCTGACGCGGACGCGCTCGATCCCGCGGGCGCGGAGAAACGGGCAGCTCGAGGACGCTAGCCACGAGGAGATCTGCTCCTGGGAAAGTTCCAGCTCGGCGCGGGTCAGACGTCCCCGACAGCGTTGCTGCCGCCCCCGATCGGAGGCCAAAATCGAATCCGGAACGTCGATCTCCAGACGGGAGAGTGTTCCCGGACCCAGGTCGGCTGACTGAGACAGGTGCAGGCGGGTCCTTGAGCCCGTCTTCGTCAGCGCCAGGGGGGTGATTGCCGAGAATGCCAATGATAAAGACCTGTGATCCTTATGATACCAGCTTGCCTCTTCCGCAGAGGCTTATCATACTTCCAGGGTCCCGATCATCTCTTAGAGCGATGAGTACGGGCGGGGATCACGTCACGTCACTTTTTGGGGGTCGAGGCGAGGGCCGGCGCCAGGGGGGAAAGCGCCAGGGTCAGTTCCTTGGTGGCGGGGGCCGACTCGGTGGCGGTCAGGTAGGCGTCGCGCATGGCCTTTTCGAGCTGTGCCGCCATGACCGCGCGGGTCCGGCGAATCAGGCCGAGGAAGTTCTCCCCGGCCTTCTCGAAGTCGCCCAGTAGATCGATCAGCGTCCGGCGCTCCCGGATGTAGTTGGCGTCGATGGAGATGCCGAGCGCCTGCGGAGTGAAGTGCTGGATCAGCCGGGCCAGCGGCTCGGCCTGTGCCAGCACGTCCTCCCGGGGCTGGGCGACCCGGCCGCGCAGGACCATGTCGAAGGGCAGGTCCGCCGCCATGTCGAGCAGCAGGGTCCGGGCTTCTTCCAATCGCTGGGCGACCTTCTTGCTCAGCCAGGGGTTTGGCGCCGCCTCGCGGGCGCTTTTGGCCTGGGAGGATGCCGGAGGAGTCGTCGAGGCGCGTGCGGTCAGGGGAGCGATGGCCGGTTTCTGAATGCTCTTCTTCGTCATAGAACCTACCTCCTGTCGGCTTTGCCGGGTTGCAGGAGGCATCGACGGCCCGCGCGGATGGCTTGAGGGGGCGGGCGCTATTCGGCTTTTTGGACGGGCGGCGTGTAGTCGATGCTGCAGAAAAGGTGCTGCTTCAGGAGCAGGCGAACCGTAAGTTCATCCTTCAGCAGGCTCGGTTCCCGCAAAAAGAGATGATAGTTGCGCATCCCCTCGGCTTCGGCTGGCGGCTGACCCTGATCCTTCTTGGCGGGTGAGCCGCAGATGAGACGAACGCGCTCCCCGGCCTTCAGGACGACGCCCGGGTCCAGTGTGCCCAGGATGCGGCTGCTCTTTTGGCCTTTCGGGTGCCCCTTGCGGGACACAGTCAGGGTGCACCCTGCCGTGTTAACCTGCCCAGGCCCAGTATTTTCCAGTACAAACCACTCTTCATTCAAAGTGGACGGCGAGGACGCCGGATGCAACTCCTGAAAAACTAGCGACATGACTTCTCCTGTGGAAAGCGCCGCATTCTAATCCAGGGCCGCGCCAGATGCACCTTTGTTCTTGGGGGGGTGCTCAGCGACGGATGCCAAGGAGCTGATCCATGGTCCGCTGATCGGCGTCGGGGAACTGGTACTGGCCGAATTCCGAAGAAGCGACCCAGCGGAAGTCGCGCACCCGCTTGGCGCGGACGGGCTTCCCCTCGACCAGGGTGGCGGCGTAAAGCGCCAGGACTACCTGATAGCCGTCGTAGTCGTGGTTCTTCTCGCCGATCTTGCGGCCGACCTTGAAATCGGCGTCGAGGCGCTCGTGCAACTCCCGTTGCAGCGCATCTTCGTCCTTCTCGCCCGCCTCCACCTTTCCGCCGGGAAATTCCCACTGCATCGGCAACACCGCCGACTCACGCCGCTGGGTGATCAGGTACCGCCCATCGCGCTCCACCACTGCTGCAACAACACGAATGGTCTGCTTGGCCATAGGCCGATATTCTCCCACTTTTCAGACAGGACGCCAACCACAAACGCGCAGGCCGGCGACATCCTGGCCTTCGGGGGCCTTCAGGGTCCGGCGGTTGCGCAACAACGGATGTGCCCGTATAATGTCGCGTCGGTTACGATCCACTCTATTCTACTCGCTGCAGACTCACTGTGCCATTCCTTTGCGGATGGCGGTCTCGCTGCACCAGGAGGACTTCCCATGGGCCTGATGGACTTTGTCAAAGGCGGAGTGCGCGAGCTGGCCATCGCTCGGCCCGACGACAAGAAGGCGCTGCTGGTCTACAAGCACCCGGACCCCACCATCCCGAACAAGGCGCAGCTTACCGTCGGAATGGACGAGGTGGCGCTGTTCTACAAGGACGGCCAGTTCGTCGGACAGGTCGGCGCCGGCAGGCACACGCTGGAGTCCTCGAACATCCCGTTCCTGAACATCCTCATCGACAAGTTCACCGGGGGCAACGTCTTCAAGGCAGAGGTGTGGTTCGTGACCACCCGGGAGGTCGCCGGGTTCAAGTTCGGCGGTCGCATCGGGGACGTGGAGGACCCCAAGTCGGGGCTGGCGATCCAGACCATGGTGCACGGGGAATACTCGTTGCAGGTGACGGATGTGGGGCAGGCGATCCAGTTCTTCGGCCAGCGCTCGTTCGCGTCGGAGGACGAGTTCACGGGCTGGTTCCGGCAGCAGCTGCTGAAGACGATTCGCGACAAGATCGCTTCGCTGCTGGTGAACAAGCAGTTGCCGCTCTTGCAGGTGACCAGCGGGGCGCTGACGGAGGAGATCGAGCAGGAGGTCATCGAGGGGGTGAAAGTGCACCTGGGCACCTACGGGTTCCGCATCGTGCGGCTGGGGAACTTCGTGGTCTCCATCAAGGAGGAGGACGAGGCGACGCTCAAGTCGCTCTATAAAGACGCGGCGCAGATCCGCATGGCCGGGGGCATCTCGGGGTTCCAGCAGCTTGCGGCGGGCAAGGCGATGATGTCTGCGGGGGACGGGCTGTCGCGGGGCGGCGGGGGCGACGGGGGAGGGAGCAATCCGATGATGGCGGGGGCGGGGCTGGGGAGGGGGATGGCGATGGCCAACATGTTCAACCAGCAGCATCAGGGGCCTGGGCCAGCGGCGCCCGCCGCCCCGGCGGCCCCGATGGCATCGGCTCCCGCGGCGCCTACGTTGGAAGAGCGGCTGAAGAAGCTCAAGGGGCTGAAGGACGCGGGGCTTCTGGATGATCAGGAATACGCGGCCAAGAGGGCGGAGATTCTGAAGGACCTCTGAGGCTGGGATCTGGCGGGCATGCTGAGGCTTTATGACCCGCTTGCGGGTTTGCTGAGGCTGGTTGACCGGCTTGGCTGCGCGGGGACTGCCGCTCGGGGCCCGTCGGGTGCCCCT
>JBBRLA010000165.1:0-13678 GCA_038231615.1 Polyangia bacterium | reverse complement strand
GGGCCCTTGGCAAGAGGCGCCGCTTTGGGCCGCAGGCCAAGGGACGGGAATGTCGGTGGAAGCTAGGCCCGCGGGGGACGGTCGATGCGGGTGGGGTGACCCCGAAGAAGGGGAGGGACGAAGCGCGCGGCGACCCTGCCCGAGGGGGCAAGGTCGGGGGGCTGTGAGACGACCGGGACCAGCATGGAGCGGTCCCCGCCACGTTCGTCCGGGGCCGTGGAGGGGGCGGCGTGGAGGCTGCGGTGCACACCGGCGAGGGACAGCAGGCCCCGGCCGTGGCGCCGTTCTCCATGAAGGTGGGCGTGCGGGTGACCCAGGGGCTGCATGTCGCAGCGCCCGATGTGGACCTGGACATAGGCCAGTCGGGGCCCCTCGCAGTGGATCAGCGCCGGAGGACCGATGTGGGTCTCGACGGCGGCGGCGCCCCCATCGAGGCCGGGGTCCTGCCCGGAAGCGTCGCAGCGCGAAAGGGGGGCGTCGTGATCTTGGCCACCCCGGGGGTCCAGGGCCAGCAGGGCCTCGGCGAACTCGACCTCCTCTGCCCAAAGGTTGCCGGAACGGCACATGGCGGCCCGCACAACCCCGTTGTCCCCCTCGGAAGGGGCCGCCGACGCTTGGGGTGTGTCTGCGATGCCCGCTGCCGTGAGGAGCAAGAGGGCCAAGCCTAGATGCACGGTGGGAAGGATACTCCGCTCTCGCCAATTTGCAAGTCCGGGGCCGCGTGATGATGCTTGGCCACGCGGGCCGGTTACACACCCGTCGTCGGCTCTCACGCCCTTCGCCATGCCCTGAAACCTACATGTAGTCAAAAAACTTGCGGCCAGCGGGGACCTGCTGCTACTCTTCTGGGTCCATGCGTACGCAGGAGCTCATCTTCTGGTCCCTCCTCGGTCTCCTGCCCGCGTCGGCGAGGCCGGCCTTCTGCGCCCCCGCTGCGTCGGGGGCACCGGCCCTGGATCCGCGGGACGACCGCATCCAGCGCAAAGCCATCCGCGGCGGGGCGGTGGACCTGTCCCGGGAGTCCCCGGAACTGCGCGAGCTGCGCGAGTTCGAGGAGACCTCCTTTCCCCGGGTCGGCATGCAGAAGGACGGCGAACCCGGCGAGGACGAGGCAGCCCCGGATCGCGAAGGTGCCGACGATCCCTCGAGCCTGCCCGAGGAGCTGCGCACCCCCCGGCGCCGCCGCCCCGGCGTGGTCCCACCGCCGCCCACCGTGCCGTGGCTCTCGTCGCTGAAGCTCTTGGACAACCTGGGCCTCGGGCCGAGCTTCGTGCGCTTCGAGGCCCACGTCCTCAAGTATTTGGAATTCTACAAGGAAGAAAAGCGCGGCCGGTCCATCATGGCCTCGTGGCTGCGCCGGCAGGGGCGCTACCGCGGCCTGATCGAGGAGGTCCTCGACCGCCACCAGCTTCCGCGCTTTCTCCTTTATGTCTCGATGATCGAAAGCGGCTACGACCCCCACGATCGCTCCTCTGCCGGGGCAGTGGGGCTGTGGCAATTCCTGCCCGAAGGGGCGCGGATCTACGGGCTGCGGGTGGATTACTGGGTCGACGAGCGCAAGGACCCGGTTCGCGCTACCGAGGCCGCCGCCCGCTATCTGGGGGACCTGAAGGCGCGCTTCGGGAGCTGGCACCTGGCCCTGGCCGCCTTCAACGCCGGCTACGGGGCGGTGCTGCGGGCGATGCAGAAGTACAACACCAACGACTATTGGGAAATCTGCCGCCACGAGGACGGCCTGCCCTGGGAGACGCTGCTCTACGTGCCCAAGGCCATCGCCACCGCCTTGGTGGGCGAGAACCGGGGGCTCTTCGGCTACGACGATCTGACGATCGATCCGGCGCTGGCCTTCGACAAGGTGCCGATCTCGGGGACAGTCAGCGTTCAGAGCGCCGCCCATTCCGCCGGGGTGCCGGCCGAGGAGGTGGAGCGCCTGAACCCCGAGCTGCGCCGCGGGCGAACACCGCCGCTTTTGCCGGGGGCCTCGTGGACCCTGCGTTTGCCCAAAGGAGGCGGGCAGCGCTTCCTGGACAGCTACGATCCGCGAAAAGAGCACCTGGACAGCTACGTGGTCCGCTTCGGCGAGCGGCTCGAAGACATCGCCCGGGCCCGGGGGATCTCCGTGCCCGAGCTGCGGCGCCTGAACGGGGTCGAGGACGCCATCGAGGTGCGCGCCGGGGTGACGCTGGTGGTGCCGCCGCAGCAAAATGGCGAGCACCGGCAGGCGCCCCTGGCGATGGATGATGTGGTGATCGTGGCGGTGCCCGACAAGCGGGCGGTGGTGCCGGGGCGCAAGCGGGTATTTTACCGGATCATTCTCGGGGACACGATCTCGGCGATCGCGCGCTTCTTCAAGGTGACGCAAAACGAGCTGGCCCGGTGGAACAACCTGGACCTGGACGCCACCCTGGCCACCAAGATGGTGCTGGACGTATGGGTGGACAAGGGGTTCGACACGCAGCAGGTGGCCCTGATGGACCCGGCGCGGGTGCGGGTGGTGACCACCGGCAGTGAGGAGTTCTTCGAGCTGGTGGAGACCCTGCGGGGGCGCAGGCGGCTTTTGTATTCGTGCAAGGCCGGGGACACGATGCAGAAGGTGGGCAAGCACTTCGGGCTGACCGCGTCGGACCTGGAGCGGATCAACCGCTTGGGGAAAACCACGGAGCTGAAGGAGGGGCAAAGCCTGACGATCTACGTGAATATGACCGCGCAGGAGAAGGTCGAGGCGCGGCGCAAGCTGATCCCGGGGGGAGCGGAGGCCGGCAAGGACGGGCTGCGGGAGGACGATGGGAATGGCGATGAGCCGGGACAGGACCCGATGAAGGCGGCGCCGGAGGCCGAGGGGCGGATCAGCAAGGACGATGGGGAAGGGGAAGGCAGGAAGATCAGCAAGGCGAGGGAGGCGGAGGGGCTCAAAGTAAAGGAGGCCGATGGGTCCAGGGCCAGGGAAGCGGAGGGGCCCAAGCAAGCGAAATCGGAGAAAGGTTCGGCGACGAAGCCGGCGAAGTCGAGGCAGCCGGAGGGCCCCCCGACCCGAGAGCAAGTCGAGGTGTTGATGAGGAGTGAGTTGCCGCCCCTGTCCCGGGTGCTCCCCCGCCCACCGCCGATTCCGTCGGGAGAACGGTAGAACCGGCAGAGAAATGGGCACGGCATCAGCATCCATCAGCGGCGGCAGCGGTACTGGTAAAACCAGCGGCATCAGCAACACCAGCGGCACCGGCAGATCGGGAACGGGTCGGCGTGGCCGCGGGCATTTCGCTCTCTGCGCGGTGGCCGTCTGCTGCCTCGCCGCGTGCGGCGCCCACCGCCCCCTCGGGCCCGGCGCTGTCGAGGAAGGACAGGCCAGCTTCTACGGCCGCCATCACCATGGACACCTCACCGCCAGCGGCCAGATCTTCGACATGTACGCCCTCACGGCGGCCCACCGCACCCTGCGCTTCGGCTCCAGGGTCGAGGTGCTGAACCTCAGGAACGGCCGCCTGGTCCAGGTGCGCATCAACGATCGCGGGCCCTTTCAGCGGGGCCGCATCATCGACCTGAGTTACGCGGCGGCCCGGCAGCTCGACATGATCCGCGCCGGCGTGGTCCCCATCCGCTTGCAGATCCTGAGCGTTGGGCCGTAGGGCCTTGTCGGGCGACTCGCGCCGTCAGGACGAGGACACGGTCCAGGTCCGCTCGATGTTGATCATCGGCGCGTCCGTCCGGGGGAACTTGATCCCCCGCACCACTTTCTCCACGCAGCTTTTCACCTGCTCCCCGTCCCCGCCCTCGATCACCACCTTGATCCGGCTGTCGATCACCTGGCCCGCGCTGTTGATGGTCACCGAGGTGGTGACCTCGGCCTTCTTGGCCCCTTTGTTCAGGGCGAAGTCCACCGCGCAGCCCTGGATCTCGTCCCGCTTGGCGTTCAGCGTATCCGACAAGGCCGCCTGGGGCGTCACCGCCGGGCCCTTCTTCTTTTTCTTCTTCGCCTCGGCCCCGACCGCCAGCGAGAAGACCAGGCAGGCGGACAACGCGAGGCCCATGCGCAAACGCTGGCCCATCTGTTCGGTATTATCGCACGCTCCCAGGTGACCCGCCGCCACAAAATGAGGTAGCGTTCAGTCATGAAGCACGCCCCCGGGTTCCTGAAGCTGGTCGAAGAAGCCAGACCCCGTGTCGTCGAGGTCGAATGCGCCGAGGTCGCCCGTCGGCTGGCCTGCCTGGACCTGGCCCTGGTTGATATCCGCGAGGACCACGAGTGGCTCGCCGGCCACGCCCGCGGCGCCCGCCACCTGGGCAAGGGCGTCATCGAACGCGACATCGAGGCCGCCTTCCCCGACAAGGACACCGAGATCGTCCTGTACTGCGGCGGGGGCTACCGCTCGATCCTGGCCGCCGACTCCCTCCAGCGCATGGGGTACTCCCGGGTGCGCTCCCTCATCGGCGGGTGGCGCGGCTGGACCGAGGCGGGTCTCCCCGTCGATCGCGAGGCGCCGCAGTCCTCAGATCGCGAAGCGCCGCAGGTGCCGCGGTCCATCGAGACGGCGTAGATCGCAGCGCATTGAATCGACGATGATGAGCCGGCCAGAAAGCCCCACCCCCAGCCCCTCCGGTACATCGGGCCATGGGCCGGGGAAGCGCGTCGCCGCCTTCTTCGACATGGACCGCACCGTCCTGCGCATCAACAGCGGCACCCGCTGGATCCGCTTCCTTCACGAACGCCGCGAGTTGGAACTTGCGACCTTCCTGCGATCGGTGTGGTGGACCTTGCAGTACCGCCTCTCCATCCTCGACATGGAGACCGCCGCCACCCGGCTGGTCGAGGCCATGGCCGGCGACCCAGAGGACGAAATGCTGGTGAAGACCCGCCTCTTCGTCGATCGCCACGTCCTGCCATCGATCGCCCCCCTGGCCCGAGATCGCATCGCCGAACATCGGGACAGCGGCCACCAGCTCGTCATCCTCACCTCGTCCACGCCCTACATCGCAGAACCCCTGGCCCGGCACCTCGACATGCCCCACGTCATCTGCACCAGACTGCACGTCGCCGACGGACGCTTCCTGGGCACCTGCGAGCGCCCCACCTGCTACGGTCCCGGCAAGGTCTACCACGCCGAGCGCTTCGCCGCGGAGCACGACATCAACCTGGCCGAGAGCTACTTCTACACCGACAGCTACAGCGACCTGCCGATGCTCCTGCGCGTGGGCCACCGCCGCGTCATCAACCCCGACGGCCGCCTGTCCCGCTACGCCAAGCGCAGCGGCTGGCCGATGGAGACCTGGTAGGACATCATGAACCCCATGACCTCCGACACGCCCCACTTGACGGCCGCCCTGCCCCCCGGTGTCCTGCGCCTGATCGATCTGGCACTCGACGAGGACCTCGGCCGCGGTGACGTCACCAGCGAGGCCATTTTCGCGATCGAGGCCACCGCGTCGGCCTACATTCACGCCAAGACCCCCCTCATCCTTTCGGGGCTGGACGTGGCCGAGGCGGTGCTGCTCCGGGTGGACTCGGCCATCGTCATCACCCGCCTTGCACGGGACGGCGCCGCCATCGCCCCGGGTACCCGGGTGCTGGAACTTCACGGCCCGGTGCGGGGGCTGCTCTCGGCGGAGCGCACCGCCCTGAACTTCCTCCAGCGCGAAAGCGGCATCGCCACCCTGACCCGGCGCTACGTCGAGGCGGTGGCCGGGACCCCGTGCCACATCGTGGACACCCGCAAGACCGCGCCGGGCTTTCGCTTCCTTGACAAGCGGGCGGTGCGCCACGGGGGTGGCGGCAACCACCGCGCCGATCTGGGTTCGGGGGTGCTCATCAAGGACAACCACGTCGCCGCCGCGGGCGGGGTGGCCGCGGCGATCCGCCTGGCCCGCGCCGGGGCGCCCCACACCCTGCGCCTGGAGGTCGAAGTCACCAATCTCGCCGAGCTTTCCGAGGCCCTGGCCGAAGGGGCCGACATCGTCCTGCTCGACAACATGGCCCCCGATGGCGTGCGCGAGGCGGTGGCAACGCTCCCCCGGCGAGGCGACCCCCGGCGGCCCCTCATCGAGGTCAGCGGCGGCATCACCCTGCCCCTGGTGCGCGCCTACGCCGAGGCCGGGGCCGACCTGATCAGCGTGGGTGCCCTGACCCACTCGGTCACCGCCGCCGATCTGTCGATGGAGATCGATGGACCGCGGCACCTGCGGCGCTTTGCGATCGATGGACCGCGGCGCCCGCGGCCCGAAGGCTAGCATCGTGGATACCGGGGCCTGGGAGCGCCACCATCTTTCGTGCTGCACCTCGACCAACGACGAGGCGTTGCGCCTGGGCCGGGCCGGCGTTCCCCACGGCACCGTGGTCACCGCCGACGAACAGGAGCGGGGCCGGGGGCGCCAGGGCCGGATCTGGCACTCGCCCCCCGGCCAGAACCTCTACCTTTCGGTGGTGCTGCGCCCGCCATTGCCACCGCAGCGGGCGCCCTTCCTGACCCTTTGCGCCGGCGTGGCCCTGGCCGACACCGTAGCGGCGACCTTGGGGGCGGCGGGGACATGCCAGCTCAAGTGGCCCAACGACCTTTTGGCCGCGGCGGCGACCGCCCCCCCGCGCAAGGCAGCGGGCATCCTGACCGAGCTGGTGTGCGCCGGGGACCACCTGGACTTCGTGGTGGTGGGCATCGGGGTCAACCTGAACCAACACGACTTCCCCGACGAGCTGCAAGGGCGGGCGACCAGCCTATTTCTGTGCCATGGAACGCCCATCGAACCCGGCCCCTTCGTCACCCGGTTGCTGGCCTCCCTGGGGGAGGTTTATGACCTTTACCTGCGCGAAGGGACCGCGCCGGTGCTGCGGCGCTTCGCCGAACACGCGCCCTTTCTGCGGCAGGGGCAGCCGCTTTCCGTGCGCAATGGCGGCCAGGTCATGACCGGCCTGCCCGCCGGCCTGGCCCACGACGGGGCGCTGCTCTTGCGAGACGAAGCGGGCGTCATCCACAAGATCGTGGCCGGAGAATTTTGAATCTTGACCAGGGCCCTTCACTTTCCGATCAACCCATCCAGGATCTTGAATCGATTGGGATAGATCTTGCGCAGCTCGGCCATCTCCGGGCGCCTCCGGTAGGTCATGTACAGGGCCAGGGACTCGGAAAAATCCTCGCTGATCGAGGCGCGGCCATAGCCCGACACATGCAGCTTGTCCTTCTCGATCGCCGCCTTCCAGCCATTCCACCGCTTGTCGGTGCTCGGTTTGCCCCACTGGATCAGCGAAAGGGTGTGCCCGGTCTCATGGATGAACGTCGTGTCCACCACCGTCTGCGAGAGCGGGTCCGTGGTGGGGTAGATCGAGATCTGCCCATTCTCGTCTGCCGTCATGTACGAGCGGAAGTTTGGATCGCGATACTGCAGCGCCCACCGCGCGTCATCCGGGTTCTGGCCCGGGTTCACTGACACCGAGCGGACCAAGCGCAGCGATTCCGGCGGCAGCGCCGCCAGGCCCTTCTGGATCTGCTCCAGGGACGTCGTAATGCCTGCCTTCGGGTCCAGAGTCTTGGGCCGGTAGACGTCGATCTTCTTGCCGTCGATCTCTACGCTGTAGCGGTGGGCATCAGCCTTGCCGCTGCGGAAGGCGTAGCCCGGGACCTCCGTGGGCCCGGAGACCTTGACCTTGACGCTCTCGCGCGTTTTGTCGAAGGTGCCCTCATCGGGGGTGACAAGTTCCGGAAGGCCGGGCTGCTGGGTCAGGAACTCGCGCAGTCGCTTGGCCTGCTCGTCCTCGCCCAGGAGCTTGAAGTAGGGCAGGCCGACGATGCCTTGCAAGGCCCTGCGCGCGGGCCCGCTGACCGCGGTGTTGCTGCCCCCGGCGTAGGCCAGCAGGCGCACCTGCTCCTCCGGGGCCAGCCTGGTGAAGCCGGCGGACGTGCTGGCCGCCTTCAGGGTACCTTGGGCCGCGGCATCCCGGTCCCAGCTCTTGATCTGTGCGTCCAAGAGGTCCTGCGCCTCCGGGGAAATCTTGGCCGCGGGCCGGGGTCGGGGGACTTCCATCTCGCCAGCGTGCAGCGCGTCGCCCACCGTCTGAAGGCGGCCGGGCGACGATCCACCGTGCTCGCGCAGGACTCGGGCCGCGTCGCCGCCGGCCTGCTGGCTGCCCCGGCGAACCAGGGCCCCCACGATGATCACCAGGGCCAGGCCAAAGGCGATCAGCAACGCCTTTTCGGCGCCGGTGAAGCCTCGCACGGATCGGCAGAAGCGGCGCCGCTCAACGGATGGAGGCATGCTCCCAGATCGTATCACAGAGGCGAGACGAGGCGAGGCTGGAGAACGGGGGCCGCCGAGCTGGCCGGGCGCGGTTCCCTGGGCTCAGAGGGTCTTCAGGGCTTCCATGATGCGAGCGGTCACTTCTTCCACCAGGCCCACCCCGTTGACGCGCCGCAGGATGCCCTGCTTCTCGTAGTAGGGCAGAAGGTCAGCGGTCATCCGGTGGTAGGTGTTGACCCGATCCATCACCACCCGCTCCTGGTCGTCCTTGCGCTGTTCCAGGTCCGCGTCCGCCGGCGGCGGGTTGTACTTCAGGTGATAGATCAACCCACTCTTTCGATCGGTTCGCCGCAGCACCGCCCGCTCGATCAGCAGCTCCGGCGGCACTTCCAGCGCCAGCGCCACGTCCAGGCCGCAGTCGCGCCGCCGCAGCATCTCGTCGAGCGCCTCTGCCTGGGGCACCGTCCGGGGAAAGCCGTCGAGAAGGTAGCCCGGCGCGCAGTCCAGCCCCTGGGTACGCTCGTCGATCATGGCGATGACCATTTCGTCGGGGACCAGCCCGCCCGAGTCCATCTTCTGGATGAGGTCCTGCGGCAAACGCCCCTGGGCCTTGGCCGAGCGCAACATGTCGCCGGTGGAGATCTGGGGAATCCTCCACCGTCCGCAGATGATCTTCGCCTGGGTCCCCTTGCCAGAGCCTGGCGGACCTACAAAAGTTAGCCGCATCCCGTTCTTCTCGTTGGCGCTCACAGGGGCCATTGAACCTCAATCCTGAGCGACTGTCAGGAAAAAGATCATGGCGGGCCCGGCCGCCACGCCACAATTCGATCTTTCGGCGCGGACGCCCGCCCCGACCCCGGTTCAAGGCGCTATAATAAAGCAGACGAAAAGGAGACGAGCATGTCGAATCGAGGGCCTCTTTTCCTGGGTCCCGTGGCCCACCAGGCCGACGGTCCCGCGGTGGTCAGCCGGCGGCAGCCGTGGGCGCTCTGGCTGGCCGGGGCGGCGCTTTTCCTCGCGGCCCCGGTTTTTTATCTCGACGGGCTCGGCGACGGGCACCGCGCCCCCTGCACGATGGCCTCGCGCCCGCAACCGCAACCGATCGAAGTGACCCTCATGGACTCCCGGGATCAGCTCCGCGCCGAGCGC
The DNA here is from genome assembly GCA_038231615.1 of Polyangia bacterium. Taxonomy (GTDB): domain Bacteria; phylum Myxococcota_A; class Polyangia; order Palsa-1104; family JAEUJZ01; genus JBBRLA01. Next base: position 4,315 of record JBBRLA010000165.1, on the reverse strand, counting down.
GATCGCCTGGCCGCCCGGCTGGTCGCGCAGGAGAAGGCCTTGCAGGAAGGCCGCGGCTGCCACATGGCGTGGATCAAGTACCAGATGGACTTGCTACAGGTCGAGGACCAGCTCGCCACCAGCCCCGAGGCCCGGGCGCGCATCCAGCAGCAGATCGCCGAGCTGGACGACTACCGCGACCGCATTCTATCACGCCACCACGGCAGACACCTCCGGCACTAAACAGAAGCACCTGGCCGGGCACCCTGGAGGGCCGATCCGCTGATCCATCATGGACAGATGAGGGCTACCGCCCGTGGGGGCTACCGGCCCAGGTGGGAAAGATCGAGCTGCACTTTGATCCGGCGCTCCTCGGTCATCGCTACCGGCAGTTCCTTGCCGCCCTCGGTCTTCTTGGTGGCGATGATGTGCGAGCCCTCCTCGCTGCCATGGGCCCCGGCCTCGCAGGTGGGGTCGGCGCCAAACCAGCCCTTCACCGACTCGCCGCCGACGGTGATGTCGCTGGCGACGATGACTTCCAGCGGAAGCCCGCCCTCGGGCTCGCCCCACGCCGAGAGCGGAAGCTTTTGCAGCCGGACCTCGGCGCCCCCGGGTAGGAGCACCGCCTGAAACCCCCCCGCACCCAGGAAGCGGCCGACCACCGCCTTGCCGCTGCCCGCAAGGGCGTGCGCCTCCAGGGCGCTCACCCCGCCTTTTTGGCCGCCCTTTTGGCCCACGTCCTTGGGCAGGACGAACCAGCGCGGCTCCTTGTGCTCATTCCGCAGCACCACGTCGATCTGGAGCCGGGAAAGGGGCGGTCGCCCCGGGTGCCTGCCAACGAGCTTCACCTCCACCGCCGGGTGCGCTGCTTGCGTCATCTTCGTGCCCTCCGTGTTCCTGCCCTTGGCCTGCGCCGCCGCGCCATAAGAAAGTGCCACGACCAGCGCGCAGGCCGCCATCGTCTTGCCGGTGCTCATGGAGTGCCAGCGCCCTGGTCCTTGTCGCGCAGCGCCTTGACCTTGGCCGAATCAAGCGCCTGCCCGGCCTCGAAGTCGAAGCCGCCCTTGCGGGTCACGCCGCCCAGCACGTAGGCCGGGTCGCCGAGAATCGCCCCCTGGTCCACCGTGTCGGCGAACTCGCCGCTCTTCGGGTCGTACTTGGGATCGGCGTAGGTGCCGTCGGCGTTCTTCATGCCCTGCTCCCGCATCGCCCGCTCGTCTTCCTTGTCCCGATCGCCGTTGTAGGCCGACACCATCTCGTCGTACATCCCCCCCTCGGTGACGTTGGACGCCCCGAGGCCAGACCACGAGCGCACCCCGTCCTTCTTGCCCATGTAGATCGAGTTCTCGCCCTGCCAGGCGCCGCCCGGGTGCTTCAGCAGGTATTTTGGGTGATTGTAGAAGTAGTACCATTCCCCCGGGTGGATCGCGGAGTCGAATTCCTCGTCGGAGAGCTTTTCGCCCTTCTGGTCCTTTTCCATCTTCAGCTTGGTCAGGTCGGGGGTCTTCATGAACTGCCCGACCGGGGTGCCTTCCGTGCCCGGCTTGACCCGCAGGAGTTGCTCGGCGGGGACCTCCACATCCGTCGAGCCGAACATCGAGTCGAACTTCTGGTCGCCGATCGACCCCCGCAGCGAGTCGATCTCCATCGCCACCACCGACGAGTTGCACTCGGCGACGGTCAGGCCGCGCAGCCAGGACTTGATGGCCGCCGAGGCGCTCATGCCGGGCTTGAGCTTCCAGTCCATGAAGCCCTGCTGGTCGAAGTAGGTCGGATCGGCGTGGCCCAGCCGGTACTCGTCCTTCCACAGCCCGGGCTGGCCAGCCTTCTTGCACTCATATTCATAGTTGTAGCTGTAGTGGATGCCGACATCCAGCCCATAGGGCCCGGTGTTGGCCCGGTCCATCTTCTCCTTGACGTTCTCGCCCTCGGCCTCGTCTGTGGCATCGAAGTCCGGGGTGGCCGCGGCCAGGCCCAGCGCGCCCCAGGTCTCGGCATCGACGACGCCCGAGACCGCAAGGCCGCCGTGCTCCTGGAAGTTCTGCACCGCGGCCTTGGTCTTGCCGCCAAAGACGCCGTCCACCTTCAGGGGCGGCTCGACGCCTCGGGCGTTCAGCTCCTGCTGCAGCTTCTTCACCTTGGGCCCGGTCGCGCCGTAGGCCAGGGTGGGGTCCGTCGGCTTGACCTCGGGCGCCGCGTGGTCTTCAGCCGGCGTCTGCTCCGCCGGGGCCAGCGCCTGCGGGTCGGCGGACGCGATCTCACCGGTGGGGGCCGTGGTCGAGGCGGCGACCGAAGCGATCCCCCCCGCCATGTCGTCCGCGGGAACAGTGGTCGCCGCGGCGGTGGCCGCCTCCTGGGGTTGCCCGGTGATGGCGTCGAGAAGTCCGGTGGCCGATTGGCCCCCGGTCACCGCGTCGGCGACCGCGTCGGCGTGGTCTTCCAGGGGATCACCGCTCTGGGGGGTCTCCCCGCGCAGGTGCACCCCGGCGCGCTGCTGCACCACGTGGGCCGCCTCGTGGGCCGCCAGGTGCAGGTCCGGGTCCTTCTTGAAGGCGACCTTGCTGCCGGTGGCATAGCCCTGGGCCGCTAGCGCCTCACTGGCCTTCCCCGCGGTACCGCCGACGTGAGCGTCGATGCCCGAGACATCGTGGTGGCCGAAGAGCGGCTGGATCTTGTCCAGGTGCGGTAGCTTCTGACCGGGACCGTCGACGCCCTGGTGGGCGATCTGCTCCATGTGGCCGGCGTCCATCGGCTGGCCGTCGCCCTTGCGCTGCACCTTCCCTGGCCCTGGCCCTGGCGAACCCCCAAAGGCTTGCTCAGACGGAGACTGGGGCCGCCCCGGGCCTTGTGCCAGCAGATCGGTCACACTGGGGGCGCTGGGAAGCGGCCCGGCGGCCTTGCGCTGCACGGATTGAAGGTAGGCCGTCCGCTCGGATGAGGCCTGCACGGCCTCCGGGGCGGAGGCGGAGTCGCGATCATCGTTACGGTTGCGCTGCGCTTGGCGTTCAGGGTGCCGCTGATGCATGGGCATAAACCCCTCTCCCAGTTCGTTGTTGGCTCGGCCCGGCTGAAGGCCTATCTACCTTTGATTATCGTCTGGCAGGCCATCAGGTTGTGTATTGTGGCACACTCGATGGGCGAATTTTTCGCCATTGCGCGCACCCGGAAGGAAATCAAGATGTTGTCGCCCATCGGGTGCGCCCTTGGCCCACATCCGCTGCCTGCACGAAAGCCCCAGGACCCTCACCAAGGCAACCCATGACGACCGAACGATCCGCCTCCCCGATTCAGGGAATCGGCCAGGACTTCGGCAACCGGCCGGATGAGCTTCAGGTCTTGCCGACTTGCCCCTGGCTGCGGCGGTTTCCGGTGGTGACCCCCACCCTGCCCCCGGCGACCCACACCAATGTCTACGTCATCGGCCAAAAAGACCTTTTGGTTGTCGATCCGGCCAGCCCCTACCCGGAAGAACAGGCCCGGCTTTCGGACTACCTGGACCGCCTTCCGGGGCAGCTGGTGGTGGCGATCCTTTTGACCCACCATCATCTGGATCATGTCTCGGGCGCCGGGGCCTTGCAAAGGACGCGGAACGTGCCGATCTGGGCCCACCGGGAGACCGCCAGCCGGGTCGCTGCGCTGGGCCTGCGGGTGGACCGACTGCTGGACGAAGGGGAGACGCTGCCCTTCGGTCCCCGGGGGACGCAGGTGCTGCACACGCCTGGGCACGCGCCGGGGCACCTGTGCCTGGTCGACGGGGCCGGCGCCGGCATGGTGGTTGGCGATATGGTGGCCTCGATGGGCACAATCCTGGTCGACCCCTTCGACAGCGGGGACATGGGGGTGTACCTGGATTCGCTGCGCAGGCTGCGGTCCCTGACCGATGAACCGCGCGGCGCCGGGGAACGGCTCTGGCCGGCGCACGGGGCGGCAGTCGAGAAAGGGCGGGCGCTGCTGGATTTCTACCTGCGGCACCGGCTCTTGCGGGAGGGCAAGGTGGCGGGGTCGCTTTCGGCCTCGGCGCGCACCCTGGACGAACTCTTGCCCATCGCATACGACGACGTGTCCCCGGCGGCGCTCGGGCTGGCGGCGCGCTCGCTGCTGGCCCATCTGCGCAAGCTGGCGACGGAGGGGCGGGCACAGGAGGACGGGCAAGGACGCTGGAACCTGCCCCGTTCACCGCTCTAAACAGAAGCACCTGGACCGCATTCGCGAGGCCATGGGAGTGCCCCCGCGGACTCGCGAATGCGAGTCCGTGGGGAGTGCCCCCACGCTTCTTCGGTTACGACCAGTAGGTCGCTCCCTCAGTTGCTGTGGGATGGGCGGGGGGCCGCGGCAG
>JBBRLA010000164.1:0-13695 GCA_038231615.1 Polyangia bacterium | reverse complement strand
GGTCAGCGTCGCGGCGAGCGGGTACATCATGATCCGCCGGGTCCGCGGCTGCCGATCCTGTTCGATCTGCAGCAGCTCCGCCGCCACCTCGACCATGGTGGGCCTTTCGGTGGGCAGGTCGGCCAGCATGCGATGCACCAGGTTCTCCACCCGACCGGGCACCCAAGGGGCGCGGTCGCACAGTGGAGGCGGGCCCTTTTTTTGTATTGCCCGCATTTCGGCGAAGCTCGCCGCCTTGAAGAGGCGCCCGCCGACAATCATTTCATAGAGCATCACGCCCAGGGAATAGACGTCCGCCTTGCCGTCGGCCTCCGCGGCGTTGGCCATCTGCTCCGGCGCCAAATAGCCTGGGGTGCCGAGGAACATGCCGGCCTGGGTGGTGGGTACCTCGGGGTTGCAGAAGGCGGGGCGCAACAACTTGGCGACGCCGAAGTCGATCACCTTGATCAGGGGGGCGCCGTCCTCCTCTTGGAGGACCATGATGTTGGCGAGCTTCAGGTCGCGATGAATCGCCCCGTGAGTATGGGCCACGGCTATCGCCACGGCGATCTGTCTGGCGATGACAAACGATTCGGCGCCAAGGGTGCCCCGGTTCTGAATGCGCCGGAGCAGGGTCTCGCCGCGCAACAACTCCATGACCAGGTAGGGGGTGCCATCGGAGAGTACGGTGAAGTCGATGAGCTTGACGATGCCGGGATGTTGGAGTTTATTGAGCAACATTGCCTCATTGCGGAAGCGTTGCTTCATCTCCTCCGAAGGGGGCCCCGCGCACAGGAGGACCTTGATGGCGACCGCTTGGGTCAGGTACCGGTGCATGGCCGCATAGAGCATGGCCATGCCTCCGACGGCGATGAGTTCCGTGATGACGTACGACCCGATCAGGCAGCCGGGCTTGAAGTCCGTGATCGGGGGCTTTCTACTGAGCGATGGTGTCGACGGTCCTGAGCGAGAGTGGCTCATGGCGATCCTCCTAAAAGTGATCTGATGTTCGATCGGCCGGGTCTCCCGCAAAAGGGGGCATCCGGCCATGACGCGGGCCGCAATCGGGCGGTACCCTCTCCGATCAGGAGATCTCGGAAAGCAGGCAGGCTCCCTGAATTACGGGTTCATCAAAAAGGGTTGACTCAAGTCCGGGAGGGCGGCGAATTACCGAGGAGCAGGTTGCCGCGGAGGTTGATGGCGAGCACCAGGGCCTCGCGGCTCAAAAACTCCACCCGGTGGTGGAACCGGCCGCTCGGGAAGGCCAGGACCGCTTCGGGCCCGGCGCTGTACAGGGCATCGTGGACCACCCCCTGCTGGCCCACGGTGTAGGTGGCGGGCTGGTCGAGCGTCTCGGCGGGCAGGGGCTGGGTGCTCAGGGTCAGGCGCACCTGGCCTTCCAGGACGACCCCGATTTCATAACCCACATGGGGGCCGGCCACGATGCGCACCAGACTTCGCGTTGCTCGACGAGGTTGGTAGGCGCGGATCATTTGGATGTCCAGGGTCTGATGGAGGGTCGGACTATGGGCGAAAAGGAGCTGGTAGCCGGGACCTTTGGGGCAGTAGGCCAAAACCCCCGGGATGCTGGCCACGCCCCGGTACTCCCGCCAGTCCAGGGTGGTGGTCAGGGGATGGATGTCATGCAGCGCGCGGGCCCGCTGATCGATCTCTTCCTGCCGCAGCGCCGGCTTCCCTTCCGACAGGGCCCGCAGCCACAGGTCGATGAGGGACGACTCGATGTGGGCCATGCCCGCCTCGTACAGGCGGACCACGCGGCCCAGCTCACGCCACGATCCGCCGCTGATGCGCGCCGCCTTGCGGGCGACATCCTCGACGGAGCAGTCGCGGAGCTTACGCTCCGCCAAAAAGGCCAGCCGGCGGGTCCACGTCGCCTCCACCGGCCGGGCGGGCTGCCAGCACAGGTGGGCCTCGAGCTGCTCGCGAAGCTGGCGAAAGCGGGCCTGGTCCGCGGGGTCGTCGCGCTTGCGCGCCCGATCTTCTTCTTCTCGAGCGCGGTCGCGACCGTGGACGAGTAACACCTGGGCCGGGTCCATGCCCAGGGGACCGGCCAGCCGCAGCGCCAGGGACTCGGAGAGCAGCTCGGCGCCGGGCCCCAGGGCGCGCAGGAGGGTGCCTTGCTCAACGCCGGCCTCCTCGGCGAGCTTCTCGATCGTGAGGCGCCGGTCGGTCTTCATCAGATACAGGCGCCAGCGGCGCATCTGCTCATTCAATCGCAGCAGCGGGTTGATCGATGGAATGACGCGATAGTTCATGGCTTTATTCACCTGCGCCCCCCTTGGTGTTGTCTGAGTGCGTGCCAAGGCTCAGCATTTTCCATGCCGCGCGGGCAGGCGAGTCCGTGGCAGCCCCTTTCTCTCTGTGCAGTGCAAAAAAACTACAAATTCATAGCATCGGCAGGGTGGCAGTGCATAGCGGGCTGCGCGCCCATCGCGCTCTGGCGTGCGCGCTCTGGATTGGGGGAGTGATGCGTATCACTGCGTGCGTGCTAGGTGGGGAAGCAGGGGGGTCAAGGGCTGTCGCGTAGGCGAAGATCGCCGGCCACAGGCTGCAAGGGACCTGTCTCGGCCTTGGGGGCCCCTTCCCCCTGAGTTGGGGGCTCCCCTGCCCCCCGGGGGCCCAAAGGGAGGGGAACAATCCCTCAATCCTTTTCTTTTCAACCACTTGGCTCCACCCATCAGCCTGGCATAACTTCTGCTATTCATATCGCTCAAGTACGGAGGAAACATGCTCTCACTGCGAGCGACCACCTTGACCTGCCTCGCCGCCCTCACGGCGTTCGGCTGTTCGTCCGATGCCCCGGACCCCCGCGCACAGTCCGCGGTGGTCGGTGCCGGCGTGCGGCGCCTGAGTCGCGCCGAGTACGACAACACGCTCCGCGACCTCCTCTCCAACAACACCCAGAGCGGCTTCGCCATGCTGCCCGAAGACGTGAACGACCCCTTCGACAACGACTACACCACCCAACAGGTCTCCCCCGCCCTCATCGGGGCCGCCGAGACCCTGGCCACCGCCGCCGCCGCCCGCGCCCTGACGGATCCGGTGGTGCGCGCCAAGATCATCCCCTGCCAGCCACAGGGCCCATCGGACACCGCCTGCCTCCAGCACTTCGTCACCGCCTTCGGTCGCCGCGCCCTGCGCCGCCCCCTCACCGATGACGAGATCGCCGCCTATGTGGCGCTGAACTCCTATTCCGTCGAGGCCGGCGATTTCTACACCGGCGTCGGCCTGGTCATCCAGGCCCTTCTGCAAGACGTCGGGTTCCTCTACCGCGTCGAGGCCGGCACGCCAGTCAACGGCGGCGACGGCACAAGTGGCATCTTCAAGCTCAACGACTACGAGGTCGCCACCCGCCTGTCGTACTTCCTGACCGGCTCGACCCCCGACGATGCCCTCCTCGATGCCGCCGCTGCCGGCCAGCTCGAAAACCCGAGCGACATCCGCACCGCCGCCATGGCCCTCCTCGCCCGACCGCAGGCCCGCGACCGCGTCGAGCGCTTCCACTCCTTCTGGCTCGGCTACCACCAGCTCCCTCACCCCGCCGACCTTACCGCGGCCCTGCGCGCCGAGTCGGCGGCCCTCATCGACCGCGTGGTCTTTGACCAGAAAAGCGACTACTTCGACCTCTTCCGCGCCAAGGACACCTACCTGACGCCCTTTCTGGCCATGCACTACGGCCTGCCGGCGCCTACCGATCCCGCCGGCGGCTGGGTGGATTATGGCAAAAGCGGGCGCCAGGGCATCCTGTCCCACGGCAGCGTGCTCTCTGCCGGCAGCAAGTTCGCCGACACCAGCCCGACTCAGCGCGGCCTCTTCATCCGCACCCGCCTGCTCTGCGAAACTTTCGGGCAGCCGCCGCCCAACGTGGACAAGGACAACCCGCCCCCGGGCGCCGCCGACGCCTGCAAGGCCGACAAGTACGCCGCCCACGGGCAGGGCGGCTGCGCCAGCTGTCACGCGCGCCTGGACCCGGTCGGCTTTGGCCTGGAAAACTATGACAAGTCGGGGATGTTCCGCACCCACGAGGACGGCAAGCCCCAGTGCGTCATCACCGGCAACGGCGCCCTGGCCGAGAACGGCGTCGGCACCCAGTTCAACGGCCCCGCGCAGCTCGCCGACCTCTTGCTGGACACCGGCGCCCTTGAGTCCTGCGTGGTGCGGCAGGTGTACCGCTTCGCCATCGGCCGCCAGGATCAGGAAAAAGACGCCCCGATCCTCGACAGCCTGAAGGTGGGGTTCAAGGCCGAGGGCCACGCCTTCGACCAGCTGCTTCTGGACGTGGTGTCCACCGACTCCTTCGGCTATCGCCAGCCGGAGCCCGTGAACTGACCCAGGCCCCCAAGTCAACAGGAGAACGACATGGCTTCTTTCGGTTTGAGTCGACGATCGTTTCTCAAGGGCATGGGCGGCGCGTGTGTGGCCCTGCCCATGCTGGAGATCATGCTGGACCGCCCGCGGGATGCGTGGGCCGCCGGGACTCCCCCCAAGCGCTTCGTGGTCTGTTTCGGCGGACAGTCCCTTGGGGCGGATGGGGACATGTTGCACAATGACTATGTGCCGAATGGCATCGGCACGGGCTATGACCTGAAGTCGGCGCTTTTCCCCTTCGGCGACGCCAAGGTGGAGAACAACATCTCGGTCATCTCCGGCCTGTCCATCCCCACCGCCAAAGGCGGGCCGATCCCCGCCGGGGGACGGTCGGATGATTTTCACATCAACTCCCTGAGCCCGCTCTTTTCCGGTGTGCGCTCAGGGCAAAAGACGGTGAACGGGCCGACCTCGGACCAGATCGTGGCCGCGGCCATCGCCGGCGGGACCACCTTCAAGTCGCTGGCCTATCGCATCCAGGCCGCCTGGTATCTGAGCGTGTCAGCGCCCTATGGCCGCGACGTGATGTCCTACAAGGACGACGGCATTGGCAAGTCGCCCCTGCCCATCCCGCCGGCGGTCAGCCCCAAGGAGGCCTTCGACTCGCTCTTCTATCACTTCACCCCGCCGGACAACGCCAAGGACGCGGCGACGCGGGACCGGGCCTGGCGCGGCAGAAAGAGCGTGCTGGACCTGGTCCGCGGCAACGCGGCGCGCCTTTCTGCGCGATTGGGCGGCATGGATCGCATGCGCATCGATCAGCACCTGTCGGAGCTGCGCGACCTGGAAAAACGCGTCAACGCCATCCCGCCCATGGCCACCGCGACGTGCATGCAGCCCACCACCATCGCCGCCGACCCGCCCCTCGGCGGGAACCAGGGCAACGTCAACGGCAACAACACCTATGACACCAACCTGGGCTACAGCGGCGAGGAGCAGCGGGCGCGGGCGTTTTGCGATTTGCTGCACATGGCGCTGACCTGCGACTTGACGCGTGTGGCGACGCTGATGTTCACCATGGCCCAGTCCCACATGAACATGTTCCAGCTCACGGGACAGGCCACTGACCTGCACGAGATCGGGCACGGCGGGGTGCCCGGCGGCACGCTGGCGGTCAGCAAGGCCATCGCCTGGCACATGAAGCACTTCGCCTACCTGATCGCGAAGCTGCGCGACACGCCGGAGATGGGTGGCAGCGTACTCGACAACTGCGCCATCCTCTTCCTGCATGAGGGCGGCCACGGGCTGGACACCTCCACCGGGCGTACCTACAGCTCGCACTCGACGGAGAACATGGCGTGCCTCCTGGCCGGCGGTGCCGGCGGTCTGAAAGCCGGTCAGCACGTGGTGGCGGATGGGATGCACCCGGCCAACGTCATCATCACCGCAATGAACGCCGTCGGCGTCAAGACCAACCAGCTCGGGGATGTCACCGGCACCATCCCGAAACTCTTCGGCTGAAAAATCCGCCCATCGGCCGCGGCGCGGTAGCATCCGCCATGTTCGGTCTGCTTCCACGCTCGCTCTTCTTCGCGGCCCGGCGCTTTTGACCCTGTCCTCGGGCTCGGACCTCTTCGTGCGTTTTGGGCACACCGCGCTGGCTGCCCTGATCAAAAAGCCGCTTTGAGCGTCCTGACCACTCAGATTTCTGAGGCGGCCCCGACCGCTAGAGAGCGATTGCGCCATGAATCGCGGGAGGATCGCGACACGATCTCCAGGGAGATGGCCCTGGCACGTGGATTGCGGTGGATTGCTTCCACAAGGGTCAGTCTCCTGACCTCATAACGCCGCAAGGAGTCCGCATGCGTGGCCTGTTCATCGGAGTCGTCCTGTTCCTTTCCGCCTGGCAGTCGGGCTGCCAGGTCGGCAGCGGCGCCTGCCTCTACGGGGGCCGGAGCTACCCGGCGGGGGGCAGCTTCCCCTCCGACGATGGCTGCAACACCTGTAGCTGCTTGCCCCAGGGCGACGTGGCCTGCACTTTGAGGGCGTGCATCGCGACCGGGGATGGGGGGGACACGGTGATGTGTACCGCGACGCCTGCGGTCTTCCCCACCTTCGACAAGCGATGTACCGTTCCGGCCGACTGCGTCACCGTCTTGCACCAGACCAACTGCTGCGGCTCGGCCAAGGCCATCGGCATCGTCACATCGGAGAAGGGGCGCTTCGACCGGGACGAGCAGATCTGCGACGCGATGTACCCCAAGTGCGGCTGCCCGACTCTGCCGCCGGTCGCCGAGGACGGCAAATCCTCCACGGGAGGGAACGACATCGCCGTGGCATGCAAGGCCGGGTCCTGCATGACCTTCATTCCCTGAGCCGGCCGTGGAATCGGCGGCGAAAGCACCCTCCGCCCCTGGTCCCTTTTCCGGCGGGAAGGATAAGATGCGCCGCATGAAGCGGCCTTCTCATGTGGTCCTGTTCACTTCGTTTCTGGGGGTGGCACCTGCCCTTTCTGCGCCCAGCGAGGTGCCTCCCGCCGTCCGAGCGGCGGCGAAAGATCCGGCCGGGCAACTGGGGAAGATCGACTTTCCGGTGACCGGCAGCGCCTCGGCCAAGGCCCACTTCCAGCGCGGGGTGCTGGCGCTGCATTCCTTCTGGTATGACGAGGCCCTCGACCAGTTCCGGGCCTCGACCCGGGCCGAGCCGGGGTTCCTGATGGGCTACTGGGGCGAGGCCATGGCGCTCAATCATCCGGTGTGGCAGGAGCAGGACACCGCCGGGGGGCAGAAGGTGCTGGCGGTCCTGGACAAGTGGGTCGATCCCGCAAGGTCCACCCCCAGGGAGCGGGCCTACGTCGAGGCATTGCGGGCGCTCTACTCCGATCGCGAAGCGCATCGGGTCAGCAAGGCCGCCCGCGACCAAGCCTACGCCGTGGCCATGGAGCGGCTCCATCGCGCCTACCCCCAGGACCTGGAGGCGGCGGCATTTTATGCCCTGGCTCTCCTCGGCGGAGTGAGCCCGGAAGACTCCGGCCTGCATGCGCGAATGCAGACCGCGGCGGTGGCGCTGGACATTCTCGCCAAAAACCCCCGCCACCCGGGCGCGGCCCACTACATCATCCACGCCTTCGACGATCCCGACCATGCGGCCCTGGGCCTGCCGGCGGCCCGGCGCTATAGCGACATCGCCCCCGAGGCGGCCCATGCCCGGCACATGCCCTCGCACATCTTTGTCCAGCTTGGCATGTGGCCCGAGGCGGCGGCGGCCAACGAATCGTCCATCGCGGCAGCGCGGACGGTGGCGGCGCGGCGAGGCGCGGAACTGGGCGGCGACTTCTACCATGCGCAGGGATGGCTGGTGGCCATTCAACTGGAGCGCGGACAGAAGGCCCAGGCCCGACAGGGAGTGCAGTCGGTCGCCGAAGCCCTGAGCAAAAGCCAGGAGACGCGGTGGTGGATTGCGTATCTGGACGTGGTGCTGGCCTATCTGCTGGAGACCGGGGAATGGCAGGCGACGGAAGAGTTGCTGGCCCCGCTCAAGGGGGTGCCGGCCGAGGCAGCTCTTTCGCCGGGGAAGCCAATCGGCGCGGCAGTCCCGGCGGCGGGCCTGTCCAAGGGCGATAAAGGGACTGCGCCGACAGCGGGACCGGCCTGTGGGGTACATGCCGCCGCGGGGCCTGCCCGCGAGGGGCTCTTGCGGGGGATGCTGGCCGCCGGCGTGCGTGGCCTCTCGTCGGCTGCCCGCGGGGACGCCGCGGCGGCGAAGGCCCGGGCCCAGGAACTCCGTGCATTGCGGCGGCAGTTCTCTGGTGGAGATCCTAACATCCCAACGAAGATGGAGATTCTCGAACTCTACGTCACCGCAGCCGCCGCGCAGGCCCAGGGGAACATCCCGAGCGCGCTGACCGATCTGCGGCGTGCCGTGACACTGGAAGAAAAGCTACCTCCCCCATCGGGGCCGGCTTTCGCCCTCTCTTCCCACGAGCGCCTGGGCGAACTGCTTCTGCGCAGTGGCAAGCAGAAGGAGGCGTCGGCGGAATTCGCGCGAGCGATCTATGTACATCCGGGCCGGACTCGCTCGCTGCTGGGCGCGGCCCGTTCCGCGGCGCAGGGTTACGATCCAGGCGCAGCGGCGGAGATCTACCAGAAGCTGGTTGTCGCATGGGACCAGGCGGATGCCGCCTGGCCGGGCCTCACGGAAGCACGAAGCCAGGCTGGCAGCCCCAGCAAATAAGGCGGGCCATCCGTCAGCGAACCGCTGTCGGCTGAGAACAAATCGGCAAGGACTGCCCGGGCGAGTTCCGCTGCACCGCCGGGATGTGTACGCCCAACATCGGATAGGCCCGCCTCACCCGTCCTCCTTTCTTCACCGTCCGCCCACCTGCAATCCTCCTTCTGCTGACAAGACACCTACTCTTCTTCGGCCAGCAAGCTGGTCCGCGCAAACCATCGGGCGGACACTGTCTTGGGCGGGTCGTAGTTCCGCAAGGCTTCTGCCAGGGCCACACCGGCGGGTCCGGCCTCCAGGTAGCTTCGATGGCGGAGAGCAGCGGCCAGACCGGCATCTCGAACTGGGCGATCGGGCTGGGCCAGGGCCCACGTCAGGGCGTGAATCGCACGAACCCGGTCCACCTCGGTAGGAATCTTCCCTAAAGCTAGATTCAGAACTTTGAGGGCGCTCGCCGCCCGATCGGGGTCACGGCTGTAGATATGCGCCAGCACCGGATCGAGCCAGCTCGCCCAACCGGAAGGTGGGGGATGAGCCCCATGTTCATGAATGTAGTTATGCACTGCATCCAGGCCGGCACTCACCAATGCATCGCGCTGGTAGAAGGACGGCGGTAGTCGGTCAGCATGGAACCAGGGCATGGGCGCGGAGACCAACCCCCGCAGACAATGCAGGACTGCCCTGTCGAGCACCGAGAACAACTCCCCCAGGCGAGGCGGCGGCGCCGTGACGATGGCCGCGAGCACGGCGGGCACCGGCGCAGTGCAGGCAACGAGATCACGTGCCACATCGTGCAGCCCGGGCCTCTCTGTCGCCATCGCGCGAGCCGCGAACCATGCGAGCGATGCCGCTGCGTACTCGCGCGTTGCCGCCGCACGCAGAAGTTCTTCGCGGTGGTGTTTCAGCAGGCGCTCCAGACGATCAACTTGGGCCGTCGATAGCTGCGGCAATACCCGGGACAAGAATTGATACCTAGCGAAATAACCGCTGTCCGTCGCGAAGCTATCGATCCGATCAAGCAGTGCGTCCACCTGCCGCTCGACCAGCGATCGAGTCTCGGCATCAGCCTGTGCGTGGAGCCATGCGAACACCTGGGTAGAAAAGAAGGTGCGCTGATAAAGGGGCGTTTTATCCCGACGCAGCCCGGCCTCCAGCATCTGGCACAATCGACCATGGAGGGTGCTCACCAAGGCTGGCTCTACGGCAAGTTTTTGGAGCACTGACAAAATCTGTGCGATTCCAGAGGGAATAAAATCATCACTAACAAAAGTGCCGTTCAACCTCTCCTCTGCGAATAGCGCTTCGCTTTCCGGGCTCTCCAGCAGTTCCACTAGGCGCTCAGCGATAGCTGCAAGCCGATTGGTCGGGAGTTCTCCGATGTCCCATCGCTGACCCCAGCGTACGATGCGCAGACACTCCAGAACACGTAGCCAGCAAGAAGGCTCCGACCGCTGAAGGAGTTGATGCACCCAGTCTATTCCGTCGGGCAAGAGTCCTGCGAGCAAGACCGCCTGCTCGATCAGGGAACCCAGGATCGACCAGTCCGCGGTAGAGCCGAATTCCGGACCTTCCTGTCTAATAATCCATCGATTATGGGCTGCCTGCTGAAGAAAATACTTCAGTGATCCGTCATAGAATTCGCGGGCCCTGGTTGCGAGTGAAAGTGGCAGGTCCAGAGCATGGCGTTCCAGGAATGCCAGTTTGGCCAGCCATTCTCCGGGAGAGCGGCCGGGCCTCAGCACTTCTTGGCAGACTTCGCTGAAGTCCGGGCGCAGAGGATGAAGGGCTGGCGAGTAGAACCGGAACTTCTTGAATGTGCCGCCCAGACCGCCGGTGCCATAGCGGCACAGGAGGGCCACGGCCGACGAGAGCAGCTTCTCCTCTGGAGAGGGAGCCAAGAGAAGCCAAATCGTGCCCAATATCTGGGCAACCTCTCCGCGCCCCATCGGGGGTAGGCCCAGCTCTTCCTGATCTTGAAGCAGCTCCTGCAACTTCTCGCCGCTCACCCCGAAAGCCGGGTGTTCACTTTCTCGGTCATTCGCGAGATCCTCGCATAGCCGCCCAAGAAGGCGCTTTTGCGCCTCGGCTACCACGTTTTCGTGGTGTTGTTTAACCTCCTGTACCTTCGGTCCTTTCTCCAGTTCATCACGGCGCCGAGAACGCTTGTCGGCAGCGGCCAGAATCGGCTCGCGCTCAGCACGGCTGACCCCCCAGTGATCGCCTTGCCAGTTTAAGGACAACGCCAGCCCAGTGGCCGCCACCCACTCTGTCAGTACATCCCGATCCACCAGCGCCAGTTCCTGCGCGCGTCCATAGGCCTGGTTGGCCGTTTGCAGATCGCCCTGCCACAGTGCCTCAGATCCCAGGAGATTCAGCACTCCGGCGCACTGAATTTCATGGAGAACTCGGGTGGACCCACGGGCCGTAGCATCGCGAAAGCTCTTGATGATCCGAAGCCCCAACTCGACATCCTCAGGGTCAGGACGGTGGCGTGCAAACAGGGCCAACATGCCACTGCAGCCTTCTTGATGAAGTTTCTGGCTCAGCTCGATCTGTCTTTGTGCCCCCGGGATCCACTCCTCCAGTGAATTCCCGTAGTCTTTCAGTCGCTTTACCAGATCGACTTCCCGGTGTTCAAAAGACCCCTCAGGAAAGGCCAAGACGGGACGAACGAACACCGCGCCCAGATAGAGCCACCGCGCCGCTGCTTCGTCTCCAAGGAATGAAACGATCATGCCCAGCGGATCATCCGGAAGATAGAACTCCGGCTCCTTCAGATCCGACATGAATCGTCGTTGGTCCTGAAAATGCGTCTTTTCTTGGGCGTCCAGCCGCTCCTTGATTCGTTCGCTCGGCCGCTCTTGGTCCAGACGCTCTGCCTGGGAGATATCGTCCGTGAAGGGCGCGCCCACCTCCATGGTCACAACGGCAGCGAGGTAACGGCCCTTGTGGTTCAGGTCATGGACCAGTGCACGAAGGGCCGTGGTCTTGCCCGACTGACGAGGTGCGTGCAAGACCAGATACTTGCCGCGGTCGATGAGGCGCTGGATTGTCGGCAGGCGCGCAAGCGGGGGGAGCATGTAGTGACGGGAAGGCTCGCACGGGCCCTCGGTGTTGAAGAATCGCTCCATGACCGGCTTATATCACGCGGGCGCTGCGGTGATCAGGACGGTCGGGTAGGGCGATGGCGCGGACCGGGTTTCAAATGATACCGACGTCTCCATCACCCCCCCTAAAATTCCGTACGGCGGGTTTTCCCAGTACGGCTTCAAGGCCAGCCTTTCAGGCAGCGCCCTCCCTCGCCCCGCTCCTCAGCGCCCCCGGCGGCGGCAAGACCTACGCGTGCAACGTGATCACCCACATGTCGCCAGGAAACCGAAGTCCTTGATTCTGAAGAGGCCGACCCGCCCGCGGAGGTTGCCGATCTGGCTGCGGAGTGGGCCAACCCGCCTGCGGATTTTGCTGCGGACTCTGCCGATCCGCCCGCGGACTTTGCCGATCCGCCCTGACCCAGGTGTGGGTGGATCTGGGCGAGGTGAGTTGATGAGGGTTGACCCAGGCACCGCCGCGATGAAATGCGGCGGTACCTTGGGGGGAGTCCGCCGGACGATGGCTCGCAGGCGGGATTTCGTTGTTTTCATTACGGGTCGGAAGATGCGAGATCAATGCCTGGGGGACAACCGACCACCCCGGCGAGGTCCCACGGGACGGCGTGGTCCCGGTCGGAGAGGGGATACATCGTCTCGCAGGGGGCCAGAACCAGGCCGTGCTCGATCTTGAGATGGGGGTGGGCCTCGCGAAAGGCGGTGATTCCCCGGGTATCGCCGCGGCCGGGATGGCTCTTGGCCTTGATCTCGATCGGAAAGAACGTGCCATCCCGCTCCAAAAGGAGGTCGACCTCGGCGCCCCCGCGCGAGCGGTAATGATAGAGTTGAGGGCGCGGTGACATCAGCGCGCACTGCTTGCGCACCTCGCATGCGATCGCGGTCTCGAAGAGCGCGCCCCATAGCGGGTGGCTGGCGATGGCGTTGGGCGATGAAATGGCCTGCGCCATGCATGCCACCCCGGTATCCGCGAAATATCCCTTCGGTCTGCCGCTGACCCGCTTGATCGCGTTGCCCTCGTAGGCCGGCACCTCGAACCACTGGAAGGTGGCCCGCAGCACGTCGAGCCAGCGCCGGGCAGTCTGGGGGGTGATCCCAAGTTCCCGACCGATCTGGCTGTAATTGATCTCTTGCGCGCTCAGGGCCCCGAGAAGGCGGACGAACCGGCCGAAAAGCTGCCAGTCAGACACATCCGCCAGAAGCCGCACGTCTCGTTCGATATAGGTCCGCACATACGCCTGGTGAAAGTCCGGCAGGAGATCCAGCGGCAGGAACTGGGCTTCGGGCAGAAACCCTCGCCACAGGTGTTCATAGAGCGTACCCTTCAGGGGCAGACGGGAGGGGCGCTGCGAGAGAAAGCGATCGGGGCCGTCGAGCCAGGACAGGAGCCAGGGCGGCACCGGAGATTGGGCGATCTCGGCGAGCGAGAAGCTGTCCATGTCCAAAAAGACCGCCCGTCCCGCCAGGCTCTCGGCCATAGAGCGCAGGACGCCCCATTGCTGAGAGCCGGTGAGGACGTACTGCCCCGGGCTCCGGTCCTTGTCGATGCGGCGCTTGATGGCCGCCACCACCTCGGGCGCATATTGGATCTCGTCGAGAATCAGCGGCGGCGCGCGATTGTTGAGGAAGAGATCCGGATCCTGGCGGGCATTTTCCACGTCGACGACCGGATCGAACTCCACATAGGCGGCCTGCGCGCCGAGAACGTGCTTGATGAAGGTGCTCTTTCCCACCTGCCGAGCACCGGTGATGACCACGGCGGGAAAGAACTGAATCAGCTTCCGCAGCCGTTCGGTCTGCTGCCGGTGAAGGTACATACCTGTAAATTTAGTGATGTCATCACTGATTTGCAAGGAAACTTCTACTTGGCGGCACAGCCAACGGCAGATCCGACGGGGCCTGAGTGAGGTCTAGCGAGACCATCGCCGAAAAGCGGTAGCGGAGACGCGCCAGGATGCGGCGAGCATGCGCGTTGTGCTCCGCGGAGTCTCAAGGGTGAGGCGAAGGGGGCCGTGACGGTTGCGCTGCGAGCTCAGGCAGGCACGATCGGAGCGTC